>NZ_FNSM01000001.1:5047500-5381250 GCF_900105415.1 Streptomyces sp. TLI_105 | reverse complement strand
GACCGTCGAGGCCCGTACGTACGTGACGTCCGGGTCCTTGATCTCGTACGCGATCGTCAGGGACGCCGCGCCTATCTTCGTGACCCACGACTCGATGGTCACCGGCTCGTGCCGGTGGACCAGCGGTCGCACGTAGTCGATCTCGTGCCGGGCCACGACGGACCCGCCGGAGAACGAGGGGGAACCGTCCCCCGGCGCCAGCCGGAACATGAAGTCGATCCGCGCCTCTTCCAGGTACCGCAGGAAGACGACGTTGTTGACGTGCCCGAAGGCGTCCATGTCCGACCAACGCAGGGGACAGCTGTAGATGTGCCGAGCCATGAAGTGATCAGCCTCGGGTCAGCTTCTTGTACGTGGCGCGGTGCGGACGGGCCGCGTCCGGGCCGAGGCGCTCGATCTTGTTCTTCTCGTACGACTCGAAGTTGCCCTCGAACCAGAACCACTTCGAGTCGCCCTCGTACGCGAGGATGTGCGTGGCCACTCGGTCCAGGAACCAGCGGTCGTGGGAGATGACCACGGCCGCACCGGGGAACTCCAGAAGGGCGTTCTCCAGCGAGGACAGCGTCTCGACGTCGAGGTCGTTGGTCGGCTCGTCGAGGAGCAGCAGGTTGCCGCCCTGCTTGAGGGTGAGCGCGAGGTTCAGACGGTTGCGCTCACCGCCGGAGAGCACGCCGGCCGGCTTCTGCTGGTCCGGGCCCTTGAAGCCGAACGCGGAGACGTACGCCCGGGAGGGCATCTCGACGTGGCCGACGTTGATGTAGTCCAGCTCGTCGGAGACGACGGCCCACAGCGTCTTCTTCGGGTCGATGTTGGCGCGGCTCTGGTCGACGTACGAGATCTTGACGGTCTCGCCGACCTTGACGGAGCCGGAGTCCGGGGTCTCCAGACCCTGGAGCATCTTGAAGAGCGTGGTCTTGCCGGCGCCGTTCGGGCCGATGACGCCGACGATGCCGTTACGGGGCAGGGTGAAGGACAGGTCGTCGATGAGGACCTTGTCGCCGAAGGCCTTCGAGAGGTTCTCGACCTCGACGACGATGGAGCCCAGACGCGGGCCCGGCGGGATCTGGATCTCCTCGAAGTCCAGCTTCCGCATCTTGTCGGCCTCGGCCGCCATCTCCTCGTAGCGCGCGAGACGGGCCTTGGACTTGGCCTGACGCCCCTTGGCGTTCGACCGCACCCACTCGAGCTCTTCCTTGAGGCGCTTGGCGCGCTTGGCGTCTTTCTGGCCCTCGACCTTGAGGCGGGTGGCCTTGGTGTCGAGGTAGGTGGAGTAGTTGCCCTCGTAGGGGTGGGCGCGGCCGCGGTCGAGCTCGAGGATCCACTCGGCGACGTTGTCGAGGAAGTACCGGTCGTGGGTGACGGCGACGACGGTGCCGGGGTACTTGGCGAGGTGCTGCTCCAGCCAGTTCACCGACTCGGCGTCGAGGTGGTTGGTGGGCTCGTCGAGGAGGAGCAGGTCGGGCGCCTCGATGAGGAGCTTGCAGAGCGCGACGCGGCGCTTCTCGCCACCGGAGAGGTTGGTGACCGGCCAGTCGCTGGGCGGGCAGCCGAGGGCGTCCATGGCCTGCTCGAGCTGCGCGTCGAGGTCCCAGGCGTTGGCGTGGTCCAGGTCCTCCTGGAGCTTGCCCATCTCGTCCATGAGCGCGTCCGAGTAGTCGGTCGCCATGAGCTCGGCGACCTCGTTGAAGCGCTTCAGCTTCGCCATGACCTCGGCGGCGCCGTCCTGGACGTTCTCCAGGACGGTCTTGGTCTCGTCGAGCGGGGGCTCCTGGAGGAGCATGCCGACGGTGAAGCCGGGCGACAGGAACGCGTCACCGTTGGACGGCTGCTCGAGGCCAGCCATGATCTTCAGAACGGTGGACTTACCGGCACCGTTCGGGCCGACCACACCGATCTTCGCACCCGGCAGGAAGCTCAGCGTCACGTCATCCAGGATGACCTTGTCGCCGTGCGCCTTGCGCGTCTTGCGCATCGTGTAGATGTACTCAGCCAAGAGAAACCGTCCGGCAAAGAGTGAGTGGGCAGATACACCCCATCTTGCCTGACCGCCAGCCCCAGGGGCGAACCAGTAGGTGGAGGGCCCGTTGACCTGCGCGTTCCCGGATCACCCTCGTAGCTGACCTGTCACTGTTGGTCGTTACCGATCACCCCTGAGCCCCTTCGCACGGCCCACAGACGGCCCGGCCATCGCCGCCCCGAGCCGTGTACTGGCGCTGCTACTCCTCGTCGCTGCGCTCCAGTACCAGGCTGACGGACCCGTCCTCCAGCCCGTTGCTGTCTTCGAGGTGCAGATGGGCCCCATCGGGAACGCCGTCCCCGGCCAGCACCAGCAGATGCCCCAGCCAGTGTCCTGAGGCCGGCCGCATTCGCCTCGATGACGACCTCGCCCCCGAGATGGCGTACCTCGATCCGCGCGTCCGCGTCCCACCTGAAGACCAGTCTGGCACCGTCCGCCACGGCTGTGACCTGGGTGCTCTCCGTTGGGGCGCTGCTGAATTCAGGGTTCATGCCGACCATGATGACGCCGGCCGCACGTGACTCCGGAGGGTGTTGCCGACTCATACTTTTGCCCCGGTCAGTCGGACTTTGGCCAAGCAAGCGTGGCTAGCTTGTCCCCGCCTAACGCTCCACCTGCGCAACAGGGTTGACCCGGTTTCTGCCAGGAGCCCTGGTTAGGCTGCCAGCGACATCGAACTACATCACGAGGGTGGGGCAGTCATGGGGAGACTGAAGCTGCAACCGTTGGGGTCGGAGTGCCAGGGCAAAGACTGTCGTTCAGAAGGAAAGATCCTGCGTGACCCCTCGGATGACATGGAGATTCAACTCATCCTCGGCGAGCTGGGGAAGTACGACTTGGCCACCGGCTTCACTGAAGCCATCCGCTCTTCGATTGACTATGTCCTTGATGGTGCGCGCACTGGGCGCTATGACCTCCTCTCAAAGGATGTCCACCCAGGGGAGCGCGCGTCCGTCGGGGCAAAGCTGGAATACGAAGTGCAGCGTGTTTTCAAATGGAAGAAATCTAAGCCGCTCGATATTGAGCTCGCCGGCGTACCAGTCGATCTGAAGAGCACCGTAGGCGACAACTGGGCCATCCCCACAGAAGCGCATTGCCATATCTGCATCTGCACCCAGATACGCCTAAAAGACAAGTCTCATCGGAGCTGGTTGATTCGAACTCATACGTCATGGCTTTATCGAGGAAAAGGGAACAAGGACGGCAAGCGTGGCATCGCCGTGGATGCCCGCAATCAATGGGGCGTCCCTCTATACGACTGGACTCGATTGCCAATAAATCCTCTCACCCTGCTCACGGAGAGCCAGGCGGAACAAGTCTTCGATGGCGGGCAAGGGCAAGAAGTGAGACTGCTCAGGCTGTTCACCTATCTACCCAAGATAGTGATCGAGAGAAGCGTCATACTCACCGTGTGCGCAGGGAAACAAGATCCTATGCGTAGAGCTCGAGCAATCAAAGAGAAGGCTACAGAAAAGGGAATACTTCTCTTGTGTGGTAAATGGGTCAGCGATCGAGTCGCGGCGGAAGGTCATGGGTTCACCTTGGGGCCGGGGGATTGGGTTGCCATTCCTGACGAATCGGCAGTAAAGGAGACGACCACAGGTACAGAATTCTTGTTCTAGCCTCTAAAAACTCGGGATGCGCGATGTGCTGCGTCACGCCTCCGCCCCTACGTCGCGGACTCAGTGGGCGTCGTACGCAGGCACAGACGGGTGATCTTGCTGTGTGAGTCCTGTTGTCAGTGCCGTCAGGTACGCTCATCGATCGCCGCTTACCGATCGGTTGTGGAGCTGATGTACCAGGTCAGGCCGCAACGACTCCTGGAGACCAAGTGCAACCTACCCAGATCGTGGACCTCTTTGCTGGCCCTGGTGGGCTTGACGTGGCAGCAGAGAAGCTCGGTGTCGCGACCGTAGGCATCGAGTGGGATGGCGCCGCTTGCACGACCCGGCGCGCGGCCGGTCTCGCGACGGTCGAGGGCGATGTCCGGGGCTATGGGCCATCAGATTTCCCTGATGCAGATGTCCTCGCAGGCGGGCCGCCATGCCAGACTTTCACGGTTGCCGGCAGCGGTGCTGGACGCAGGGCGCTCGATGATGTGCTTTCCTTTATCAAGCGGGTCGCGGCCCGGGAACCCCGCGATCAGATCGATCGTGACCTCGCCAAGATGGAGGACGAGCGAACTGGGCTTGTACTGGAACCCTTGCGCTGGGCTCTAGAGGCGATCGACAGCGGTAGGCCATTCAAAGCAATTGTGCTTGAGCAAGTGCCAGCTGTGCTTCCGGTCTGGGAAGCCTACGAAGAGGTGCTGGCGGCCGAGGGATACGCCACGGACAGTGGGATCCTGCGCACCGAGGAATACGGCGTGCCACAGACTCGCAAAAGAGCTGTTCTTATCGCTCGCAAAGACGCCGAAAAGGTGAGCCTCCCCGAGGCTACTCATCGGCCGTATCGAAAAGGCGTCAACCGCGAAACTGGTGACAGTCGCCTTGAGCCGTGGGTGAGCATGGGAGAGGTTTTGGACCGCCCTTACATCTTCTCAGTAATCTCCAACTACGGCACGGGAGGCGACCCTAGGGCGCGAGGTCGCCGCGGATCATGGGAGCCCTCAGCAACAGTAACAGGAAAGATCTCTCGCAATCGCCTGGTTTCCGAGACGGGTGAAGAACTCAAACGATTCACCTTTTCAGAAGCCGGCAGATTGCAGACTTTTCCCCGTGACTACCCGTGGTCAGGGAATGATGTTGGTCAACAAATCGGAAATGCTGTCCCTCCTCGTCTTGCCATCCACGTCTTGAGTGCCGCGTTCGGATGGGCTTCACCGTCGAATGATCTACTCGCTAAACTCGCCCTCTGGAAGGGTGAGGAAAGTGATCAAACAAGTCACGAGCCGTCCACTGGTTCCTGCCTGGCTCTCTGATGCGGCGGAGTCCATTCACGGTCAGTCGTATGAGCCTCTAAGGTGGCTGGCCACGCGCTCGACCTATCCTGATCTGAAGCGGCTTGGGCGGGTGCGTGACCTTGGGCTTTGAGACGATGGCGTCCGGGCCTGCATGGGTCGCCAGAGTCGCTTTCTCGGTGACGCTATCCAAAGCCTGCCCTGCCAAGATGGGGCAGCCTGCGGCTGAGGCCATAGCTCGTCACACCCCTGAGTGTCTGTAGCTGGCTGGGGCGCCGCAGTTTGAACCTGGCGGCGCCCCAGTTGATACTCAGTGCGTGTGAACGTCCGGCTCCCTGTCGGGATTGAGTAGCTCATCCTTGACACTGGTGCCCATCAGGGCATGGCGGCCGCCGTGACACTCAGAGCACAGTGTCACAAGGTTTTCTTTGTCGTTCTTCCCGCCCTGGTGCACGGGCAGGATGTGATGAACCTGAAGCGAGACCCCTTGGCCAGGGATGCGGCCGCAGTCCTGGCATGTCTTGTTGTCGCGTTCCAGGATCTCGTACCGGAGCTTGATGGCCTCACGCACCCTGGGAGGGCGTTTTTCCAGAGTGGAGAGTCTGTACGAACCGGGCGGAAGGGACGGGTCGTCGATGCTTGAGGCGATCTGCCAGCCCTCTTCCTCCAGCTCACGGATCCTGCGGGCGTAGGATTTTATTCCAGCAATATAAGACAGCTGATCTTTATCAGCCGATTGCGGGCTGATGGTCTGCAAGTAGGTGAGCATTTTTATTTTTCCGGACCCTTTGGATTTTCGCGCATACTTGGCGAGTCTCCAACGCTCTGCCAGTTCTTCATCGGGCTGGTCCGTTGTGAGCATGTAGTGGTCGTGCGGCATGTCGTCTCTGGTGATACCCGACTCAATAGGCCATCCGTACTCGACTCGAAGTTCCCGGATACGGCGAGCCCACTCCGTAATGCAGGCAACTCCTGCCAGCGCATCAGCCGGGACCGACTGCCCGACGCGTTTCCTCAGGTAGAGCAATATGGCATCGCGACCGGATTTAATCCCTAGAGCTCGGTTCACCTGTGAGAGCGCCTCACGCATCTCCCCCGAGAGGACACCAATCTCTGCTGCGGACTCCAGCCATGAGTCTTGGTCGAGTCCAGTGTCCTGCGTCTGCTCTATGACCTTCAGGTAGCGCCTCACGGCCACCACCGCATCCGTCAGAGCCATTGCGGGATCCCTCCCCGCTTCTGCTGCCACAGTTCCCTCCCCGCGTGACTGCAAGATCGTGAAGGCAGCCTAACTTGTCGCTTTCGGGGACGGTGCTCTACTGGTGGTCAGTGCGGGCACATGGACGCCGGATTGATGAGTAACCGCTTTAGGAGTTCGATCGGACCGACCGTACGCAACCAACGGCCGAGCGCTCCCCTGCCGCTGCTGACTGCCTCCGGCCTCCCATATCCACCGCTGTTGATGTCAGCTGTGGATGTCAGCCGCCGGTCACCACCACGACCGCTTCTTCTTACGGAGCTCCTTCTTCTTCGCTTCGGCTTCCTTCTTCTTTCGATCCGCCTGCGCGTGGGCTGTCCACCCTCCCTGGTGCTGGTAGCACTGACCGCTGCCTACGATCGCCGGCCGCGCACACCGGCCCCCATCCTTCTTCCGAGCCCCACACTTCGGCTGGATCACGCCCTGTCCCTCCCTAGAGCCCGCACGGACAACGGCAGCATCTCTCCAACCACGAGGGCCAGGGAGGCGCACACGGGGGCACGGTGGGGCACATGGCCAGGGCCCATCGGCCGGCAGTTGCCGACCGACAGGCCCCAGCTGGGTCAACCGAGAGATCCACCCTGGCGGCAGGGCACTGCAGGAGCCGCCATCTAGCCAAACCAGGCGGGCAAACGACCTCTTTACATGAGCGAGAGGGCCCCCACCACCCACCTACTTATTTCCGTCAGCAGTTGATCCAGAGTCACGACCCCGATGGCACTCTTGTTCCCCGCGACTCCCCGCACGATCTGGCACGCGTGTGGCACGAAACCTCGGAATCGTCCAGGGGGCTGGATCACATCCAGATCGACCCAAGCGGCTATCCAGGCCGCAGTGCTGCCGCGGTTGACACCCTTACGCGTCCTCCATCGCCCTGGGTCACTTTTGCGGTCAGGAAGCAGCCCAGCGCTCCCCACAGAGGACACGTAGGCACGCCTTTGCCATCCAGTGTGGCCTCAGGGGCCAGGAGCCACTAGCCCGGGAGGAAACTTAGCCATTCGCTGTAGGCGTGCTCGACGTTCTGCGATTGGCCGGATAGCAAGGTTATCCAATTTCGATGCAGACCCTTTTACGCCTGCGTAAAGCGACGCCGCTGAAATCGCAACATCGGAGCCGACTGCGACCCAGCCATTGAGGAAGAAGTTGGATACTAGATCCCAAGTGATGGCTACTGCTGCGGGTGCCGCAATGCCATCGATCCATCCTGGGTAGGTATCGATTCCCCCCTCCTTGATCACCCTTTCAACCCTGGCCCAGTCTTTCTTGGCCCACCCCGTAGGCGGGCCAAGAGGGAGACGATCCGCAAGATGCGCCTCCCGGGCTCTATTCAAATTATTCGCCCAGGATGTGATTCGATTCTCGACTTTCCTCTCCAATAGGGCAGAGTTGAGGATTACTGAAGCAAGCATGGATTCTGGGGTTACAGTGAATGCCGCGCTGGCTGGTGACACCTGTACACCAGGGAGCCCTTCCCGGATGGGGTGCTGAATCAACTGATCTCGCGAGATGAGTTGGTGATACCTACCGCGAAGGAAAGCGGAAATTATGAACGCATCCCTAAGGTCTGGAAAAGTGCCCGCCTGAGGGAGGTTGCCATCCTTTGCAAGCCCTGCGTACCTGCTTAGCAAGATGGCGTCTCGGCTAGCTCTGTGAAGCATTCCCATGTGGCCCTCGGTTTGCCCGAGGAGTGAAGCAATTAGCGGAATAAGGGTTTCATCGAAGAGCCCATAAAGCCTCATGGAATGTTCTTCCCATGAGTGCCCGACGGACCATTCCAGCCATGGGATGAAGTTGTCTCGATCCTGAAGTGAGCGCGACAGGAGATCCCGCAATTCGGCATCGTGTTGGGCTGCCCAGGCGGATGTTGCCGCGAGGGCGTTGTTCATCGATTTCCTGCTTGGAATACGATGGTCGATGGCCTCCATGTCGCTGAGTGCCCTAGTGAGCTGTTCATAGCTTCCACTTGCCGCACCAGACACTCCTACACCCGGAGCAACTCGAAATTCTTTGCGCCCTATCAGGGCGATCGTCGCGGAAAGTGCTGTAGATTTATCCCAGTCACTCCAACCCTCAGGGTGCTTACGGTCACCCGTAAGAGTTATGAAGATCTGATACAAGGTTGCCGAATCAATAAAACCTTGCGCCTTCGCCATCTTGTCCTCACCGACCCAAACCTCGTGTCGGTTAATGAAGCTGATGAGGAACGATCAGCCACCTCTGCACTGCTTGCCAGCAGGGAGGGCGACGAACCGAATTGTGCACCACCAGCCCATTGGCCATACCGCCGATGCACACTTCAACGGCGAGGCCATACACTTTCAGGCTTCCACAGAGGTGCGGGATCTACATCTTGGACGGCGCGTAACGCATTCTTGCTAGCGGCCAGCCGGCGTGATCAAGCGTGTAGAGGCTGTAGCCGTGGAGTCGACCGCGCGGCTATAGCAAAGCCTTTCCAGCCCACCTTGCAGCGGTTCCCCCTCACTCCCATCCCGTCTGCCGTCGGCCCACACACCGTGGAGCAGGCGCGGTGCCGGGCGTCCAGGTGGAGCGCGCCACTGTACGAACGACCTGGACGCCCGGTGCCGTGTCTGCTCGGCTCTGCCTGGGTCGACGGCAGACGGGATGGGAGTTCCCCACCGCCACCCCCCACCGGCCGGCACCCGCTCACGGAGCCCCCGCCATCCCGGAGCCTGAGCGCCCCCGCCGGAGGCATCGTCTTGAGCCGCACCCGTGTACCCGTCTTGGCCGCATCGTGGTTCGTCACCCATCAACCCGAGCCGTCAGGCGTGCGGCCGGCGGCCGGGCTGGAGCGGGGCGCAGACAGGAGCGCAGGCCCGGGCGACGGGCCGCGCGCGCCGCGCCGTGCGCGGCGGGTGCCTTGATGAAGTAGAGAAACTCTCACCGCACCTGTTCCCCTGTCCCTGTGACTGAGTGCCCCACTAGGCTTGTGCCGGTCGGCACAACAGACACAAGGAGGCGTGCTTAAAGGATGGGACCCAAGTCGGAGCGGGTGTACCGCACGATCTGCGAGTGGATCGAGACGGGCAAGTACCCCCCGGGGGCCAAGATCCCTTCTGAGCGCACGCTGGCCCAGGAGTTGGAGATCGGACGAACGCAGCTGCGGCAGGTCCTAGCCAAGCTCGTCTCCGAGGGTGTCATCGAGGTTCACGATCGCAGCTCGTACCGCGTGCCGAACCGCACCGTAAGCGTCCAAGCACCGACGGATCTTGAGCCGTGGCAGATCCACGGTGAGCGCACCCTCTACGACAACCAGTGGGTGAAGCTCGAACTCGTCGATGTAGAGCCTCCCGGCGTTGAGCGGTTCGAGCATCACGTCGTTCGGCTTCAGCACGTCGCGATTGCTGCCGTCATCGACGACCAAGATCGCGTCCTCATGCTCTGGCGGTACCGCTTCGTCCCGAAGTCGTTCGGCTGGGAGCTTCCCGGTGGAATCGTGGACGCGGGAGAGTCCCCCTCCGCGACGGCACTCCGCGAGGTAGAGGAAGAGACTGGCTGGCGGCCGGATGGGCTTGAGCACGTCGTGACGTACCAGCCCATGGTGGGCATGGTCGACTCCCCGCACGAGATCTTCGTGGGCAATGGCGCGACGCTCGTGGGCGAACCGACCGACCTCGAAGAAGCCGGCCATGTCGCTTGGGTGCCGCTCGCAGACATCCCTGAGCTGATGGCCCGCGGGGAACTGATGGGGTCAGGAACGCTCGTCGCGCTCCTTCACGTGCTGGCGTCCCGCGCGGCGAAGAAGTCTGCTACAGGCGCTGCGTAAGCTGCTCGATTCGCCGGCGTTGGCGTACCGACCCAGTGCGATTCGCAAGCAGGCGAGCCTGGCGGAGCTGATCGAGAGCCTGGTCATACTCGCCGCGTGCCAGGTGGGCTTGAGCAAGATCGGATCGGAGACCTGCCGACGCTCGTATAAACGTCGGATCGATGGCGTCGAGAGCCTCGTAGAGACTCTGTACCGCTTCGTCGTCGCCGATCAGAGCTAGTGCGTTGCCTCGCCACCGTGTCAGATGTCCGTGGTTGAGGAAGATGCTGAGCATGTCCGGGTCACGCGCCTCCTCGCCTTGCGGGAGGTGCCGCATCGCCCTGTCCAGTGCTCGATGGCAGTCGTCGGGCAGCCCCGCCTTGGCACAGATCTCGGCTTCCGCCGCGTAGAGCCATGCTGTGAGCCTCGGCGACATCGCCGCGCCGCCAGCACGCTGAGCGTTTCGGATCAGCTCGACTGCCGTCTCCGGCCGACCGGCATCACAGAGCACGTACGCCTGCTCAGCCATCGCGTGAGCGAGATACATCGGCTCGTCGGCTTCCTTGGCGGCGTGCTTCCCCAACTCGTAGTGACGCCATGCCCGCTCAATAGCTCCGACATCGAGGGCCTGCCATGCGGCCAGGGTTGCGGCTCCAGCCAGCGCGCGAGCCACTGGACGCCTCGTCTCCGGCAGTACAGCAAACGTCAGGGCATCCTCAAGGGTCGCTAGGTGTCCTGTCATCTGGTCGATGAGACTTGCAGCCCCCATCTGCCGGTCCATGGTCCGCAACAGTTCCGTCTGGTCCATGAACGTGTTGACCATGGTGAGGCTCACGTTCCGAGCTGCGTCGATACGGCTCACGAGTTCGTCATAGCCGTTCGCCTCAACGGAGGGGGCGACGACGCCAGCGGTCCTGCCCTGCAACTCGTCATCAGTTACCCCAAGCAGAACCCGAAGAATCTTGGCGTATCGCTCCGATATGGACCGCCGGCCGTTCTCCCACTCAGACACGTAGACGCGGAGGCTGGCGTCTGAGGCAACGGTGAGCACGTGCTGCTTCGCGTGCTGCTTGATCTCGTGAACCAGACGCTCTTGCGACCACTGTCGCGCGTTCCTTGCTGCCCGCAGTCCATTCGTCACGTGCGCCGCCCTGCATGTGAAGCCCGATCTGTAACGCCAGCATGCCCCACGTTGCCGCAGGTCGTGAGGGGTTAACCGGACAGGTGTTAACCCCTGTTGACTACCAGGCCGTTGAGGCACGCGGTTCTCTAGAGGCAAGCCAGACAAGTGGATTGAGAAGTCTCTCCGACCGAACCACTTGACATCTGGTGCGCACCAGATGCAACCTACTGGTGCGCACCAGTTGAGGGCGTAAGTGCCCATGGACCATCCACTGGGCCCGATAACAACGCACAGGAGCGGCGCCCTACCGCCAAGCAAGTACGCCGCTCCCACCCCTCCGAAAGGGAGTTCCATCATGCGTCAGATCCCCGTCGACACGTCCGCCGCGATGGTGATGGTGGCCCAGCCCCCGGCTCCGAAGATCGCGAACCGGCAGACCGGTGAGGTTGCCACCGACCGCGAGACCGGCGCGACGCTGATGACGATCGACGTCATGTTCGTCATGGACGGCAACGCCGAGATCCTCAACCTGACCGTCCCCGAGACCGGCATCTCCGGCGAGCTGGCCATGGGCACCCCGGTCGCCCTGACCGGCGTCGTCGCCCGGCCCTGGGAGAACGAGTTCAACGGCCAGAAGCGCCACGGCATCAGCTTCCGCGCCGTGGCCGTCACCTCGCTCGCCGCCCCGAAGGCGGCCTGACGATGACCGCCTTAACGGTCGCCCTCGCGCTGGTCGCCGCGGTCGCGCTGTTGCTGCGGTGGCAGCGTCCGGCCTGGTACTGGATGACCTTCGGTATCGGTCTCGCGCTCGTGCGGGTCCTGCTCCGGTACTCCTCCGTCATGGACGCGTGCGGGCTGACCGTCCCGCCCTCGCGCTGGCGCCTCGCCCTGGCCCGGCTCACCGGCCGGCCGATCCCGGACTCCCGGGCTCCTCGGATTCTGCGGCTGCGGCCGACGCGGACGGGTCTGGTGCTTCGGGTGAAGCTCCGCCCGGGTCAGGACGCGTTCGACTTCTCGGCGGCCTCGGACCGGCTGCGGCACTCGTTCGTCATGCGGAACGTCACCACCCGGGAGATCCGCTCCAGTGTCGTTGAGCTGCGGATGACCGGCTACGACGTCCTCAAGCGCGTGCAGATGCCCGCCCTGCCCGGTGGCGGGGCGATGCGGGTGCCGGTCGCCCTGCGGGAGGACGGAGAGGTCTACTACCGCGACTACCGGCAGATCCCGCACGCCCTGAACGTCGGCGCCACCCAGTCGGGCAAGTCCGTCTATCAGCGCAACCTCGTCGCCGGCCTCGCCGCGCTCGATGTGGCCCTCGTCGGGATCGACTGCAAGCAGGGCGTGGAACTCGCCCCGCTCGCCCGCCGGTTCACGGCCCTGGCCGACAATCCCGACACCGCCGCCGACCTCCTCGACGCCCTCGTGGGGCACATGGAGGACGTCTACCAGCTCATCCGGCACGAGCAGCGGCTGAGCGCGGACATCCCGGACGCGGAGATCACCGCCGACATCTGGGACCTCCCCGACCACCTGCGGCCGACCCCGATCGTCCTGCTCGTCGACGAGGTCGCCGAACTCGCCCTCTTCGCCACGAAGGAGGAGGAGAAGCGGCGGGATCGGATCATCACCTCCCTTGTCCGGCTCTCCCAGCTCGGCCGCGCCGCCGGCATCTACCTGGAGATCTGCGGGCAGCGCTTCGGCTCCGAGCTCGGCAAGGGCATCACCATGCTCCGGGCCCAGCTCACCGGCCGAACCGCCCACCGCGTCAACGACGAGACCTCCGCCAACATGGCCTTCGGGGACATCTCCCCGGACGCCGTGCTCGCCACCATCCAGATCCCCACCGACCGGCCCGGCACCGCCGTCGTCGGCGACTCCTCCGGCGGCTGGGTCCGCATCCGCACCCCGCATCTCACCCTGCGGCGGGCCGTGAACCTCTGCAGCGCCCAGGCTCACCGCACCCCGGAGATCCCCGCGCTGGACGCCTTCCGGCCCGTCCTGCCGCCCCTGGCGAAGACCCCGGCACCCGTCATCGCGACGGCTCCCGCGACCGCCTGACCCACCCCCGCCCTACGGCTGGCGTGACCGTCTCACGCCAGGTCCCTACCCCTCCCATGCCTGAAACCGGAAAGGAGGCGCCCCGATGGCCGCTCGCAAGACCACCGCCCGGAAGACCGCGCCGAAGAAGTGCCCCGACTGCACCGGCGCCGGTGAGACCGCCGAGACCGTACGCGTCGGCTCCCGCAAGCTCCGCGACACCGACCACCAGCAGGCCGCCCTGTGCCTGTCCTGCTTCGGCACCGGTGAAGCCACCACCTGACCCCGTCGATCAAGGAAGGAGGACCGCGATGCGCCCCACGCTCCGGCCGGACGCCGTCCTCGTGCAGGCCGTGATCGCCGGTGCCCTGTCCTTCGCCCACCTGCACGACCTCGCCGAAGCGGCCGGCCAGACCGGATGGAAGGCGTGGGCCTACCCCGTCTCCGTCGATCTCCTCCTCGTCGCCGCCTGGCACCGTCTTCGGAGCCTCCGGGCCGCCGGTACCTCGGGTCGGTCGGCCTGGACCTGGTTCATGGTCGCCCTGGCCGCGTCGCTCGGTGCGAACGTCGCCACCGCCGGGCTCCTCGACCTCACCGACGTGCCCGACTGGCTGCGCATCCTCGTCGCCGGATGGCCCGCCCTCGCCTTTCTCGGCGGCACCCTCCTCGTCCACTCCCCCGGGCACCCGGAGGTCGCCGAGCCTGACGAACCCAGTAGGGACACCGAGGAGCCCGTGGCCGTGGAAGCGGTCATCGAGCGGGACGACATGACCGAGCCGGAGCCGGAGATCGCCCCCGCACCGGCCCTGCCCTCCCCCGAGCCGGAGCCGGTCACAGAGCCCGCACCGGCCCCGGAGCCCGCCCCCGTGCCCGTACCGCCGGCGCTCGTCGCTCACGCACGCAAGGTCGCCGACGACTACCGCGCCCGCACCGGCTACCCGATCGACGCCGACACCCTGCGCGCCCGCCTCGGCGTCCCGCACCCGATGGCCCACGCCATCGCCGCCCAACTCGCCTGAAAGGAGAGCACGATGCCCGCCCGCGACCACTTCCACTCCGTGATGCGGATCGGTCCGGTGCAGATCGGCACCCACCGCGACCGCCACGGCCGCATCAAGTACGCCGCCGTCTGCACGGCCGACGACTGCGGCTGGTCCGCCGAGTACTCCAGCTCCTCGGCCGCCCAGCTCGCCGCCCGAACGCACCGCTGTAAGCCCCGCTGACCTCGAAGGAGAACCGCGTCATGGACGTCCCGCTCTGGCTCGCCCTGATCGTCGTCGGCGGCCTCGGCATCAAGCTCATCCGCCCGCCCTGGTGGCTCGTCGCCGTGATCCTCCTCGGCGGCTACCTCCTCGCCGACAGCATCCTCGCCCCGCTCATCGACACCACGATCAACAAGTAGGGAGAACCGCCATGCTCCGCCCCCGCATCCCGGTCAACCCGCTCCCGACCGGCATCGTCACCCCGCTCGTCCAGCCGACCACCGCGACCAACATCGAGCCGGCGTCCTGCCACCACGACCACACCCCGGCGCCCGTCCCGGCCACGCCCCGCCTCCAGGTCCCCGCCGTCCGCCTCACCCCGACCGGCCTCGTCACCCTCGTCGCCGGCGGCGCCGGACTCGTCCTGATCGTCGGCACGGTCCTCGTCTCCATGCTGCTCGCGGTCGCCATCACCGGCGCGTCCGTCGCCGTGGTCGCGGTCGTGCTGCGGCTGCTGGTCCGTGACATGCAGAAGGGCCGGTGACCCCCGTGGACACGTACACGCTCGCGACCGCCGGGTTACCGGCCCTGGGCTGGGCCCTGCACGGCGGACTGCTCTGGCGCCGTCTGGCGACCGCCCGCCGCGACCCGCTGACCGGCCTGCACACCCGCGCCGGTTGGACCGCCCGCGCCGAACGCCTCATCGCCAAGCACCCGAACGCCCTCGTGCTCCTGGTCGACCTGGACGACTTCAAGGCCGTCAACGACACCCACGGCCACGCCGCCGGAGACGCGGTCCTCACCGCCACCGCCGACCGGCTCACCGCCTGGTGCGGACGCCACGGCATCGCCGCCCGCCTCGGCGGAGACGAGTTCGCCGCCGTCGTCACCGACCCCGACCGCACCGCCGGCCTCTTCGCCCTCTGGTCCGCCCTGGACAGCCCGGTCACCCACGACGGACACGTTCTGCCGGTCTCGGCCTCGGTCGGGCACTGCCACCGCGACCAGCTGCCGGTTCCGACCCTCACCGACGCGCTCTCGGCCGCCGACGCGGCGATGTACGCGGCCAAGGGCCACGGCAGGCGCAACACACACTGAGCGGCCCCCGGGACGGCCTCGGTCGCCAAACTTCCGCCGCCCCGGGCGCCTTCAACCCCCTTCCAGATCCACCGGACCCGAAAGGGACAGCCCATGATGCCCCAGACCACCCCGCGCGTCTGCCGCGACTGCGACGGCTTCGCCACCGCCACCATCACCACCGGTCTCCGGACCAGCGACGGCGCCCGGGACACGATCCGCGTGAACTGCCCCACCTGCCGGGGCCTCGGCCACACCGTCCCCGCCCTCCGCACCGCCCGCCTGACCGGTGGCGCCGCGTGAACGCCAAGCCTCGGGTCCTGGACCTGTTCTCCTGCGCCGGCGGTGCCGGAATGGGCTACCACCTCGCCGGGTTCGCGGTCGACGGCTGCGACATCGTCCACCGTCCCAACTACCCCTTCGCCTACCACCGGGGCGACGCCCTCGACTACCTCGCCCGCCTGATCACGTCGGGGGACATCGAGCGCTACACCCTCGTCCACGCCTCGCCGCCCTGCCAGGCTGGCTGCGCCCTGACCGTCGGCACCAACGCCTCCCGGGGCTGGGGCAACGCCCACGTCGACCTCGTCGTCCCCACCCGTGAACTCCTCGACCGGACCGGCCTGCCGTACGTGATCGAGCAGCCCAACGGCCGCGCGGAGATCCGCAAGGACCTCACCCTGTGCGGCGAGATGTTCGGCCTCGGCGTTCTGCGGCACCGCAACTTCGAACTCGGCCACTGGGCCACCCCCCAGCCCGCCCACCCCCGCCACCGGGGCCACGTACGCGGCCACCGCCACGGCGTCCGTCGTGAGGGCCCCTACGTCGCCGCGTACGGCAAGGGAGGCGGCAAGGCCACTGTCCCCGAGATGCAGCACGCCATGGACATCACCTGGACCGACGTCCACGAGGAACTCACCGAAGCCATCCCGCCCGCCTACACCCGCTGGATCGCCACCGCCTTCATGACCGCCCGACAGGAGGTCTTCGCGTGACCGACTCCGCCACCGTGGCGGGCCTGGACTCCGCCACCCTGAGCGACATGCTTCGGGTGGCCGGGTCCACCGGCTTCGACCGCTGGAAGGAGCAGATCCACCGAACCGGCGGCTGCTCCAACCCCATCCACCTCCAGGGCTGGACCCTCACCCAGGACAAGACCACCGGCGAGACCCTCCACCGCTACTCCACTGACACCGAACCCGGCGGACGGCTCCGCGTCGCCTGCGGCAACCGGCGGGCCTCCCGCTGCCCCGCCTGCGCCTGGACCTACGCCGGGGACACCTTCCACCTCATCCGCGCCGGCCTCGCCGGAGACGACCGCCGCGACATCCCCGGCACCGTCCGCGACCACCCCCGCGTGTTCCTCACCCTCACCGCCCCGTCATTCGGGCCCGTTCACAACCGGCCCGGCGCCCGGCTCTGCCGCTGCGGTACCCGCCACCCCGAAGACGCCGCCGAACTGGGCACCCCGCTCGACCCCGACACGTACGACTACGCCGCCGCCGTCCTCTTCAACAACCACGCCGGGCAGCTCTGGGACCGCTTCGCCAAGCGGCTTCGCCGAGAGATCGCCGCCGGTGCCGGTCTCTCGCAGCGGGCCCTGAAGGAGGTCGCCCGGATCTCCTACGGCAAGGTGGCCGAGTTCCAGAAGCGGGGCGCCGTCCACTTCCACGTCGTCGTCCGCCTCGACGGCCCGGACGGACCGGACGCCCCTCCCCCGTCCTGGGCCACCACCGAACTCCTCACGGCCTCGATCCAGTCCGCTGCCGCGCACTCGTACACGACCATCACCGTCCCCGCCGCCGGCGACCACCCCGCCCGCCGCCTCCGTTGGGGTACCCAGCTCGACATCCGGCCCGTGAAGGCGTTCGGCGACGGCTCCGATATCACCGAGCAGGCTGTCGCCTCATACATCGCCAAGTACTCCACCAAAGCCGCGGAGACCACCGGCAGCCTCGACCGCCGCATCGGCAATCGTGAGGCTCTCTTACTGCTTGGCGTCCCCGACCACACCCGGCGCCTCGTCGAAGCCTGCTTCGACCTCGACCCGCTCTACCCCGACCGCCGGCTCCTCGCCTGGGCCCACATGCTCGGCTTCCGCGGCCACTTCTCCACCAAGTCCCGGCGGTACTCCACCACCCTGAGCGACCTCCGCCAGACCCGCGCCGACTACCGCGCCGAACAGGAACGCACCGCCCGCGGCCTCGACGACATCGAGCCGGACACCGTCCTCGTCCTCACCTCATGGAGGTATGCCGGCCAAGGCCACACCCCGGGCGAAGCCGCCCTCGCCGCCTCCATCGCCCGAGACATCCAGCTCAACCGCGAGACCGCCCGCGAAGCCCTACGCGCACTGCCCGATGAGAAGGAGTGGTGACCATGTCGCACAGCCTCCCCGACCGGTACCTGACCCCGGTCGACGTCGCCGAACTCCTCGGCGTGCCCATCGAGACCATCTACCAGTGGCGCCGCAAGCGGACCGGGCCCCGGGGCTTCCGTGTCGGGCGGCACGTGCGCTTCGACCCCACCGACGTGCAGACCTGGGTTCGGGCGCAGATGGAAGGGGCCGCTGCCTGATGGCCGGACACATCCAGGATCGATGGTTCAGGGTCGAGACCGGCCCCGACGGCAAGCCCCTCAAGGTCAAGACCGAGCGCTACGGCATCGGTCTGCGCTACCGCGCTCGCTACGTCGGGCCCGACGGCTCGGAGAAGAGCAAGAGCTTCCCGGACAAGCAGAAGCGCTTGGCCGACGTCTGGCTCACCAACATCGAAGCCGACATGGCGCGGGGCCAGTACATCGACCCCAAGGCCAGTCGGACGACCTTCCGGGAGTACGCCGAGCGCTGGATCGCCGCTCTCACCACGGACCTGAGCAGCCGTGCGGCCGTGGAAGGACGCCTTCGCCTTCACGCGCTGCCGTACCTCGGCGGTCGCCCCATCGGCTCGTTCCAGGCGGAGCACATCCGCGACTGGAGCCGACAGCTCGAAGAGACCGTGGGGTCCGCCTCGTACCGGCGGCTCATCTTCGACGCGGTGTCCTCAGTACTGAACGCTGCCGTGGACGATCGGCTCCTTGCCTCGAACCCTTGCCGGGCCCGGTCGGTCAAGGCTCCCCGGCCGGCGCCTACTCGGGTGCATCCCTGGTCCGCGTCCCAGGTCTTCGGGGTCCGTGCCGGCCTGCCTGAGCACTTCCAGGCAATGGTGGACGTGGGCGCCGGATGCGGGCTTCGGCAAGGGGAGATCTTCGGGGTCGCCGTCGACAACATCGGGGATCTCGGCTGGCTCTACGTCCGTCAGCAGGTGAAGAAGGTGCGCGGTGGGCTCGTCTTCGCTCCCCCGAAGCGCGGAAAGCTCCGGGACGTCCCCCTCGACCCCGAGGTCTCGGCGGCCCTGCGCGAGCACATGAAGCGCTTCCCGCCGGTCGAGGTCACGTTGCCGTGGCTGACGCCGAGCGGACCGAAGGTGACTCACCGGCTCGTGTTCACGGCGCCTGCCGGAACGGCCCTGTGGAGCAACGCCTTCAATGACCAGACGTGGAAGCCGGCGCTCGCCTCCGCCGGGATCATCCCGGTCCCGGAGAAGGGGCACCGGTACGCCGCCGCTCGTGAGCACGGGATGCACGCGCTCCGGCACTTCTACGCCTCGGTCCTCCTGGACGCCGGCGAGAACATCAAGGCGCTGAGTCTCTACCTCGGGCACAGCGATCCGGGGTTCACGCTCCGGGTGTACACGCACCTGATGCCGAGCAGCGAGACACGCACCCGGAAGGCCATCAGCGCGATGTACCGGGCTGCCGGTCACGCTCACGACGGCCCGGAAACCATTCAAGCTGCTGCCTGAGACAGCCCCTCATCTGCGGGAAACTGCTGGTGAGGGGCTGCTTCGCGCTCTCACTCGGCAAGTCCTCAAGCATGGGGCGGCGATGGCGCTCAGGCGCGAAAAGGGCACCCACAGCCATCGCACTGCGGGCAGGATGCCACTGACGTGATTCTTTCAATCAGTCAGGGGGTCCCATGGGAAGCGCGCTCATTGGGTTAGCTGCTGCTGTGGTCGGTGTGACGGGCACGCTCATCGCGTCTGTCCTGTCGCAACGCCTGCTAGGCCGCGTTCAATCAGAACAGTTCGAGCGTCAGCAGCAGGTGGCTGCAGCGCAGTGGCACCGCGAGCAGCAAGTAGCCGAGCTGAATCGTCGGCGCGACGCCTACATGCAGGTCAATGCGTCCCTCCGACGCTACCGAACGCATCTCCTGAACTTCCTGTGGACCGTGCACAAAGGAGCTGTCACGCCGGAGGCTCGGGAGCTGGTCGAGGAGGCGCGGCGCGATCACCACTCGGTCTTCGCTGAGGCGCAGCTCATCGCGTCCGCAGCGGTGCTGGCCCAACTGGATGAGATGACGAAGGTCTTGTCTGAGGTCTACCGGCGGACCATGAGTCTGGAGGAGGGGAATCCTGATCCGGATGGGTCCTTCGACGACATAAGGGCCGACTTCGTTCGCCTTTGGGAGCGATGGGAGACGATGCGCAGTGTGATGCGCACCGACCTTGGCGTCGGGCACGGTGCCAGCGAGCAAGCGGCAATCGGGGCCTGACCGCTCCCCGCTCGTCTGCCTGACGGCCCAGAGACGGCCCAGGCTGCCTGAGACGGCCCCTCATCGGCGGGAAACCTGCTGGTGAGGGGCTGTTTTGTGCCCTCCGCCGGAGAGAAACACCCCATCTTGCCTGACCGCCACCCCCGGGGGCGAACCAGTAGGTGGGGAGCCCTCCGACCCTCGCCTCGGGGCCCCTGATCCGTGCCTCTCCGGGTCAGTCCCGTGGCGATCCCCGCCGGCCTGGTGCGGGAGCCTCCGGGATCGGTGCGGGAGCGTCCGGGATCGGTTCGGGAGTGTCCGGGATCGGTTCGTGGGGGCGGGTTCGCTCGGCCCAGGCGGCGACCGGGGGGCCTGCCGCGCCCAGGGCCGCGAAGAGGGCGCCGAGGAGCAGCCATCCCGTGTGTCCGAGCGCGAGGACCGCTCCGGTGAGGATCACGGGGGCGAGGGCCTGGCCCGCGTTGAAGCCGATGCCGAAGAGGCCCTGGTACTGCCCCTGGGCGTGGTCGGGGGCGAGACCGAAGCCGAGCGCGTAGCCGCCCGAGGACTCCCACACCTCTCCGACGCTGTGGACGCAGACGGCGAGGACGGCCAGCGCGGGCGCGACCCAGGGCGGGACGTCGGCCGTCAGGGCCATCAGTGGGCAGCTGACGAGGAAGAGGAGCCCGGCGAGGCGGAAGGCGCGGCCGCCCTGGCTCGGGGTCTCCACCTTCGAGCCGAGTCGGCTCTGCAGCAGCACGCAGACGCCGCTGTTGACCGCGTAGACCGCCGCCACGGTCCAGCGCGGCGCGTCGGTGTGGGCGGCGAGCCAGATCGGCAGCAGGAGGGAGACGACCTGGTACTGCAGGCCCATGGCGCTGTAGAGCGCGACGAAGGACACGTACGGCCGGTCCGCCAGGACGGACCACTGGAGGTGTCCATCGGGCCGGGGCAGGGGCCGGTAGTCGGGGACGCCCAGGAACGCGATCAGTCCGGCCAGGGCGAAGCTGGCGGCGTTGGCGAGGATCAGCACGGTGTAGGCGGGGCGGGTGTCGACCTGGAGGGCGACGGCCGCGCCCAGGGTGCCGACGACGACGCCGAGGTTGACGAACGTGCGGAGTCTGGCCCGGAAGGCCGCCGGGCGCTCCCCGCCGACCCTGGCGACGAGGGCGCCGCCCGCGGCACCGCCGGCGGTGGCGGCCAGCCGGTCCAGCGTGGCGACGAGCGTGAACGCGAGCCAGCCGTCGATGAGGACGAAGGCCGCCATCGTGACGGCCTGGAGGACGAGGGCCGTCAGCCAGACCGTGCGCGGTCCGTACCGGTCGGCCAGGTTCCCCGCCGGTATGCCGGCCGCCAGGCCGCTGAGGCCGGCGATCGTGAGGCCCAGGCCCACCTGGGTGGCGGGGAGGTGCACCACGAAGGTGAAGTAGAGGACGGCAGCGGCGTTGAAGAGGCCGTTGCCCACCCTGCTGACGAAACTGGCGGCGATCAGAGCCCGCTGCGGACCGGAATCCGGCCCGTCGGGCGCCCGTCGTCCGTTCCCCCGTCTGATCCCCCGCCTGATCATGCCGGTCAGGCTAACAGGGGGGCCTCACCGCGCCGGCCGGTCGACCGTATGGGCCTTCCGGATGTGCGACGACCCCGGGCGCGGGTGCGGCCGGGGTCGTGCGGGGGTCACGGGGTGGGGTGCGCGGGGGGCGGATCGCTCCGCGGGATCAGCGGCTCACTCCGTGAGGTCGGCGGATCACGCCGTGGGGCCGGGCTTCGGCCCGGTGCCGGGCGTGGGCCCGGCACCGGAGCCTGGGCTCACTGGCCGGCGGTCTTCTTCTTGCGGAGGAAGAACACCGCGCCGCCGCCGATCACGACGAGCGCGGCGGCGATGCCGGCGATCATCGGGGTGGCGCTGGAGCTGCCGGTCTCGGCGAGGTCGCCGCCACCGGTCGTGGTGCCGGTGGTGTCACCGGTCGTGCCGCCCGTGGTCGACGGGGTGGAAGGCGTGGCCGAAGGGGTGGTGGAGGGGGTCTCCGACGGCTTCGGGCCGGGGGTGGCCGTCTTGCAGTCCAGGACGCCCTCGAAGGACTCCTCGAAGCCGTTCGGGCCGGTGATCGTGAACTTGTACGCCTCGTCCTCGGCGAGCGGGACCGTGATGGTCTTCGTCTCACCGGCGCCGATCGTGTACGAGGTGCCCTTCAGGTCGAAGGTCCAGGCCTCGTCGCCCTTGTTGCCGGCGATGATCTCCAGGCCGCCCTTGGCGCAGTCCTTGGCGACCGTGACGGACGGGACGGCACCCTTCTTGGCCCACGTGGCGGAGGCCTTGGCGGTGACGGTGGAGTCGCTGGAACCGGCCAGGATCAGGGTCTGGGACGGGCCGTCGACGGAGACGAAGGCGCGGCCGAGCGAGACCTTGGTGGTGGCCTCGGCGGTCAGCTCGGCGGTGCCGTCGGCGGTGCCGGCCGGGACGTCGAAGTAGATCTCGTCGCCGTTCTTGGCCTCGGTGACCGGCTTGCCGTCCTTGCCGACGACCTGGACGCCGGCGGGGGCGCCCGGGGCGGCCGCGAGCTTGGCGGTGGCGTTGGTGGTGACGGTGATCGGGCCGAGCTTCTCGCCGGCCTTGCCCGCCACGGTGGCCGGGGAGAGGCTCAGGGAGGCCGTCGGCTCGTCGAGCTCGACCGCCTTCTCGAGCAGGTACTCCTTCAGCTTCTCGGCGTCCTCGTCCTTCGGCGTGGCGACGACGTCGTCGGAGAGGGTCCAGATGGCGGCCTGGGTGCCGGCCGCGGCCTCCTGCTTGGAGAGGTCGACGCCCGCGTTGCCACCGAGGGTCTCGGCGGACAGCTTCGGGTAGGCGTGCTCCAGGATCCAGAGGATCTTGCCCGCGTTGCCGTTGTTGTGCAGGGAGGACTCGTCCCAGCCGACTTCCTTGTAGTTGAAGTCACGCTTCGCCGGGGTGCGGAGGTCGATGCAGTAGGTGAAGAGGCTTCCCCCGCCGTCGACCTCCATCTTGAACAGACCACCGTTGACCGACCACTTGGTGCCGTTCTTCTCGGTGATCTCGACGGCGCCCGCGTCTTCCGTCATGCCGCCGAACTTCGCCATGACGCCACCGGTGCCCGGGGCGTTGTCATCGGCCAGGGCCGGACCGGCGGTCGCTATCGCGCCGGTCGCGACGAGGCCGGAGACCAGGATCGTGGCGGCGAGACGGGCAACGCCACGCCCACGAACTGAAAACATTGGATTCCCCTCCGGGCGAGACACTCCGCGAACTTGGTCGATTCGCGTGGGGGGAGCGCACGCCAGCAAGACTCACAGACTCAATGGGCTCACGTGCCACATGAGTATCCGGGAATCCTAGGGACGCGAAGCCCCCGGGTGCCCTGTCGTGCGGTCAGATAACCATTCCGACTCGGAATCGTTATCAGCAAAGCAAGTTGGTCGACAAATCCCCACAACACAAGGTCAGGACGCGGTTACCAACTGGGGTGCCGCGGCCGTCCCCTCCTCCGCCGCCGCCGTCCACGGGTCCTGCTCCGGCTGCGGTGCGGGTTCCGCCCGGGCGGCGCGCCGGAAGGCCGCCGTCCCCCTGCTCAGGTCGTGCCCCACGGCCATCGCGTCCACGTCCACGAAGGTCTTGCGCTGCCCGTCGCGCTCCTCCTCACGGACCTTCAGCCGCCCGTACACGACGAGTGGTTCCCCCACGGAGACCGAGGCGGCGAGGTTGGCGCCGAGCGAGCGCCAGGCCGACACCGTGTAGAAGCTGGTGTTCCCGTCGGACCAGAGGCCCCGCTCCCGGTCCCAGCGGCGCGCGGTCACCGCGAACCGGAAGCGGGCCACTCCGCCCGCCACCGTGTCCCGGTACTCCACTGCCGTCGCCACGTTCCCTACGAGCGTCACGGTCGTGTCGTTCATGGTTCGCCCCCAACTCTCCGGTGTCCTGCTGCGTGGACACCCCGTGGGAACCATGCTGGGGCGACCGGGCGCACCTCGCTCGGGCCTGTGGACAACCGCGGACTCGGGGACGACTCCCTCACCCGGAAGGGGGAACCGCCCCGAACCCGGCACCCCGTGCCCCGAAGGCCGCCGGTGGGCTTACCTCACCCGCGCCCCCGCCCGCGTCGCGCCCAGGCGGGTCGTGCCGGAGCGGCCGCCGCCGACGACGATCCGGGACGCCGGCGGGCGCGAGCCCACCACCGTCGCGTACTGCTCGCGCACCTCCCGGTAGCGCATCAGTTCCGCCGCCACCGGGTCGAGGACCCGGGCCCGGCCGCAGGCGGCGGCGGCCTCCCGCAGGCGGCGTTCGGCCTCCTGCCCGTACCGGCGGGCCGGTCCCTTCACGGCGCCCTCGCAGGCCCATTCGACGAGCGGGCCGCCGATGATCCCGCCGAGCATCACGAGGACCGGCGGCAGCAGACCCGGCTCGACGACGCCCACGATCTGCCCCACCAGCCACAGCGCGCCGAAGATCTGCAGGAGCGTCATCACCGCCTGGGCGAGGACGGCCGCGGGCCACCAGGCGGGCCGGGGCGGCCGGGCGGCCGGGTCCCCCATGGAGACCGTCAGCTCGTCCAGGGCCTCCGGCAGCCCCTCGGCCCCGCGCACCGCCGCCTCGCGCACCGCCTGGGCCCAGGGCACCGGGAGGCCCCGCGAGGCCTCGTCGGCGACGATCCGTACGGCCTGCTCGACGCGCTGGCGGGCCGTCAGCTCGTCCTCGACGGGGACTTGGAGACGGGGGTCGGTGGAGCCGTGCGCGCGCATCCGCTCGTACCAGCGGTAGAGCCGCAGCCAGGGGGTGCCGCAGGCGCGGATGGCGCCCCGGCGCCAGACCCGCTCGGCGGCCTCGCCCGCGGCCTGGGCGCCGACGGCGACGGCGAGCCGGTCCGTGAAGGCGTCCCGGGCCCGTTCGTCGAGGCCGGCCCGCCCTTCGGCGACGTACGCCTGGCGCAGCCGGGCCGCGGCGGCGTCGACGTCGGCGGCGAGGCGGCGCTCGGGGGCGGTGCGTTCCTGGACGAACCGGGCGATGGTCTCGCGCAGTTCGGGGAGGCCCTCGCCGGTGAGGGCGGAGACGGCGAGGACGGTCGCGCCGGGCTCGCCGTGCTCGCCGAGCGCCACGCCGTCCTCGTCGAGGAGGCGGCGCAGGTCGTCGAGGACGAGGTCGGCGGCCTCGGTGCCGAGCCGGTCGATCTGGTTGAGGACGACGAAGGTGACCTCGGCGTGCCCGGCGAGGGGCCGCAGGTAGCGCTCGTGGAGGGCCGCGTCGGCGTACTTCTCCGGGTCGACGACCCAGATCACGGCGTCGACGAGGCCGAGGACCCGGTCGACCTGGTCGCGGTGGGCGGTGACGGCGGAGTCGTGGTCGGGCAGGTCGACGAGGACGAGCCCCTGGAGCTCGGTGTCGCCGGCGCCGCCCGCGAGGGGACGGCGGCGCAGCCTGCTGGGGACCGCGAGCCGGTCGAGCAGTCCGGCGGCGCCGTCGGACCAGCTGAGCGCGATGGGCGCGGAGGTGGTGGGGCGGCGCAGGCCGGTCTCGGAGACGGGGACGCCGGCGAGGGCGTTGAAGAGCGTGGACTTCCCGCTTCCGGTGGCCCCGGCGACGGCGATCACGGTGTGCCGGGAGGAGAGCCGCTGGCGGGCGGCGGCCTCGTCGAGGACGCGCCCGGCCTCGGCGAGGGCCTCGCTCTCGACCCGGGTGCGGGAGAGCCCGACCAGCTCGTGGAGGGCGTCGAGACGGCGGCGGAGGGGCCCGCCGTAGCTGCCGCCGAGGAGCGGCAGGGCATCCTCCTCCTGCGGCGGGGGCGCCTTCTCCTGCGCGACGGCGGTCTTGTCGGCTGCCCGCTCGGCCGCGCGCCGCGCGATCAGCCCGTCGTCCCAGCGCGCACGGCCGCGCTCCCGGTCGTCGTCCACCACGTCACTTCTCCTTCTGCAGTACGGAGAGCGCGGCGATCAGCTCCGCCTGCGGCTCGGGGGTCACGTCGAGCGCGTCGAGGGGGGCGAGGCGGCGGTCGCGCTCGGCGTGCAGGACACGGTCGACGTACGAGAGGACGAGTTCGCCGCCCTTGTCGCGCAGCCGCAGGGCGCTCTGGGCGCCCAGGAGTTCGGCGAGGCGCTCGCCGGCGGCGCGGGCGCGGCGGCCGCCGAGGAGGGAGGCGGCGAGGAGCGCGGCGACGGTGTCGGGCTCGGGGGCGGCGCCGGAGGAGCGGGAGCCGGAGCGGCGGGACCCCGAGGGGCGGTCGATGCCCCGTACCTCCTCCTCGGCCAGCTCCTCGAGCACGCGGCGCCAGCGGCGCGCCTCCACACCGATCCGCTCCGCCGCCTCCCGGTCGGCGCCGGCCCGCGGCGGGCCGAGGGGCTCGGAGGCGGGTTCGCGGCGCCAGGTGTCCCGGACGTGCTCCTCGGCCGCGGAGACCGCGCAGTGGAGGAGCGCGGCGAGGGACTCGGTGAGGGCGTCCAGGAGCTCCTCGGAGGTGCTGTCGCGGGGGTAGGCGCGCCAGCGGGTGCGGGCGTCGCCGGCGAGGACGGCGCCGCGGCCGAGCTCCTTGCGTACCCGCTTGCCCTGCTCGCGGTACGCGGCCTCGACGACGCCGCCGAGGCGGACGGCGGCGGCGTACTGGGCGGCGACCGCCCCGGCCAGCTCGGGCAGCCGGGTGTCGAGGGAGTCGATGACCCCGGAGGCGGTCCGGTCGGCGGCCTGCTGGCGGGCGGCCGGGTCCTGGCCGCGGTGGGCGAGCCAGCCGCGCAGCTCGGCGACGGCGCTCTCGGGCAGCAGCCCGCTGCCGCCGCAGGTGGACTCGGGCAGCTCGGGGATGGTGAACCGGGGCACGTGGCCGAGGCCGGCCTTGGCGAGCAGTGCCTCGTACTGGCGGGAGACCTCGCCGATGACCTGGTGGGGGACGCGGTCGAGGACGATGACGAGGGTGGCGTCGTACTCCTTCGCGGTACGGAGCAGGTGCCAGGGCACGGCGTCGGCGTACCGCGAGGCGGTGGTGACCATGACCCATACGTCGGCGGCGCAGATCAACTCGGCGGCGAGGAGCCGGTTCTCGACGACGAGGGAGTCGATGTCGGGCGCGTCGAGCAGGGCGAGCCCCCGGGGCAGCGAGGAGGCCGTCTCCACGCGCAGCGCGTTCTCCTCGGGGGCGGGTTCGTCGACGGGGTGGTCCTCGTCGGCCTGGGGCAGCCAGACGCGGGTCAGCTGCGGGAGGACCCGCATGCCGGCGAACCAGTGGTGGTCCTCGGGGTGGCAGACGAGCACGGGTGTCCGGGTGGTGGGCCTGAGCACCCCCGCCTCGCTGACGCGGCGCCCGACAAGGGAGTTGACCAGGGTGGACTTGCCGGCCCCGGTGGATCCGCCGACGACCGCGAGGAGCGGGGCGTCGGGGTCCTTCAGCCGGGGCACCAGGTAGTCGTCGAGCTGGGCGAGCAACTCGGTCCGGGTCTGGCGGGCGCGGGGCGTGTCGGGGAGGGGCAGTGGGAGGCGCACGGCGGCGACTCGGTCGCGCAGGGCGGAGAGTGCGTCGATCAGCTGAGGCCGTTCGTCCAAGGTCACCACATGCGAAGAATGCCCAATTTATGAGTGTTTTTGAAGCGTATGAGGACCCTGCGCGCCGAAGAGAAGGGTGGCGACCGGCAGGTCGGGCATAACGAGTGCACAACACCCGCCCCGAGCGACGTGAAAAGCGCTGCGCGAATCGCACCTGCCTGCGATTATCGGTTCGCTTCACCGAACCTCCACATCGTGCCACGCAGGTGAAGCAACCGGGCCAAGGCGATCGGAGCCCTATCCTTGTCCCGGCAGGCACACCCCACCCACCAGGGGCTCCTGGCCACACGGCCACCACCCGGCCCCCGTAGCTCAGTGGATAGAGCAGGTGCCTTCTAAGCACTTGGCCGCAGGTTCGAGTCCTGCCGGGGGCGCAAGATCAGGACCCTCCTTCGGGAGGGTCCTTTTTGCTGGTCAGGGGCGGTTTCGGGGAAGCGGCGCGGAGCCGGACATGCCCCCTGGCGGACAGGGGACGCGTCCGGCTGGACCCGGCTGATTCCGCGTTTCTGCGGGTGGCTGCGGTGAATACGCGGTGGAGTTTTCAGCCCCTCGGCATGGTCGGGTCCGGGAGCTCCCCCGCCCGCTCGATGCGGTGCTTCAGGCCATCGAGCTGCCCGTCGATACACCGGGCGTAGGTGGCGAGGAGGACAGGGACGCTGTTGCCCGCCCACTCGGCCACGGTCGCAGCCGGGACGCCGGCGTTGAGCCAGTTCGTCAGGAAGGTGTGGCGGTGGTCGTAGACGCGGCGACCGAGCGGAGTCCCGAATTCGTACGAATTAAGCACTTCCTTTCGAGCCCGCCGCCACGCTCGCCGAATCACGGACCCGGCGAGATCACCTCCTTTCTCCCCCTGCATCAGCAGATCTCCGGGCTTCAGCCCCTCCTTCTCGATATGGGCCCGAAGAATCCGCGTCAGTGCGGGACGGCAGGGCACCGTGCGGGTGTCGTCGGCTGCCCGCCCCTTGAGCCCGCGCTCCTCGCGCACCTCCCCGGTGTCCGTCCACTGCCTCCCGACCTCGGGGTGGGCGGTGTGGAGCAGCAGCTCGCCCCACTGGTCGTCGGCGTCCGCAGCGGGCAGGCGTACGTCCCCGACGTCGATCGCCACGACCTCCTCGGGCCGGGCGCCGGCGTAGTACATCGCGGCGAAGAAGGTGTGCGGCCGCCGGCCGCCCCTCGGCCGCCCGTAGATCCAGCCGAGCAGCTTGGCGGCCTGCTCGCTGTTGAGCAGCGAGCGCTTGTCGACGGCGGAGGAGGTCTTGGACGCCGTGGTGCTGGCGCCCTGGCCCTTCGGGAGGGGGTTCTCCTTGAGCACCTTCTTCTTGATGGCGTACTCGAAGAGGACGTTGAGGACGCGCTTGGTCCGCCGGGCCGAGCCGGCGGCCACAGGGGTGCCGTCCAGCTTCGTCATGGCCGCGCGCAGGCCCGTCTCCACTGTGCTCTCGTCCTCCCAGGCGGCCATGGAGAGCGAGTTGCGCTGCACCCAGCGCAGGATCACGGCGACCTCGGGCGGGGCCTGGCCCCGCCGGAGGGTGTTGAAGGCGTACTCACGGAGCGCTCGGCGCACGTCGACACAGCCGGGCGGCCGTCTCCTCGTGGACGTCGGCAGCGGCCGCCGCGATCGTGGCACTGAGGGACGGCCGGCCGCCGAGCGCGGTGAGCCGGCACGGGCGCGCCGCCTCCGGGCCGAGCCGGAGCGGAGCGAGATGCGCGGCGGTCCGTACGGGAGGGTCCGACCACGTCCCGGATCGCGTCCCGGTCCGAGCCCCGAACGCGGTCTCGGACCCGGTCTCGGACCCGGGCGCGGGCCCGGCCGCGGTCCCGGGTCAGCAGTCGTGCCTTCGCATGGAGGGCGAACGCGTTGCCCCGGCAGCGTTCGAGCACTCCGGGCAGCTGCGCCTTGACCCGCGCGGCCTGCTCCGGTCCTGCCACCTTCCGCACGAGCTGCTTCGCGTGCCGGTCGCTCAGCGGCGGCACGGCGACGCGCTCGGCCTCGTCCATCTCGCGCAGCAGCCGCAGCACCACGCCCGCCGGCTCGGGTCCGGTCTCCCCGGACGTGGCGCGCAGGTCGACGTAGTACTGCCCGTCGGGGAACCGGTCGCGGGCCTCCGCTCCCAGCCTGAGGGTCACCGAGGTGGAGCCGCTGCCCGCGGGACCCGACAGCAGGACGACCCGGGGCCGGCCCTCCCAGGGGCGGTCGGCCTCCCGCAACAGCCGCTTGAGCACCTTCTCCTGGTTCGTGAACGCCCAGGGCGGCGGGGGCATCGCGCCCTGCGGCGGTTCGGCGGCTTCGTCCGGGACGCCCTCCAGCATCAGCGCCCATTCGCCGGCCCGCCGTGGATCACGGCCCAGCCGCGCGTGTACACGTCCCGCCAGCGCCCGGCGGTCCTCCGCCCCGGTCGGCAACGGAGTCTCCCGCCCGAGCGTCCGCCTCACCAGAGCCCCTGCCTACAGGGACAGGTTCTTGCCGATCTCTCCGGCGGCCCCGTTGCCCACTCCCAGCAGGAACGTGGTCAGCGCACTGAGCGTCACGACCTCCGACACGTCGACCCCTCCCCCTGGTCACCGGCCCCGCTCCCGCCGGACTGTATCGCCGCGTCTCCAGATCACGGAAACGCTCACGCCCCGGCAACTCCCCTTCCTGACGCGGCACATGGGGCGCCCAGGTGTACAGGATCCGGAAAGACGGGCGGCGCGCCATCGAGCGAGTCGACTCCGTCATCTCGTCCTCCGGCCGGCCGGAGGCGTCGTCCGGCCGTCGGTGGGGTACGGGGCATGGGTGGTGTTCTTCAGAGGGGCGTCCGTGACCGTCGTCCAGGCGTGCGTACGGGACGGGCGGGACGGGCGGGACGGGCAGGGCGTACGGAACGGGCCGGACGGGTGGGGTGGCAGTCCCACGGCCGTCATGGACGACGGGCCGTTCGGCGAGGACGAGCGGCGGCGGGTGCCCGGGGCGGCGGGAGCCTCGCACGCCGTCTTCGTCGCGCGCGAGGGCGAACGGGACGGACGCCCCGCCTTCTCCCTCCGGTTCTTCACCTCCGAGGGGGAGTTGCCCTCCTGTGGACACGGCACGATCGCCGCCCTCGGCTTCCTCGCCGCGCGGGCCGAGACCGACACGCACGAGGTGTCCCTCCGCGTCGCGGGCCGTACGTTCACCGGCCGGGCCGTACGGAAGGGGCCGTACGCCGAGGTCGGCTTCGCCTACGGGGCCGTGGAGCTCCGCGAGCCGGCCGGGCCCGAGTCCGCGCTCGTCCTGCCGGCCCTCGGCCTGGACCCGGACGCGCTCGGACCGGGGCCGCGGGTCGCCTCCGTCGGGCGGCCGCGCCTGCTGGTCCCGGTGGCCTCCCGGGCCGTACTCGCCGCCCTCGCCCCGGACATGGGCCGGCTCCGCGCCGTCTGCGACCGCCTCGGTCTCCTGGGCTGTTACGTGTACTCCGCGCCGTCGCCCTCGGGGCGGCTCGCGGCCCGGATGTTCGCCCCGTCGATCGGCGTCCCCGAGGACATCGCCAACGCCAACAGCACGGCATGCCTCGCCGCCCACCTCGCCGGTCGGGGCATCGACCGCATCACGGTCGACATGGGGGACTCCCTCGGCAGTCCCGCCACCATCGGCGCCACGACCCAGGCCGGTCCGTCCGGTCCGGTGGTACGGCTGGGCGGAGGCGTCCTGGTCACGCCCCCTCGCCCGCTTCCGTAGCCCCTGCCCCCTCGCCCGCTTTCCTAGCCCCCGCCTCCTCGCCCGCTTCCCTAGCCCCTGCTCCCTCGTCAGCCTCTGCTCCCTCGTCCTCCTCCGCGAGCCCCTGCTCCCTCGCCCACCGGCCGCTCCAGGCCTCCAACGGAGCCAGCGCCTCGACGAGTTCCGCGCCCAGGGGGGCGAGCCGGTACTCGTCGTCCGCGCGGGTGAGCAGCCGGGCCTCGGCCAGCTCGTCGAGGCGGGTGCTGAGCACGCTGGAGGACATGCGCTCGCAGCGGCGCTGGAGCTCGCGGAAGCCGGCCGGGGCCTGGCTCAGTTCCCACAGGACGCGCAGGACCCAGCGGCGTCCGAGCAGGTCGAGCGCGGCCATGACCGGGCGGCCGGACGCGGATCCCCGCACGGGCCGCCCGGGTACGGGCCGCCCGGGCACGGGCCCCCCGGGCCGTGGTGTCACCGCTCCGGTCTCTCCCACGCCGCTCCTCCTCCTTGCGCTTCGTTTTCAGAAGCATCATAGTGGCGCTTCTGAAAACGAAGCAGGAGGTGCAGCAGATGCCCCGCATCGAACCGCTCGTCCCCCCGTACTCCCCCGCCGTCGACCGGGCCCTGCGCCGCTGGATGCCGCCCGGCGTGCCCCACGAACCGCTCCGGCTCTTCCGGGTCCTGCACCGCAACCCCGAGCTGGCCTCCCGCATGTTCGCCCTGGGCGCCGGGCTCCTCGGCCACGGGCTGCTCCCCGCCGCCGACCGCGAGTTCGTCATCGCCCGGGTGACCGCCCGCAGCGGCTGCGCCTACGAGTGGGGCGTCCACGCCGCGACCCTCGCCCCGCAGGCGGGGCTCGGCCCCGAACAGCTCCGCGCGACCACGGACACGGGCATGGATCCCGGCCCTCTGACCGAGCGCCAGGCCGCCCTTCTCGCCGCCGTCGACGAACTGCACGACACCGCGCGCCTCTCCGAACCCGCCTGGGACGCCCTCCGCGCCCACTACGAGGACGCCCAGCTGCTGGAGTTCCTCGTCCTCGCAGGCTGGTACCGGACCATCAGCTACCTGGCCAACGGGCTCCTGCTGGAGGAGGAGCCCTGGGCCGAGCCGTTCCCCGTCGTCCCGTGACCGGCGCCGGGCTCAGCCGACGGCGCGCAGGGCCCTCAGCAGGTGCCGCAGGGCCGGTCCCGGCGGCCCCGGCCGGACGGCCAGCGAGGTGGGGACGGTGAGGCCGGCGAGCGGGCGCACCGCGACCCTGGGGACCCTCGGCAGTCCCCGTACCTCGTAGAAGAGGGTCCACGACGGCTCCCGGGCCGTGCCGATCGCCGTGAGCGTGGCCTGGAGGTCGCTGAACGGCGGCCCCAGGACCGGCTGGACCCCAGCCGCCCCGAACGCGCCGGTGACCAGCGAGTGGAAGGGCGGGTTGTCCTCCCGGGGAGCGAGCCGCAGCGGGAGGCCGGCCAGCTGGTCCAGGCGCGGTTCCTGTTCGGCCGCGAGCGGGTGCCCCTCGGGCAGGGCGGCGTACAGCGGATCGCTCCACAGGGGGAACAGCGCCAGGCCGGGCGCGGCCCCCGGCTCGTCCGGCAGCGCCCGTACGAGGGCCGCGTCCAGCTCCCCGTCGCGTACGGCCGCCAGGCGGCGGGCGACGGGCAGCCGGTGCAGACGCACCTGCAACCGGGGGGCTCCGGAGGCGAGTTCGCCCAGGACCCGGTTGATCCGGTCCCCCGGGCCGTGGATGCCGCCCAGGCGCAGGATCCCGTCGTCGCCCGCCGCGATGTCGGCGGCCACGCGCGCGGTGCGGTCGGCGGCTGCGAGCACGGCGCGCGCCTCGGGCAGCAGCCGCTCGCCGGCGGCGGAGAGCCGCACACGCCGGGTGGTGCGCTCGAAGAGCTCCACGCCCCAGGCCCGTTCGAGCCGGCGGATCTGCTGGCTGACCGCCGACTGGACGATGCCGAGACGCTCGGCGGCCCTGCCGAAGCCGCCCTCCTCCGCCACGGTCACGAAGTACCGCAGCTGCCGCAGCTCCACCGCCGCCCCTCCCCCGCATTCATCACGAACGGTGATCTCCGCCGTCTGCAACCGCCTGTGGTGCGGCCTGTCTTCCCCGGATCCAATGGACTTCGACACACCGGGAAGGAGCTGTACACGATGTCCGAGATCCATGAGGCGCTGGTCGTGCACGACGAGGAGGCCGAGCGGATCGACCTCCCCCACGGCGGCGGCTTCCGCCTCCTCGCCGACGCGCGCGACACCGGCGGCGCGCTCGGCGCCAACCGTCTCTCCCTCGGCGAGGGCGCGGCCGGCGCCCCGCCGCACTTCCACACGCGGTCGACCGAGCTGTTCTACGTACTGGACGGGGTCATGCGGTTCACCCTGGACGGCCGTACGGCGACGGTGGCCGCCGGCGGGCTGGTCTCCGTGCCGCCCGGGACGCCGCACTCCTTCGGCGCGGCCCCCGGCTCGACCGCGGAGCTGCTCGTGGTCCTGACCCCCGGGGTCGACCGCTTCGGCTACTTCCGGTCGCTCGGCCGCGTCCAGCACGGCCTGGAGACCTTCGACGCACTCCGGTCCGCGCAGCACCGCTACGACGTGCACTTCCTCTGAGGCCGGTCCACGAGGGGGTTGCGCAGGGGGATCCACTCGTCCCGGTCCACGCCTCGCAGGCGCATCAGGGTGAGGGCCTTGACCCGGAGCTCCGGGGCGAAGAGGGCCGCCCGGTCGGCGCGGTTCTCCGGGGTCGCCTGGAGGTCGTCGTAGGCGCGGTCGGCCGCGGCGGCGACGACCGCCCAGAGCCGGGCCCCGGCGGTCCGGTCCCGGCCGGCGAGGGCAGAGACCAGGGTCCCGAAGGTGGTCCCGAAGAGGTGGCCGAAAAGCATCGTGCGGAGCACGGCCGGGTCGTCGTCGACCACCCGCCCGCCGACCGGAGCGGCGTCGAAACCGTGCCGGGCGAGGCGGGTCGGGCTCAGCCGGACGTCGGCGAGGTCGCGGTAGACGAGCCGGCGCGGCCGGGCGTGCGCGTCGAGCACGACCAGGAGGTTCTGCCCGTGGGCGGCGGGGGCGACGCCCCGGCTCAGGAGGCGGACGAGCGGCGGGACCGCGAGGCCGGCGAAGGCGGCCAGCCAGTCGGCGCCCGCGTCCGGGGCGCCGGCGGATGCCAGGAGCGTCCGGATCAGGGGCGGCCCGTCGCCGGCGGGGCGGGCGGCGAGCGCCGCCACCGGCACGACCCTCTCCCCCGCCCGCAGGCCCGCGGCGGCGGACGGGGACTCGCGGAGCAGCACGGCGAGGTCGCCGCTGGGCTCGCCGCGCACGAGCGCGGAGGCGCCGGCGAGGTTGCGGGTGATCCGCAGGGTGTCCGCCAGGTCGGCCACGACGTGCGCCAGCAGCTGCGAGAGCGGTGCGCTGTTCTCGACGCCGCTCGCCGAGATGTCGCGGATCGCGCTGGTCATCCGCGTGGACAGCGCCGTCTTCAGGTGCGGTCCGCCGTCGAGCGGCGCGAGGGTCCGTACGCTCATCAGCGGCCGGGCGGGGATCGCTCCGGTGGCGAACGGCCGGTGTCCCAGACCCGGCAGGACGTGCTCGCTCTGCCAGGGGTGCACGGGCAGCAGCAGCCGGTCGCCGTCCCGCAGCCGGTCCGGCCACGCGCCCGCGACCCGGCACCGGTCGGCGGGGACCGCCACCAGGTCGAGGCCGACGACCGGACGGTGCTCGGGGGCGTACGCGAGCTGCTCGGCCACGGAGAGCCCGGGGCGGCTGCGGCAGGAGGGGTGGTACGGGTGCCCGTCGACGATGCTCTGCTCGACGTACGCGAGCGGGTCGTCGCCGCCGGGCCCGGGGACCGCACCCGCCGCGTACGCGAGCGAACCGGTGCCGTCCGGTCCGGAGGCCGCACCCGCCCCGTACGCGAGCGAACCGCCGCCACCCGGTCCGGAGGCCGCGCCCACCCCGTACGCGAGCGAACCGCCGCCACCCGGTCCGGAGGCCGCGCCCACCCCGTACGCGAGCGAACCGCCGCCACCCGGCCCGGGGGCCGCGCCCGCCGCGTACGCGGCCGAGCCGAAGCCGCCCGTCCCGGAGACCGCCCCCGCCCGGGACAGCGCCAGGGAGGCGACTCCGTGGTCGAGGTCCGCGACCAGGGAGGCGGCACCCGGCAGGTCGAGGGCGGCGAGGAGGGCGGCCGGGTGGTCGTGGGCGCGGTCGTCGAGCCGTACGGTCGTGTCCTCGCCGGGAACGGCCAGGTCGTGCGGGAGCCGGGGCGGCCCGCTCAGGAGGCGCCCGTCGGCGAGCCGCACCCGGCCGGTGTCCCCGTCGCGCGCCACGATCCCCGGCAGCGGCTCGTGCAGCAGCGCGCGCCACAGCCGGGCGAGGACCGCCGACCGGGCCGGGACCAGCTCCCGCCGGTAGGCGGGGAGGAGCCGGGGAGCCACGTCCGCCAGCTCGGCGGCGACGGCCACCTCGGGGGCGCGCGGCGCGTGTCGTGCGCCCGTATCGTGATCCGGAGCGGAGTGCATGAAGGCTCACTACCCTGCGCAGGATGTCCCTACCGGTGGACGACCCGCCGGGGACCGGGTGGAAGGCGCTGTCGTGAGTGAAGCCAAGGGCGAGGCCGACGCCCTCTCCACCACCGCCCTCCTCAACTGCCTGATCCGGGAGGTGGCCGAGACCGAGCCGCCCACGGATCCGGACCACGCCGTGCACCGGCTCCCGGCGACCGGCCGGCTGCTTCGGGTACGGGCCGGCCGCCGGCCCGCCGACCCCTGCGTCCGCACCGACGGCGGCTGGCTCCCGCTGACCTTCGAGGCCCTCGTGGCGCTGACCGCCGACGAGCTGGGCCGGCGCACCGGCGTCACCAACAGGACCGTCGTCGGCGAGATGACCGACAGCAGGGACGTCGTCGCGGCGCTGCAGGACGCACGCGCGTCCGCGTGCCCGCCGGAGGACCCGTATCTGCGGTCGGAGCAGGCCCTGCTCGCGGGGCACCGGTACCACCCGGCGCCGAAGTCGCGCGGGGCGGGCGCCCCGGAGAGCTGGCTGCCGTACGCGCCGGAGGCGTACGCCCGGTTCCCGCTGGAGCTCCTCGGCGTCCGGGCCGACGTGGTCGCGGAGGACGGCGACCTGTCGCTGCTCGACCCCCTCGGCGGCACCGTCCCCGACGGCTACGTCGCCCTCCCCGTCCACCCCTGGGAGCTGGACCTGCTCGGTGAGCTGCCCGCGTTCCGTGACGGGCGGCTGCTGCGGCTCGGTCCCGGTGCGCCACGAGCGGGCCTGGCCGTGCCGACGTCCTCCGTGCGGACGGTGTACCTGCCGGAGGCCGATCTCTTCTGCAAGTTCAGCCTGGACGTGCGGATCACCAACGGGAACCGCCGTCTGGAGCTGCGCGACCTGCTGTGGCTGCGGACGATCGCGGACCTCCTCGCGCCCGTCTTCGATCCCCTGCCCACGGCGTCGTTCCTCGACGACCGGGGCTACCGCACCGCCGACCTCGGCGGGCAGCACGCCTACGAGGGCTTCGCGGTGATCGCGCGCGAGGGACTGCGGCCGCATCTGCTGCCGGGGGTGACGCCGCTGCTCGCGGCGGGCATCGGCGAGGGCTTCCCGGGCAATCCGGTCGACGGGCTGACGGCGGAGCGGGCCCTCGCATGGTGGCGGCGCTACCTCGACCTGCTCGTGCCGCCGGTGCTGCACGCCTGGCGGGCGCACGGCCTGGTCCTGGAGTGCCATCTGCAGAACGTCCTCGTGGGCGTGGACTGCGCCGGGCTGCCGGCGCAGGTGGTCTTCCGCGACCACGAGGGCGTACGGATCGTCGCCGAGCGGCACCGCGGGCTCCTGGACGGGCACGGGCCGCGGGGGCCCGCCCCGGCCCTGGACGCGGCGCACGGCTGGGAGCGGCTGGCGTACTGCCTGGTGACGAACAACCTCTCCGAGATCGCCGGCGCCCTCACCGACCGCCACCCGGAGCTGACCGGCGAACTGTGGCCGCTGGCCCGGGCGGTGTTCGCCGGGTGCGCGGCGGAGCACGGCGGCCCGGCGGAGGTCTCCGCGCTGCTCGACTCGCCGCACGTGCCCGCGAAGACCAACCTCCTGCTGCGCTGGCTCGACGTGGACGGCGCCGACGCCCGCTACGTACCGATGCCCAATCCGCTGCGGGGAGCCGGGTGAGAGACGGCCTCAGCGGACGGGGCGGTTCAGCCTGACCCGTACGAGGGTGGTGTCCACGTCGCTGTCGACGAGGCGGCCGTCGGCGTCGAAGGCCTCCGGGCCGTCCGTCATGCCGAAGTCGTTGTCGTTGAGCAGGACGAGGGTCGAGGAGCCCTCGACGGCGACGCCCTCGATCTTGCCGGGGACGCCCTCGACGGTGTCGAGGTCGATCACGAGGCGCTTGTCGAGGACCGGGACCTCGGCCGCGGCCGTGTCGTCGAGCTGCTCCAGGGTGGGGCCCGCGGCGGTGTCCCAGGAGGAGCCGAGGATGTCGGAGCCGCGGCGGAGGCGGACCTCGTAGAGGCGGGCGGCCTTGTCGGTGCGCTCCTGGACGAGGAGGCGGTCGCCGCCGAGGGCGACGAGCGCGGAGAGCTTCAGCTCGGAGGTCTTGGTCTGGCCGGGCTCGACGACGCCGACGGCGTCGAAGCGGTAGGCGTACTCGGCGGTGACCCGGTTCTCGCGGGGCGAGAAGCGCAGCAGCCTGGTCGTGCGGGAGTTCTCGCCGGAGACCTTGTCGGGGTTGAGCAGCGGGCTCTGCAGGCCGAGGACGAGGTCGCCGTCGGGCAGCAGCGCGAGGCCCTCGAAGCCGCGGTTGGCCTTGCGCTGGAGGAAGACCGACGGCAGCGACTCGACGACGGAGTAGTCGGTGCCGGTCAGGCCGAGGCCCTTGGGGACGTGACGGGCGAGGACCCGGCCCTTCGCGGAGACGTGCACGAGCGAGGGCCCGTACTCGTCGACCAGCCAGAAGCCGCCGTCCCGGTCGCGGACGAGGCCCTCGGTGTCCAGGCCGTTCGGGTCGTACGCGAGCGGGGTGGAGGCGTCGTACGAGTACGGGGCCTCGTCGCGGCCGGGCTGGTTCGGCAGGCCGGTGACGGGGGCGCCGGAGGCGGTGGTGAGCGGGATCGACTTCAGGACCTGGAGGCGGTCGCCGACGGCGCGGATCTTCACGATGGCCGGGTCGAAGCCGGGCACGGGGAAGGTGCGCCGCTTGTCCTTGCCGACGGCTATCTGGCCGTTGGGGCCCCGGTCGGTGACGGTCCAGTACTCGCCGCGCCGTCCGGCCGGGTAGAGGTCGCTGCCGATGCCGCCGAGGTCGACGCCCCGGTCGTCGGCGACGCTGCCCGGCAGCAGGCCGTTGCTGAAGGCGGCCAGCGGGATGTCGGGCAGGGTCGCGGTGGAGACGACCCGGGCGGCGGGGCCGCCGTGGTGCGCCGGGGTGGCGTCGGCCGTCCCCACGACCACCGAGAGCGCGAGCGCGGCGGACAGCGGCAGGACCGCGAGGGCGGGCCGGCGCAGGAGGCGCGGATTCATCAGAACTCCCTTGAGCACATGGACAGTCGCCGGTGAGGGCGGCCTCATGGTCCAGTCCTTCGCGCAACACGCGGCGACGTGTTCGCGACGGCGGGGCGAGTCCTGGGTGAACGCGCGTCTCCGTGCGCCCCCGCTCCGTACCGGTCAGTACCGGTCGAGGATCAGCTGCGTCTTGAGGATGTCCCCGTGGTGGAGCCAGCCGTTGGCCTCGGCGACGGCGATGGCGTCCGCGTGCAGGTCGGCCGCGTCGGCGTACGAGTCGGTCTTGAACGACAGCTCGACGACGTACTCCGTGCCCGTCCCGCTCGCGCCGACGACCGGCAGCACCTCGATGCTCGCGTCGTCGGAGGGGCCCCAGGCGCCGCCGTACACCTTGGCGGTCACCGGGCCGTGGGCGCGGGAGGCCTGGAGGGTGGTCCTGCCCCAGCCGGTGCTGTTCCAGTTCTCCAGCTTGCCGGGGATGTCGTTGACGAGCCAGGTGCGGCCGGTGGTGCTCGTCGGCATCGCGGTGCCCGAGTAGCCGCTGGAGCTGTGGGACTTCTCGTCGGAGAAGCTGAGGGTCTGCTTGGCGTAGCCCCAGTCGACCTCGGCCTTGTAGTTGGTGTCGCCGCTGTCGAAGCCGGCGGCGTTGGCCGTGGTGAGCGCGGCGTCGATGTCGCCGTTCGTGACGGGGAACCGCTTCTTGTACGTCTCCTCGAACGACGAGCCGCTCTTGTGGCGCAGGCGGACGCTCCAGCCCTGGGCGTCGAGCGCGAGCGCGTCGGTGTCGTAGTAGCTGTACGAGCGGGCCTTGGCGGAGCCGGTGATCCCGAAGGCCGACCTGACCGCCGTGCTCGGCGCGAAGCTCGCGTCGAGGGCCGCCGTGGTGAGGTTGATCTTCACCTCGTACGTCGGGACGGCGTTGGCCGCGGCGTACGCCGGCGAGGTCGGGGCGAGGAGTGCGGCGGCGATGGCGAGGGCGACGGCCGGGCCGACGGTGGCCGGGCGCGTGGTCCGGGACGGGAAGGTCATGCGCCGATGCTCACGGCCGCGGGTGAGGACCGCGTGACCCGTGGACGTGGCGCCGGTGAACCGGCGGCGTCGGGAACCGGACGGCCTCCCCGTCGACGCCCCTACCGCAGCAGCAGGTTCGCGCCCACGTCCGCCGGGACGGCCTCCCGGACGGGGGTGCTGTCCGGGCCCGGGCGGTGCGTGCCGGGGACGGGGACGGCGGGGGCGGTGCGGTGGAGGAGGACGGTGCCGTCCCGGTGCCAGACCGTCGTGTAGCCGTGGGCGAGGAGGAGCGCGACCCGCTGCCGCTGTTCCTCGACGGAGGCGAAGGGGAAGGTCCGGTCGTCCGTCCGCAGGAGGACCCAGTCGGCGCCGCGCGGGGTCCCGTCGGCGATGACCACGTCCGTACGGGCGGTCAGCCGGGGCGCGATGGTGTTGTCGGCCTCGACCGTCGCGCCGTCGGGTATGAGCGCGGCGGCCGTGGCGAGGGGCCGTTTGTCCGGGGAGGGCCGCCAGAAGTCCGGCCGGAGGAGGAGACCGAGGCCGAGGACGACGGCCGCGGCGGAGGAGAGCGCGATCGCGGTGGCGGTCCAGCGGCGCAGGAGGGTCCGCCGCCCGTGCAGCCGGGCCAGGGTCTCCAGGGCCGCCGTCAGGAGGATCGGCCAGAGGAAGGCGTCGTAGTGGTTGATCACCGGCCAGTGGTTGGGGTTGTCGGAGAGGACGCGTTCCGCGAGGAGGGGGACGGCGAGCAGGAAGGTCGGGGAGCCGAGCGGGAGCAGGGCGAGGGTGCCGAGGATCCAGGCCACCATGGCGACCTTGACGAAGGGGGTGACGGCGACCTGGAGCAGGACCCAGGGGGCGGTGAGGACGTGGGCCAGGGCGTCCGCCGGGTCGGCGCCGAGGCGTCCGTACGACCAGTAGTAGCCCTCGGGGCCGCCCATCGCCGGCAGGAACCAGGAGATCACGAGGGCGGAGACGAGCGGGCCGGCCAGGGCGAGCGCGACGCCCGTGGCGCGGCCCGCGCGGTGGCCGGCGCGATGGGCGCGGACCGCGAGGACGAGGCCGTACGCGCCGACGACGAGGCCCATGTCCTCCTTGGCGGTGCACAGCAGGGCCGCCCAGAAGGCGGCGGCGCCGTACCGGTGGGCGAGTCCGCGCTCCAGCATGAGCAGGGTGAACGGCACGGCGAAGGCGACCTCGTGGAAGCCGTTGTAGGAGGAGTTCAGGAGCGGCCAGCCCAGCGCGTACACGAGTCCGCCGAGGTCGGCGGCGCGGCGTACGACGCGGGGCGCCGCGTCCTGGAAGGCGTGCCGGGCGATGCGCCGGACCACCGGCACGCCCGCCGCGAACAGCGCGGCCTGGGCGAGGATCAGCGTCCGCGGGTCGTCCCACAGCAGGTAGAGCGGTGCGAGGAGGGCGAGCGCGGGCGTGAAGTGGTCGCCGAGGAGCGAGAAGCCGGGCGGGAATTCGTGGTGGACGTTCTTGATCGGCGACCTGGGGAGCTCGCCGTGCGCGTAGGCCCGCACGGCCTGGTCGAAGATGCCGAGGTCGAAGCCCGTGGCCCGCAGGGCCGTCCAGGACTGCAGCCCGAGGCCCGCGCAGACGAGGAGGCAGAGGGCGGTGAGGGCGATGCCCCGGCGGCTGTCCCCCTCCTCGTCTCCGGCCGGCTGTCGGCCGGACCCCCGCGGCCCCGGCACACGGCCGGTGTCCTCGTCCGGCGGACTGATCTCCGTGTACGGCACCGCACTCCCCATGGCCACGACATTACGTTGCGTCGTTGTCAGTCCTGGGAGGAAGAATCGCGCCATGGTGATCTCCGCGCGCGCCCTCAACCGCTCCACCCTCCACCGGCAGTTGCTCCTGGAGCGCGCCCCGCTCGGTGTCGCGGACGCCGTCCGGCGGGTGGTGGGCCTCCAGGCGCAGCATCCCGGCTCGCCCTACGTGGCCCTGTGGAACAGGGTCGCGGACTTCGACCCGGGGCGTCTCGACGGGGCCGTGAGCGGCTTCGAGTTGGTCAGGTCGACGCTGATGCGGCTCACGCTGCACCTGGTGCACGCCGAGGACTACCGGGCCTTCCGGGAGGGCATGGAGCCGACGCTGCGCGGTTCGCGGCTGCACGATCCGCGGTTCACGGCGGCGGGGTTCACGGCCGCCGACGCCGACGCGCTGCTGCCCGGCCTCCTGGCGTACGCGGGGAGCGCGCGGACCGGGGCCGAGCTGCGCAGGCACATCGAGGAGGGCCGGGGCGGCCCGGTGGAGGCCGTCGTCTGGCGGATGGTGCGGCAGTACGCGCCGCTGTGGCACGCGCCGACGGGCCCGCCGTGGTCGTTCGGCACCGCGCAGTCCTTCGTCACGGCGGCCGAACTGCCGGTCCTTGCCGACCCGGAGGCGTCCGCCGCCGGCCTCGCCGCCCTGGTCCTGCGCTATCTGGAGGGCTTCGGGCCCGCGTCCGTGCCGGACATGGCGCAGTTCACGACGGCCCCGCGCCGCCTGGTACGGGAGGCGGTGCAGTCCCTGGAGGGGCGGCTGGACCGCCTGGAGGGGGCCGACGGGACGGTGCTGTACGACGTGCCGGGGGCGGTGCGGCCCGGCGAGGACGTCCCGGCGCCGCCCCGTCTCCTTGCGATGTGGGACAACGTCCTGCTGGCGTACGCGGACCGCAGCCGGATCATCCCGCCCGCGTACCGCAAGCACGTCATCCGCGTGAACGGCGACACGCTCCCGGCGCTCCTCGTCGACGGGTACGTGGCCGGGGTGTGGCGGCCGGTCGACGGCGGGATCGAGGCGAGCGCCTTCCGTCCGCTGACGGCCGGGGACTGGGAGGGGCTCGCGGCCGAGGCCGGGGCGCTCGGCCGTCTCCTCGCCGCCCGGGACCCGCACGTCTACCGCCGCTTCGACCACTGGTGGGTCAAGGGCCTCCCGTCGGCCGAGACCCGGGTGCTGCCCTGCTGACGCTCCCCCTCGCCCATTGCCAGCCACCCGGAACGCACATATCTTCGAGCCGACACCTACGGACCGGGATGCTCGTCAGTCCCGGGGCGGTCCGCCGTTCACGGGCCGGACGGCGGGGAGCGGGCCCTCGGGGACGACGGGGACGCTGGACGCCGGGCGTACGGGATATCCGTATCCACGTACCCGCAGGAGCTGAGCAGCACATGAGCAAGCACGTCCTCGCCCAGAACCAGTACGGCAAGGCCGAGAACCGCATCGTCACCGTCACCCGCAAGGGCAACGACGGCTCGTGGCACGAGATCCGCGACCTGAACGTGTCGGTGGCGCTGCGCGGCGAGTACCGCGACGTCCATCTGACCGGCGACAACGGCAACTGTCTGCCGACCGACACCACGAAGAACACGGTCTACGCCTTCGCCAAGGAGCACGGCGTCGACTCCCCCGAGGCCTTCGGCATCCTCCTCGCCCGGCACTTCGTGTCCTCGCAGCCGGTGATCCACGAGGCGCAGATCCGGGTGGAGGAGTACGCCTGGGAGCGGATCTCGGTCCCGTCGCGCAAGGAGCAGCACTCCTTCGCGCGCAAGGGGCAGGAGGTCCGCACGGCGCAGATCACGTACTCGGAGACCACCGGGCTCCAGGTCCTGTCGGGCCTCAAGGAGCTGACGGTGATGAACTCGACGAACTCCGAGTTCCACGGCTTCGTCAAGGACAGGTACACGACGCTCCAGGAGGCGTACGACCGCATCCTGGCCACCAAGGTCACCGCCCGCTGGGCGAACTCGGCCTCGGCTGCGGCGGACGCGGAGCACGACTGGGACGCCTCGTACGCGAAGGTGCGGCGCCACATGCTGGAGGCGTTCGCGGAGACGTACAGCTACTCGCTCCAGCAGACCCTGCACGCGATGGCGGACCGGGTCCTGGACCACGTCTCCACGGTCAACGAGGTCCGGCTCAACCTGCCGAACAAGCACCACTTCCTGGTGGACCTGGAGCCGTTCGGGCTGAAGAACGACAACGAGGTGTACTTCGCGGCCGACCGGATGTACGGCCTGATCGAGGGCACCGTCCACCGGCAGGGCGTCCAGCCGGTGATCGCGACCAGCGACTGGATCACCGCGTAGGGATCAGCGGAGCCCGGCCGCCGTCTCCACTCCCAGCCATACGGCTCCGAGTCCGGCGGCCAGGCTCCCCGTCACGTTCAGCGCCGCGTAGCCCTTCGCCCCGTTCTCGTACAGCCGGAACGTCTCGTACGAGAAGGTGGAGTACGTCGTCAGCGCCCCGCACAGGCCCGTGCCGAGCAGCAGCTGCGCCTGCGCCGAGGTGACGCCGGTCAGGAGTCCGAGGACGAACGATCCCACGACGTTGACGGTGAAGGTGCCCCACGGGAAGACCGAGTCGTGGCGCGCCTGGACCGCGCGGTCGGTGAGGTAGCGCAGGGGCGCGCCGACGGCGGCGCCCGCCACGACGAGCAGCCAGTTCACGCGTGCCTCCCCCGGCCCCGCACGACCACCCGGGCGAGGGCGACGCCCGCCCCGACGGCGGCGAGGGCGGCGAGCAGGGTCCCGCCCAGGTAGAGCAGACCGCGCGCCGGCTCGCCCGCGCTCAACAGGCGCTGGGTGTCGAGGCCGTACGTCGAGAAGGTGGTGAACCCCCCGCAGAAGCCCGTGCCCAGGAAGGGCCGGAGCAGCGGGTGCGGGGCGGTCGCGGTCTCGGTGAGCAGGACCATGAGGACGCCGAGCACCAGGCAACCGGTGGCGTTGACCGTGAGGATCGTCCAGGGGAAGGCGCCGACGGGGGTGGGCCACGCCAGCGCGGCGCCGTAGCGCGCGGCCGCGCCCAGGGCGCCGCCGGCGGCGACCGCCGCGACGACCGGCAGTTCCTTGCGCAGCCCCATGCGTCCCAGGTTACGAGAGCGGTCCGCGCCCCTGATCAAGGCGAGGCGCACGGGCGCGGGTCCCGGCCTGGGGCATTAACCGGGATCCGGCCCGTGCAGCCTCGCTCTGCGATGGTCCGGCCACGCCCTGCGACGGGTCAAAGCCGGGCCGTCGAGTCTGTCAGATCCCCCGCGGGGTATTCCGGAGTGCCGGGACAGGGGCCCGCGGCGGGGTGGTGGCGCCGCCTCTGACCTGCGGTGACACGAGGAGAGGTGGCCGGGTCACCATCCGGCGGCCGATTCGGGTGCCGGGTACACCTCGTCCCCGCGGGCGGGTCCGGGTGAGGGTGGTGGAGCAGCGGGAGGGAGCTGCGCAACCTGAGGGCAGGAGTGTCGTGAGTACATCCGTCGCAACCAAGCGCAGGGCCGCCACCGGAGCCGTCGCCCCGGCCGTGCCCCTGGGCGTCGTCAGGTCCTCCGGCGGCGCGGCCGACTCGCGCGAGGACGTCTACGCCGAGCTGTGCGCCGCGCTGTTCTCCGGCTTCCCGCGCCGCGACCAGCGCCTGAAGGCCGAGCAGTACCTGCACGGTCTGCTCACCGCGCAGGGCCGCAAGTCGATCCGCAACATCGCCGCCCAGATCGGCGGGCCGGCGGCCGAGCAGAGCCTGCACCACTTCGTCTCCAGCTCCACCTGGGACTGGCAGCCCATGCGGGCCGCGCTCGCCCGGCACCTGGAGCGGCACAGCTGCCCGCAGGCGTGGGTGGTGCGGCCGATGCCGATCCCGAAGGCCGGGGAGCACTCGGTGGGCGTGGACCGGCGCTTCGACCCGGAGCGCGGGCAGGTCTTCCACGGGCAGCAGGCGTTCGGTGTGTGGTTCGCGAGCGACGAGCTGAGCGTGCCGGTCAACTGGCGGCTCTTCCTGCCGGATCCCTGGGTGAACGACCGCACGCGGCGCGACCGCGCGGAGGTCCCCCAGGAGGCCGGCGAGGAGACCATGGAGGAGTGCGCGGTCGCCGCGGCGCTCGACACCGCCCGCTGGTCCGACGTCACCCGCAAGCCGGTGCTGCTCGACATCCGGGGCGGTGCGGGGCGGGCCGCCCTGACGCGGCTCGCCGGGGCGGGCGTGCCGGTGGTGGCCCGGATCAACCCGGGCTCGCGGCTCGCGATCGCCGACCGCTCGCTGCCGGGCTTCGGCGCGGGCCCGCTGTCCGCCGTCCAGATCCTGGAGTCGCTCAAGGGGCTGCGCCGGCCGGTGAGCTGGGTGGACACGGTGGCGGGCGCGCGGACCTCGCGGACCTCGCTCGCGACGGCCGTCCGGGTCGCGCTGCCCGCGCCCGGCGGGGAGCGGATGCGTCCGCTGGTGCTGCTCGGCGAGTGGGACGACCCGCGCCGGGCCCCGGCCCGGGTGTGGATCAGCGATCTGACGAACTCCCCGGTCGGTTCGCTGGTGCGGATCACGAAGCTCGGCCGTCGGGTGGAGCGGGACTTCGCGGAGGTCGGCGAGGGGGCGGGGCTGCGGGACTTCGTGGGCCGTTCGTTCCGCGGCTGGCACCGTCACATCACGCTGGCGTCGGCGGCCCACGCGGTGACGGTCATGGCCGGCGGCTGGGACGCGGCGTACGACACGGGCTACGGCTCGGGACGCTCGGCGAGCTGAGGGGCCCGGTCCTTCCGGTCACGTGCCCGCGGTCCGGAGCGTCACGCACCGCGCTCCGGAGGGCCCGGCTGTCGGGCCGGGTCCGCCGTCGCGCGGCCGCGGGCCAGGACCTCCCGGGTGCGCTGGAGGCGCAGCGCCAGCTGGACCTCCAGGACCTGGCCGGGCTTCTGCCACTCGGGGCCGAGGAGTTCGCCGATCCGTTCCAGGCGGCGGGAGACCGTGTTGGGGTGGACGTGGAGCGCCTCGGCCGCGATCGAGGGGCTGCCGCCGGAGGCGAAGTACGCCTCCAGGGTGTGGGTGAGGTCGGTGAACCGCTCGGCGTCGTAGTCCAGCACGGGTCCGATCGCCGACTCGACGAAGCCGTCGACGTCGTTGTCGTCGGAGAGGAGCAGCCCCAGGAAGCCGAGGTCCTGCACGGAGGCGGCCGAGCCGGTGCCGCCGAGCGCGCTCATCGCGTCCAGGCAGCGGTGGGCCTCCTGGTGTATTCGTCCGACGCCGTCCGGGCTCTGGGCGGGTCCCGCGGCGGCGACGGAGACGGGGTGCCCGAGCAGCGGGGACAGTTCGGCGGCGACGGCCTGGGCGGCGGCCGAGGCGTCGATGCCGGGGAGCAGCAGCACGATGCAGCCGCCCTGCACGGTCTTGAGGCCGGAGAGGCGGTACGCGTACGAGGACGCCCAGACCACCGCACGGCCCTGCTCGCCGCCCTCGGGGCGGGCGAGCACGAGGACGTGCGGCCGGCGCAGGTCGACGCCGAGGCGGCGGGCCCGCTGGGCGATCTGCTGGGGGGCGTGCGGCGGGTCGGCGATGAGGTCGTCGAGGAGTTCGTCGCGGACGGGTCCCTCGGCGACGGCGGTGGAGCGGCGCATGAGGAGGAGGAAGGCGACGCACTGGGCGGCCAGTTCGAGGAGGCGTTCGTCCTCGCCGGTGAGTCCGCCGGCGGCGCGGATGACGAGGCCGCCGAGGTCCTCGGAGCCCGCGATGACCGGCGCGACCCAGGTGTCGTCGTCGGTGAGGACCGGACGGCGCCGGGCGTGGGCGTCGAGGGAGGCCTTGGCGACGGCCTCCTCGTCCAGGCCGGGGATGTCCCCCGCCGAGGCGAGGGGCCGGCCGCCGGGGTCGCGGATCAGCACGGTCGCGTCGAGGGCGTCGGCGGCGGCCTTGGCCACGTGGCACAGGTCGCCGCCGGCGAGGACGAGGTTCATGATGCGGCCGTGGGCCTCGCTGACGTGCCGCATCCGGGCGAGGCTGGTGCGCACCCGGGAGCTGTCGCGCTCCAGTTCGGAGACCTCGGCGCGGGTGCGGTCGAGGAGACCGGCCTTCTCGACGGCGAGGGCGGCGAGGTCGGCGAGGCCCGCGAGGAGTCCGATCTCCTCCGGGGTGTGGTGGCGGACGCGCCGGTCCGCTCCGTAGAGGGCGCCGACGACGGTGTCCCCGCTGCGCAGCGGGGCGGCCACGATCGCGTGGACGCCCTCGGCGCGCAGGGCGGATTCGGCGGCCTCGTCGAAGGCGGGGGCGTGGACGCCGGCGTCGAGGGAGCCGGAGGGGGCGAAGCGCTCGTCGGCGAGGTAGTCGGCGGTCCAGACGGGGCCGCCGTGGAGCTGGACGGCGCCGCCGAGTCCGTACCCCTCGGCGATCCGGAGCCCGGGGGTGAGGCGCGCGCCGGGGCCGGTGGCGGGGCGGGAGCCCTCGGAGGTGTGGACGTAGCTGGCGCCGTGCGGGCCGCGCAGGGTCACGTAGGCGAGGTCGAGGCCGAGGAGCCGCCGGGCGCGACGGATGACGACGCGCAGCAGGCTGTCGAGGTCGTAGGAGAGGGTGAGGTCGCGGGCGGTGTCCGTGAGGGCGGCAAGTCCGGCCTCGCGGCGGGCGTCGCGCGCGCGTCCGGTGTGGACCGCGCCGGCGAGGTCCACGGCCCGCTCCAGGCGGTGGAGTTCCTCCCCGGCCAGTCCGGTCCGGCGGGCCTCGTCGAGGAGGGTGTCGAAGTGGGCGGGCGGGGCCTGCCGGGCGAGCAGTTCGAGGACCGTGAGCAGCGCGTCGGCACCACCGGCTCCGTCCGCGCCGTGCACTGTCATGGCCCCTGCTCCCGTGGTCGAGCGAAATCGGGCACCTGGGAGGAAACCCGTACTGCTCGCCGAAAATAATTCGGCTTCGGGAGTCGGTCAACGGTGAGTTGCCGCACTTCATTCCCGCTGACGGGCGGTCACGCCGCCGGGCGGCGGCCGCGCTGCCGCCGCCGCTCGGCCTGCGGAGCCCGCCCTCGCTCGGCCTGCGGAGCCCGTGGCCGCTCAGCCGACGGAGCCCGCCGGGACGAGCCGGGGGCGTGCGGGGCCGTACTGCGCCGTGCCGTACTGGGCGGGGACGTACGGGGCCGGGACGTGCCGGCTGGGGATGTACTGCGTGGGGATCCGGGGGCCGTACGCGGGACGGCCGGTCGTGTCCCGCACGGCCAGGACCGAGCGCTGGAGCCGGCGGAGCCGCGCCGAGGGTTCCATGCCGCTCTCGCCCTTGAGGGCGGCGCGCAGCCGCTCGTACACGAGGAGGGCCTCGTCGTGCTGGCCGCAGCGCAGCAGGGCGACCATGAGGTGGGCGTGGAGGGGCTCGTTGGTGCGGTAGCGGGCGACGAGTCCGGTGAGTTCGGAGACGAGTTCGGCGTGCCGTCCCAGGCCCAGCTGTGCTTCCAGCCACTGGTCGAGGACGCTGAGCCGGGACGTCTCCAGGCGCTCGATCTCCCGGCGGAGCCGGGGTCCCGCGGCCACGCCCGCGTAGGGTTCGCCGCGCCACAGGGCGAGCGCCTCGCCGAGGCGGAGGGCGGCCCGGGACAGGTCGCCGGCCTCCATGGCCCGGTAGCCGGCGCCGGCCGCGCGCTCGAACTGCCAGGCGTCGTTGGGGCCGCCGCCGGTGTCGAGGCGGTAGCCGCCGGGCTGGGAGACGAGGATCGCGTCGGCGCTGCGCCGGTCCGACCAGCCGGGGCGCGGCTCCGCAGGGTCGGCGCCGCGCAGGGCGCCCGCGATGAGGGTCCGCAGCTCCGCTATGTGCGCCTGCAGTTCGGCGCGGGCGCCGCGGGGCGCGCCGGACGGCCAGAGCTCCTCGGTCAGGACCGTCACGGGGACGACCTGGTCGGCGCTGGCCGTGAGCAGGGCGAGCAGCTGCCGGGGCGCGGCCGCTGTCGGGGTGATCGACACCCCGTTCTCACGTACCGACAATCCCCCCAGAATCCGGACGTCCACCTTGCCCCCTCAGTGCCTGTGCGGTGTCTGCGCGCGGATGACTCCCGATGATTAGAAAAGACCCCCGTAGTCATGTCAATAAGAAACCGGAGGGTACGGAATGACACCCCGAGATATCGGGGTGATTCACCCTCTTCGTCCGGTTATCTAGGAGTCGGTTTTCGTCACTGGCGCAGATCTTACGCATGCCGAAAGACTGTTTCCGGACTCGGGGGTACGCTTTCGAAGGGTCCCTGCGGATGCGGAGGGGGCCGTCACCCGCGAGTTCACGCCAGAAACCGGCGCGGGGGTACGGTTTGCCTAGAGCACCGCGGCGGCGGTGAGGAGCCCGAACGCGAGGGTGATCAGAGCCGTACGGACGCGGTGGAAACCGTTCCAGCGCTTCTCGAAGGCGGCCCGGACCGCGGACGGATCGCCCGCCGGGTCGCCCGCCGGGGCCTTCTCCGACGCCGCGAGGGCCGTGTTGAGCGGGATGTTCCCGCCGATGGTCACCGCGTGGTTGAGGACCGCGGCCACGAGCCCCGCGAGGACCAGCCACTTCTGCGCGTCCGTCCGCCCGTCGACGGGGACGAGGAACGCGGCGGCGGGGAAGGCGACCACTCCGAGGAAGACCGTGAGGAACACGGCCCTCGGCACGTACTCGTTGATCCGGCGCATCGCCGTGACGAACTCCGGGTCCGTCAGACGGCCGAGCGCGGGCATGATCCCGGTCTGGAAGATCAGCAGGAAACCGGCGTAGAGCCCGGTGCTTCCGACGGCGAGGGCGAGCAGCAGGGTGGCCATGCGGCCATTCTGTCCCGCCGCCCGCCCCGCGCGTCAGCTGTAGGGATCTCCGGACTTCGACTCGCCTTCCCCGTACGGATCTTCATCCTGCCCGGAGCCGATCAGTCCGGAGGCCTGCCGGAGGGCGTCGGCCAGCTCGGTGACCACCGCCGAACCCGACCGGTCGGCGATCGCCCCGGCGCGCTTCGTGAGCGCCGGAAGGCCCGGCGCGCCCGGCAGGCCGCCGCCGCGCAGGGCGTCCGCGAAGTAGGCGGCGATCGCGGTCAGCTGCAGGCTGTCGTGGCCGTCGCCCCAGATGTCCCCGCTCAGCGCGGCCGTCCCGAGGGTGCCGGAGCGCTCGTGCGGGGCCCGGGTGGCCGGGTCGAGCCAGCGGACCGTCGCGGTGGCGAGCGGACCGGCGGCCCCCGGACGGGTCTTGACCGCGTACAGCGCGGTGACCGTGTGCCCGGCCCCGACCTCGCCGCCGTCCACCCGGTCGTTCCGGAAGTCCTCGTCGGCGACCGCCCTGTTCTCGTAGCCGACGAGCCGGAACTTCTCGACGGTCCGCCGGTCGAAGGCGACCTGCGCCTTGGCGTCCCGGGCGCGCAGCTCGACGTGGGAGGGCAGCTGGTCGACGAAGACCTTCCGGGCCTGCGCCGGGGTGGAGACGTACGTGGTCTGCCCGTCGCCCTTGTCGGCGAGCCGCTCCATGAACGCGTCGCCGTACTCGCTGCCGACACCGACGCCGAAGAGCGTGATGCCGTACTCCCTGCGTTCCTCGTCGATGCGCGCGAGGATCGGATCGGCCTCGGTGTCACCGGTGTTGGCGAGCGCGTCGGAGAGCAGCACCACCCGGTTGGTGGCGCCCTTCCGGTGGCCCTCGACGGCGACGTCGTAGCCGGTGCGGACGCCCGCCCCCACGTTGGTGGACGAGCTCGTCGCGAGCGAGTCGACGACCTCGCGGATCCGGTCGCGGGCGCCCCCGACGCGGGTCATGGGCAGCCGCGTCTCGGCCTCGGAGCTGAAGGTGACGAGCGCGATCGAGTCGTCGTCGCGCAACTGGCCGGCGAGCAGCCCGAGGGACTCCTTGACCAGGTCGAGCCGGCCCGGCTCGTTCATCGAGCCGGAGACGTCGACGACGAAGGTGAGGGCGGCGGGCGGGCGTTCGGCGTTCCGGTCCGCGCCCCGGGTGGCGAGTCCGACCCGGAGCAGGGACCAGCCGTCGGCGCCGGCGCGGGCCCCGTCGAGGGTCACGCTGAAGCCGTTGTCCTTCGGGCGCGGATAGTCGGGCCGGAAGCTGTTGACGAACTCCTCGGGTCGCACGGTCGCGGGGTCGGGCAGCCGCCCCTCGGCGAGGGTGCGACGGGCGTAGCCGTAGGAGGCGGTGTCCACGTCCAGGGCGAAGGTGGACAGGTAGTCGGGGGCGGGCGTCGGTGAGCGCTGCTCGCCCTCCTGGGGCGCGGCGGTCCCGGTGTGCGCGCCGTCGGGGGCCGTGGGAGCGGGCCGGCCGCCGCCCTTGGGTCCTCCGTCGGCGCTGGTGCGGTCGACGCCCGCGCTGCATCCGCCGACGGCGAGTCCGGCCGCGAGCAGAGCCGCGACGGCGGCCGGGAACCGGGCCCCGCGGCGCCGGCCCCCGCCCTCGTTCTGTCGTTCCATCTCATCTCCCCCTTGTCGTCGGGCACTTGTGAATGTGACGAACGGGAGGCCCGCGCGGAGTCGTCGAAGGAGTTGCGGATGGATCTCGATGCGGCAACGGCGACGCGGGGGAAGCGGGGTGGCATGGATTCGCCATCCTTTTCAACAGGGGTTGTCACCGTGTGCAGTCACATGCGTACATGGAGTGGACATCGATCGGGCGGGGGTGGTCAGCGGTGGCAGAGAGCGCGGGCTCCGTGATGCTCGCCCGTTCGGCGATGAACCGGGCCGCGACCGAGGGACAGCGGCCCGCCGGGCGGCCGGTCCGGGGTGCGCGGCGGATCAGTGCCGCACTCGCCGGGCTGGCCGCCTCCACCCGGCACGAGCTGCTGACCTTCGACGACCCGGTCGCGTCCGCGGGCTTCGCGATCCCCGAGCCGTTCCTGGAGCTGGCGGGAGCGTGCATGCGGGCCGCGGTGGAGCGGGCCGAGGAGGTCAGACGGATCGTCCCGAGGCATGCCCTGCCCCGGCTCGAAGGAGGGCTCCGGTTCCCCGGCCGGGCCCGCCTCGCGGAGGCCATCCCGTTCAAGATGATCGTCGTCGACCGGACGGTGGCCGCGGTCCCGCTCGATCTGGAGCTGCTGTACAACGGGCTGCTGCTGATCCGGGACCCGGTCGTGGTGCAGGCCCTCGTCCGGGCCCACCACGCCTCCTGGGCGGCGGCCGAGGAGCTGACGTGCGCGGCGGCGCCCCCACCGCCGCCGGGCGATCTGCCGCCCCAGCTGCGCCCGGTGCTCGACGCCCTCCTGTCGGGGGTCACGGACGAGACGGCGGCCGCCCGGCTCGGCATGTCCGCGCGGACGTACAGCCGCAGGGTGGGCGAGCTGATGGCCGCCCTCGGCACGACGAGCCGCTTCCGCGCGGGCGCGGAAGCGGCTCGAAGGGGGTGGCTGTGAGAAGACCGTAGGGCCCCGGGGGCTACGACACGATGTCCTTGCGGGCGAAGCCGCGGAAGGCGAGCGCGAAGAGGACCAGGGCGTACGTCACGGAGATCGCCGTGCCCTTCACCATGCCGCCCCACTCCAGCTGGGGCTGGAGCGCGTCGATCCAGGCGAACTGCCAGTGCGCGGGCAGGAAGTCGCGCCAGTCGCCGAGCGCCGTGACGGCGTCCAGGACGTTGCCGACGATGGTCAGTCCGACGGCGCCGCCCACCGCGCCGAGCGGGGCGTCGGTGCGGGTGGACAGCCAGAAGGCGAGGCCCGCGGTGACCAGTTGGGAGGCGAAGACGAAGACGACGGCGATCCCGATCCGCAGCAGGGCGTCCCCGGCGGGGACCGAGCCGCCGGTGGGCAGCCGGAGCGGCCCCCAGCCGTAGGCGACCGTGCCCGCGGTCAGGGCCACGAGCGGAAGGAGGACCATCGCGGCCGCGCTGTAGCCGAGGGCGACCGCCAGCTTGGAGGCGAGGAGCCGGGAGCGCGGGACGGGCGCGGCGAGCAGGTACCGCAGGGAGGACCAGCTCGCCTCGGAGGCGACCGTGTCCCCGCAGAAGAGCGCCACCGGAATGACGAGGAGGAAACCGGCCGAGACGAAGAGGCAGGTCGCGGCGAAGTTGGCGCCGGAGGCCGTCGCCGTGTCCATCAGGGTGATGCGGCCTTCGCGGCCGCCGCCCCCGGGGCCGCCGATCGCGAAGGCCGCGATCAGCACGAACGGCAGGGCGACGAGGATGCCGCCCATGACGAGGGTGCGGCGGCGCTTCCACTGGCGGAGGGCCTCGACGCGCAGGGGCAGGGTGCGCCCGGGCCGATAGCCGGGGGCACTCGTCGACGTGATGGCCGTGGTGGTCGTGGCGGTCACGCGGCTCCTCCGATCAGGGTCAGGAAGGCGTCTTCCAGACGCCGGTGGGGGCCGACGCCGGTCAGCGGCACGTCCAGGCGGACGAGTTCGCCGATGAGGGCGGTCGGGTCGGTGCCGTCGAGGCGGACCAGGAGCCCTCCGTCGGTGCGGGTCGCCGCGCCGATGCCGGTCAGGGCGTCGATCTTCGCGACGAGGGCGTCGTCGATCTCCTCGGCCAGGCTCACCAGGAGGGTGTCGCCGGAGCCGGTGATCTCGGCGACCGGTCCGGCCTGCACCAGCTGCCCCCGGTCCATGACGACCAGATGGGTGCAGGACTGTTCGACCTCGGCGAGGAGGTGGCTGGAGACGATGACGGTCCGGCCCCCGGCCGCGTACCGGATCATCACCTCGCGCATCTCGCGGATCTGCGGCGGGTCGAGCCCGTTGGTGGGTTCGTCGAGGATGAGCAGGTCGGGCAGGCCGAGCATGGCCTGGGCGAGGGCGAGGCGCTGCCGCATGCCCTGCGAGTAGGTGCGGACGGCGCGTTCGAGGGCGCCGCCCAGGTTCGCGATCCGCAGGGCCTCGTCGACGTGGGCGTCCTCGGCGGGGCGGCCGGTGGCTTTCCAGTACAGGTCCAGGTTCTCCCGGCCCGACAGGTGCGGCAGGAAGCCGGCGCCCTCGACGAAGGCGCCGACGCGGGAGAGCACCGGGGCGCCCGGCCTGATGGCCTGGCCGAAGACCCGGATCTCGCCCTCGTCGGGGGTGATGAGGCCCATCAGCATGCGCAGGGTGGTCGTCTTGCCGGCCCCGTTGGGGCCGAGGAGGCCGAGGACCTGGCCCTGTTCGACGCGGAAGGAGAGGTCCCTGACGCTGTACCGCTCTCCGCCCTTGTACTTCTTCGACAGGCCGGTGATCTGGAGGGGTACGGCGGCGAGTTCGGGGTCGGGTGCGGGGGCGGTCGCCTTGCGGCGGGCGGTGAGCAGCAGGGCGGCGGCTCCGGCGAGGCCGAGGAGCGGCAGGCCCCACACCCACCGGGGCAGGGCGGCGGCCTGGGTGGAGAGGCCGGGCGCGGTGGGGACGGTGAGCGGGCCCTCGACGGCGACGGTGTAGCCGGCGGGGACGGCCGGGGAGGCGTAGCCGAGGTCGGTGGCGGCGACGACGAGCCGCAGCCGGTGCCCGGCCTCCACCTCGTGGTCGATCGCGGGCAGGGTCAGCGTGAGACTCTTCCCGCCCTTGGCGCCGTCGACGCGGACGGGGGCGACGAGCTGGGCGGGCAGCACCTGCTGCCGTCCGTCGGGCCCCACGTCGTACACCTTGGCGAAGAGGACGGCGGAGCCGTCGGCGGCGGTGGAGGTGACCTTGACGCGGACGGTCGGCGTGCCGGTGATCCGCAGGGGAGCGGTCTGCGGCTTCGCGTCGAAGCGGGCGTGCTGGCCGGGGAAGTCGAGGGAGAGGCCGACGCCGAGGGAGGAGAGGCCGGAGAGTCCGCCGCCGAGGCCGGGGACGGCCGACACGGCGGGCGGTGCGGCGCCCGGCGGGTTGGTGAAGGTCTGCGGCGCCCCGTCGAGGGCGATGCGCGCGGTGCCGGAGGTGAGCCCCGGGTAGCGGTCGGCGGTCGCGGCGCGGAGGGTGGCCTGCCCGTCCGTGGAGTCGACGCCGCCGGTGCGGCTGACGCGGAAGGCGGGCCCGGTGTCGACGGAGGCGTCGCGCTTCAGCCAGCGGTCGAACCAGGTGGTGATCCGGCGCTCGACGCGCTCGGTCTCGCGGTCGCCGCCGTCGTGGCCGCCGGCGGTCCAGTCGACGGCGACGGGGGCGCCGTTGGCCGTGAGGGTGCGGGCCATGGCGTCGGACTGGGCGAGGGTGAAGAGCGAGTCGGACTGGCCCTGGACGAGGAGCGCGGGCGCCTTGATCCGGGAGCCGACGGCCGAGGGGCTGCGGGCTTCGAGGAGGGCGCGGGCCGCGGGGTCGGGCTTCCCGGAGACGGCGACGCGCTGGTAGAGGGAGCAGAGTTCGGTGGTGAACCGGCCGCAGGAGCCGGTCTTCGCGGCCCCGGGGCGCCCCGCGGGCCGGCCCCCGGCGACCTGGGCGGCGGCGGGCGACTCGCCGGTGGAGAAGAAGATCCCGGCCCACAGCTTCTTGAAGACGCCGTTCGGGAAGAGGGCGTCGGCGAGGTTCCAGTAGGTGATCTGGGGGGCGATCGCGTCGACGCGCGGGTCGTGTCCGGCGGCGAGCAGGGAGATCGCGCCGCCGTAGGAGGCGCCGGTGATGCCGACGCGCGGGTCGCCGGGCTTGTCGAGGAGGACCTCGGGGCGGGCCGCGAGCCAGTCGATCAGCTTCCGGACGTCCTCGACCTCGTGGCCTGGGTCGTTGAGGCCGATCTCGCCGGTGGAGGCCCCGAAGCCGCGGGCGGACCAGGTGAGCACGGCGTAGCCGTCGCGGGCGAGGCCCTCGGCCTGGGCGCGGACGTCGTCCTTGGAGCCGCCGAAGCCGTGGCCGAGGAGGACGGCGGGGCGCCGGCCGCCGGAGTCGTCGGTGAAGTACGAGGTGTCGATGCGCACCCCGTCGATGTCGAGGGCCCGGTCCGCGCGCCGCACGGGCGGCGCCTCGTCCGTGGCGACGGCGGTCACGGTGCCGGCGCCGGCGAGGACGGCGAGGACGGCGGTGACGGCGGCCCACCGGGGAAGTCGGAGTCGCATGGCGTCGAGCCTAGGGGGCGTCGTCGTGCGACGCGGCTGTCCACGGAGGGAGATCGGCGGCCTTCTCAGGTCGTACGCGGCGCGGTCCGCGTACCGCGCCCGCTGTACGCGGACACGGGGAAGGCCCCCGGGGTGTGCTGTCCAGCACCCCGGGGGCCGTTCTCGGGACGGGGGTCCGTCAGTGGTTGCGCGGGAAGCCCAGGTCGACGCCCGCCGGGGCCTCGGACGGGTCCGGCCAGCGGGTGGTGACGACCTTGCCGCGGGTGTAGAAGTGCACGCCGTCGTTGCCGTAGATGTGGTGGTCGCCGAAGAGCGAGTCCTTCCAGCCGCCGAAGGAGTGGTAGCCCACCGGTACCGGGATCGGCACGTTCACGCCGACCATGCCGGCCTCGACCTCCAGCTGGAAGCGGCGGGCGGCGCCGCCGTCGCGGGTGAAGATCGCGGTGCCGTTGCCGAACGGCGAGGCGTTGATGAGGGCGAGGCCCTCCTCGTACGTCTCGGCGCGCAGCACGCAGAGGACCGGGCCGAAGATCTCGTCCCGGTAGGCCTTGGCCGTGGTCGGCACGTGGTCCAGGAGGGAGAGGCCGATCCAGTGGCCGTTCTCGTGGCCGTCGACGGTGTGACCGGTGCCGTCGAGGACGACCTCGCAGCCCTCGTCCGCCGCGCCGTGGACGTAGGAGGCGACCTTGTCGCGGTGGACGGCCGTGATGAGCGGTCCCATCTCGGAGGTGGGGTCGGTGCCGGGGCCGATCTTGATCTTCTCGGCGCGCTCGCGGATCTTCTGGACGAGCTCGTCGCCGATGGAGCCGACGGCGACGACCGCGGAGATCGCCATGCAGCGCTCGCCGGCGGAGCCGTACGCCGCGGAGACGGCCGCGTCGGCGGCGGCGTCGAGGTCGGCGTCGGGGAGGACCAGCATGTGGTTCTTGGCGCCGCCGAGCGCCTGGACGCGCTTGCCGTTGGCGGAGGCGGTGGTGTGGATGTACTTGGCGATCGGGGTCGAGCCGACGAAGGAGATCGCGGAGACGTCCGGGTGCTCCAGGAGGCGGTCGACGGCCACCTTGTCGCCGTGGACGACGTTGAAGACGCCGTCGGGGAGGCCCGCCTCGGCGAGCAGCTCGGCGATCTTCAGGGAGGGCGACGGGTCCTTCTCGCTGGGCTTGAGGATGAAGGTGTTGCCGGTCGCGATGGCGATGGGGAACATCCACATCGGCACCATGGCCGGGAAGTTGAAGGGCGTGATGCCGGCGACGACGCCGACGGGCTGGCGGATGGACGCCACGTCCACGCGGTTCGACACCTGGGTGGAGAGCTCGCCCTTGAGCTGGGTGGTGATGCCGCAGGCCAGGTCGACGATCTCCAGGCCGCGGGCGACCTCGCCGAGCGCGTCCGAGTGGACCTTGCCGTGCTCGGCGACGATCAGCTCGGCGATCGCGTCGCGGTTGGCGTCGAGCAGCGCGCGGAACTTGAAGAGGATCGTGGTGCGCTGGGCGAGCGAGGAGGTGCCCCAGGTGGCGAAGGCGTCCTTCGCGGCGGCGACGGCCGCGTCGACCTCCTCCACCGAGGCGAGGGCGACCTGGGTGGTGACGGCACCGGTGGCCGGGTCGGTGACCGGGCCCCAGTTGCCCGACGTGCCCTCGACGGTCTTGCCACCGATCCAGTGGTGGACGCTCTTCGTCATGACGAGTTACTCCTTCAGAGATGGCGGCGTCGGGCGGTGACGTGCCGGTCGTACTCCTCGCGGGCCTTGACCGCCGACGGGCGGGTCGAGATCTCGGCCACGGGCACATCCCACCACGCCTGGGCCGGGGGCGGGCCCGACACACTGTCTGCCGTTTCGGTCTCGACGTAGACACATGTGGGATCCGCGGCCGCCCGGGCGTCCGCGAGGGCTTCCCGCAGGTCACGGATGGTGCGGGGGCGTAGTACGCGCATCCCGAGGGACGCCGCGTTGGCGCCGAGGTCGACGGGGAGCGGGGGGCCGGTGAAGCTTCCGTCCTCGGCCCGCAGGCGGTAGTCGGTGCCGTACCGCTCGGCGCCGACGGCCTCGGAGAGGCCGCCGATGGAGGCGTACCCGTGGTTCTGGAGGATCACCAGTTTCAGCGGGAGCCGTTCCTGCACGGCGGTGACGATCTCGGTGGGATTCATCAGGTACGTCCCGTCTCCGACGAGCGCCCAGACGGGCCGGCCGGGCGCGGCGAGGAGGACGCCGACGGCGGCGGGGATCTCGTAGCCCATGCAGGAGTAGCCGTACTCGACGTGGTACTGCTCCGGGGAGCGGGCCCGCCACAGCTTGTGGAGGTCGCCGGGGAGCGAGCCGGCGGCGTTGATCAGGATGTCGCCCGCGTCGACCAGGGTGTCGAGTACGCCGAGGACCTGGGTCTGGGTGGGACGGGCGTCCTCGTCGGGGGCGGCGTACGCGGCGTCGACGCGGGCCTCCCAGCGGAGCTTCTCCTCGGCGTACTCGTGGACGTAGGGCGCGGGGACGTGGTGCTGCTCCAGGAGCGTGTGGAGCTGTTCCAGGCCCTCGCGGGCGTCGGCGACGAGCGGGAGCGCCGCCATCTTGTGGGAGTCGAAGGCGGCGATGTTGAGGTTGACGAACCGTACGTCGGGGTGGCCGAAGAGGGTGCCGGAGGCGGTGGTGAAGTCGGTCCAGCGGGTGCCGACGCCGATGACCAGGTCGGCGGTGCGGGCCAGGTGGTCGGCGACGGCGGTACCGGTGTGGCCGATGCCGCCGACGTCCTGGGGGTGGTCGTGCGGCAGCGACCCCTTGCCGGCCTGGGTTGAGGCGACCGGGATGCCGGTCCGCGCGGCGAGGTCGGAGAGCGACTCCTCGGCCGCGCTGTACCGGACGCCGCCGCCGGCGACGATCAGCGGGCGGGTGGCACGGGCGATCGCCGCGGCCGCCGCGTCCAGTTCCTCCTCGTCCGGGGAGGGGCGGCGGACCCGCCAGATCCGCTCGGCGAAGAACTCCTCCGGCCAGTCGTACGCCTCCGCCTGGACGTCCTGGGGCAGGGCGAGGGTCACGGCGCCGGTCTCGGCGGGGTCGGCGAGGACCCGGACGGCGGCGAGGGCGGCCGGGATCAGGGCCTCGGGCCGGGTGACCCGGTCGAAGTACCGGGAGACCGGGCGGAGGCAGTCGTTGACGGAGACGTCGCCCGCGTGAGGGAGTTGGAGCTGCTGGAGGACGGGGTCGGCGGGGCGGCCGGCGAAGGTGTCGCCGGGCAGCAGCAGGACCGGGAGGTGGTTGATCGTGGCGAGGGCGGCGCCGGTGACGAGGTTGGTGGCGCCGGGGCCGATGGAGGTGGTGACGGCGTGCGCGGAGAGCCGGTTCGTCCGGCGGGCGTGGCCGACGGCGGCGTGCACCATGGCCTGCTCGTTGCGGCCCTGGTGGAAGGGCATGTGTTCCTCTTCGATCAGCGCCTGGCCGATCCCGGCGACGTTCCCGTGCCCGAAGACGCCCCAGGTGGCGGCGACGAGCCGCTGCCGGACGCCGTCGCGCTCGGTGTGCTGGGCGGCGAGGAAGCGGACGAGCGCCTGCGCGACGGTCAGCCGGATGCTCACGCGTATCCCTCCGTGTGGTCCGGGTGGAAGCAGATCTTCCACTCCCGTTCGGGGCCGGGGCCCGCCATGACGTTGAGGTAGTAGAGGTCGTGCCCCGGCTGGGCGACGGAGGGTCCGTGCCAGCCGTCGGGGACGAGGACCGCGTCGCCGCCCCGGACCTCGGCGAGGAGCTCGGCGCCGCCGGGCCGGGAGGGCGAGATCCGCTGGTAGGCGAGGCCGCCCGGGCCGGCGATCTCGTAGTAGTAGATCTCCTCCAGGACGGACTCGGCGCCCGGGCGGTGCTCGTCGTGCTTGTGCGGCGGGTAGGAGGACCAGTTCCCGCCGGGCGTGACGACCTCGACGGCGATGAGCCGGTCGCAGGCGAAGGCGTCCGCCGAGGCGAAGTTCCGCACCCGGCGGGCCCGGTTGCCGCTGCCCCGGGTCTCGACGGGAACCTCCGGCGCGGGGCCGTAGCGGGCGGGGAGTCGTCGCTCGCACTTCGCTCCTGCCAAAGCGAAGCGGCCTCCCGCGCCGGAGGCGATCTGGGCGTGGGCGTCGCGGGGCACGTAGGCGAAGTCGCTCACCCCGTCGAACACGCTCGCGCGGCCCAGGAGTTCGATGATCTCGCCGTCGACGCGCACGCTACAGGCACCGGAGAGGGGAAGCACGGCCCATTCGGAATCCCCGCTCTCGAAGGAGTGGATCTCCCCCGGTCCGAGGACGAGGACCCGCAGCGCGGAGTAGGCCCATCCGGCCCGCTCGGGGTCGATGTCGACGGCGTACGGCCCATGGGCGGCGGTTCCGGCGGGGAGGTGGAGGCTCGTTTCCATGGCGGATCCCTACCCCCGTTCCGGCAGGGTGCCGCTGCCCGCCGCGAGGGCTTCGGCGATCTCCGTGGCGTCCGGCATCGCGGAGGAGCAGGCGAGGCGGCCCGCGACGATCGCGCCGGCGGCGTTCGCCTGGCGCAGGACCGTGCCGAGGTCCCGGCCGGCGAGCAGCCCGTGGACGAGCGCCCCGCCGAAGGCGTCGCCCGCGCCGAGCCCGTTGACGACCTCGACCGGCAGCGGCGGCACCTCGGCGCGGGTCCCGTCGGCGGCGAGCGCGAGGACGCCCGCGGGGCCCTGTTTGACGACGGCGAGCCGGACCGCGCCGGTCGCGAGGAGGGCGCGGGCGGCGGCCTCCGGCTCCCGTTCCCCGGTGGCGACCTCGCACTCGTCGAGGTTGCCGACGGCGACGGTCGCGTGCCGCAGCGCCTCGGTGTAGTACGGGCGGGCCGCCGCCGGGTCCGTCCAGAACATGGGCCGCCAGTCCAGGTCGAGGACCGTCGCCTCCCGGCCGGACCTGGCCCGCAGCGCCTCCAGGGTCGCGGTGCGGCTGGGTTCGGCGCACAGGCCGGTGCCGGTCGCCCAGAAGACGCGGGCGGCGCGGATCGCGTCGAGGTCCAGCTCGTGCGGCCGGATCTCCAGATCGGGGGCGCGGGGGCGGCGGTAGAAGTACAGCGGGAAGTCGTCGGGCGGGAAGAGCGCGCAGAAGGTGACGGGGGTGGGGTGCTCGGGGACCTCGGTCACCCAGCGGTCGTCCACGTCGAAGCCCTTGAGCTCACGGCGCAGGTAGGTGCCGAAGGGGTCGGCGCCGGTGCGGGAGACGAGCGCGGTGCGGCGGCCGAGGCGGGCCGCGGCGACGGCGACGTTGGCCGCGGAGCCGCCGAGGAACTTGCGGAAGGTCTCGACCCGGTCGAGCCCGACGCCGGTCTGGAGCGGGTAGAGGTCCACGCCGAGGCGCCCCATGGTGATCAGGTCGTACGGCTCCGTCTCCACGCGCCACCTCTCGGTCGGGCCGCCGTCGGCTCCGCATCCAGGTCTAACCGTCCGCCGGGAGGCGTGTCAACGATATGTCCGGACATTCGGACGACCGGACCGGACCGCTTGACGGTGCTCTCGGGGCGCCGCCAAGGTGGCACTCATGACGAAGCCGTCGCCGCAGCCGTCGCCACCGTCCCGGATCCGTATCGGATCGGCCCCCGACTCGTGGGGGGTGTGGTTCCCCGACGATCCCCGCCAGGTGCCGTGGCAGCGGTTCCTCGACGAGGTGTCGGGCGCCGGCTACACGTGGATCGAGCTGGGTCCGTACGGCTATCTGCCCACCGATCCGGCCGTCCTCGCGGAGGAGACCGCGCGGCGCGGGCTGCGGGTCTCGGCGGGGACCGTCTTCACCGGCCTTCACCACGGCCCGGACGTCTGGGACCGGACCTGGGCGCACGTCGCGGAGAACGCCGCCCTCGCGCAGGCGATGGGCGCGGGCCATCTGGTCGTCATCCCGTCGTTCTGGCGGGACGACCGGACGGGCGAGGTCCTGGAGGAGCCGACGCTCACCGCCGGGCAGTGGCGGGACCTGACCCGGCTGACGGAGCGTCTGGGACGGGAGGTGCGCGAGCGGTACGGGCTGCGGATCGTGGTCCATCCGCACGCCGACACCCACATCGACGGCGAGGAGAGCGTGACGCGCTTCCTCGACGCCACCGACCCGGACGCGGTCGCGCTCTGCCTGGACACCGGGCACTACGCGTACGCCGGCGGGGACAGCGTCGAGCTGATCGAGACGTACGGGGAGCGGATCGGCTACCTCCATCTCAAGCAGGTCGACCCGGAGGTGCTGGCCGGGGTGGTGGCCGAGGGGGTGCCGTTCGGGCCGGCGGTGGCGCGGGGCGTGATGTGCGAGCCGCCGTCCGGGGTGCCCGCGCTCGAACCGGTGCTCGCCGCCGCGTCGGCGCTGGACGTGGACCTGTTCGCGATCGTCGAGCAGGACATGTACCCGTGCGAACCGGACGCGCCGTACCCGATCGCCCTGCGGACCCGGCGCTTCCTCCGCTCCTGCGGGGTATGACGGGCGCGCGGCCCGGCGCATACCGCTCTGACCAGGGGTGACGCACGCGGACACACCGGTGGGCGTGTGTGCCGCTTCCGTCACACGGGTCCCTCCGCCGTCACACATGTCTCCGTTACGCGGGCTTTGCGTCACAGGCGCTCGACAGCCGCTCTCCTCCTGTCGGGAGGGGCGTTGCAAGGGGCACAGGCTGATTGATCGCTTGATCGCAACCGCCCGCCCGCAGCGCCCCCGAACGGCACCCCCGCCGCCGCTGCGCGGCGCGCAGGGAGGTACCGGGCATGACGGACAGAAGGCTCTGGTCGTACAAGGACATCGCGGCGCACATCCGGGTGCAGCCGGACACGATCCGCTCCTACCGGAAGCACGGGCTGCTGCCGGCCCCCGACCACGTGGAGTCGGGCAGGCCCTACTGGTACGTGGACACGATCCGCGCCTGGGTCGCGAGCCGCCCCGGCAACCGGGCCCGCCGCGACTGACGCCGCCCGCGCGTACGGCGCCGGTCCCGTGGCTTCCCGGGTCCGGCGCCGTACGCGGGGGGCGCGGAAGCCCGAGGGGCCGTACGCCCCGAGGCCCCCGCGCCCCGGGCCCCACGGCCGTCAGACGATCGCGTCGTAGATGTTCCAGCCCCAGCCGATCCGCTGCCGGACCGGACCGGGCACGATGCCCTCCGTCCAGCCGGCGTACTTCTCGTCGTACGCCCAGACGTCACCGTTCCTGTCCCGCGCGACGACGTCGTTCTCCGTCCAGCGGCCCAGGTCGGGGGTGGACGTGATCGCGCTGTAGGTGTTCCAGCCGCCGCCGACCCGCACCCTCGGGCGGAAGGGCTTGGCCGAGGCCTCCCAGTCGTCGCCGAGGGTGTGCTTCCAGAGCACACCGCTCGCGTCGCGGGTCAGCACTCCGTCCTGCGTGCCCGTCCACGCCGTGTAGACGTTCCAGCCGGCGCCGACCCGCTCCCGGGGCCAGAAGGCCGTGGACGGCTCACCGCTCCTGTGCCGGAAGTTCCAGAGGACGCCGGCGGTGTCCCGGGCGAGCATGCCGTCCCCGTAGCCGGTGATCGCGGTGTAGATGTTCCACCCGGCGCCGAGCCGGACGCGCGGCTTGAACGGCGCCGCGGGGTTCCCCGATCCCCGGTGGAGCCAGAGGACACCGGCCCTGTCACGACCGAGCACATCGCCCCTGCCGTCCGCGTAGGTCGGCGTGAGCTGGCTGATCAGCGAGTACGTGCCCCAGCCTCCCCCCACCCGGGTGCGGCCCGTCAGGGCCGGGACGTCCTTGCCCAGGGACTCGTACCGCCACAGGACCCCGTTCCTGTCCCGTGCGTGGAAGGCGCCCCGCATGCTCCGGCCCGGGGTGCCGCGGTCGATGACGAACCCGGCCGCGCCGCTCGCCACCGTGGCGGCGGAGGCGTCCACGACCTCGAAGCGGCCGTCGAGGGAGGGCGCCAGGTAGGGGGCGATCCAGTCGTCCACGGCGAACGTGACGTCGTACGTGAGCGTTCCGGCCGCCGCGACGGCCGGAAGGTCGAGCACGAGGGCCAGCCCCGTGACATCGGGGTCGGTCGGCACGTCCCAGGAGACCGGCACCGCCGGGGCGCCGTTCACCGAGACCGTGGAACTGACGGAGCTCGCCACGCTCTCCGGGGTGCTGTCGAACGGCGGGTTCTCCAGGGGGAGGACGAGCCGGGCCCGCACCTGGCCGGTCACGTCGGCCGGCAGGCTCACGTCGAACCTGCTGCTCACCGGGACGCCGCTCCCGACGCGGAACGTGGGACGGCCGCCCGCCTGGACCACCGTCCCCGTCGTGGCGGTCTCGGCCGCCACGGCCCGGGCGGGAGCGGCGGAGGCCGCCGCTCCCCCGAGCACCGCCGGCGCGAAGCCGACGACCAGGGCCGTCGCCAGAATCAGAGTCTTGCGCGTACGTGCCACGAAGTGCCCATCTGTTCGCAGGTCATGAGCGGACGGGCGTCGCCTCCCGCCGCTTCTCGGACACTTCTTCGACACCCGGGGTCGGCTCAGGGTTGTACGAGTCCGACTCGCTGATCCCGAAACGGTCGTGGAAGCGGCGCAGCGGACCCGGCGCCCACCAGGTGAGGCGGCCGGTCAGCTTCATCACGGAGGGGACGAGGAGGCTGCGGACGACCATCGCGTCCATGAGGACGGCGAGGGCGACGCCGAGTCCGAGCATCTTCGTGTTGGTGACGCGGGAGGTGCCGATGGCGACCATGACGACGGCGAGGATCACGGCGGCGGCGGTGATCAGGCCGCCGGTGTGGCGCAGCCCGAAGCGGACGGAGCGCTCATGGTCGCCGGTGGCGTCGTACTCCTCCTTGATGCGGGAGAGCAGGAACACCCCGTAGTCCATGGAGAGTCCGAAGGCCACGCAGAACATGAGCACGGGCAGGGTGGTCTCGATGTCGCCGGTGGAGGTGAAGCCGAGGAAGCCGGCGAGGTGCCCCTCCTGGAAGACCCAGACGACGGCGCCGAACATCGCCGTGAGGCTGAGGGCGTTGAGGAGGACGGCCTGGACCGGGACGACGACGCTGCCGGTGAGCAGGAAGACGAGGAGCAGGGTGACGAGGACGATGATCCCGGCCGCCCAGGGCAGCCGCTCGGCTATGGCGTCCTTGGAGTCGACGAGGACGGCGGCCGGTCCGGTGACGGAGGTGGCGAACGGCGCCTCGGCCGTGCGCAGTTCCCCGACGACCCGCTGGGCGTCGGCGCCGACGGTCTCGCCGTCGGGCACCACGGTGAAGTAGGCGGCGCCGCCGGCGGTGACGGGCCCCTCGGCCCGGACGACGCCGTCGAGGGCGGAGATCCGCTCGCGGTAGTCGGCGTACTGCGCGGGGGTGGCCGCCCCTTCGGCGAGGACGGTGATGCCGCCGCCCGGGTTGCCGGGGAAGCCGTCCCGCAGCTCGTCCTGGACGACCCGGGAGGAGGCGGTGGCGGGGAGCTGGCGGTCGTCGGCGGTGCCGAACTTCACGCCGAGGAAGGGCAGTCCGAGCAGCACGAGTCCGGCGGTGGTGACGACGGCGAAGACGGGTGCCCGGCGCATCACCAGGGCGGCGGCCCGCCCCCAGCCCGCGCCGTCGCCTGCCTCCTTCGGCGGCCGGCCGCGTCGGAGGAGGCGCCGCAGGTCGAGGGCGTTGACCCGGTCGCCGAGCAGCACGAGGGCGGCCGGGAGCAGGGTGAGCGCGGCGGTGGCGGCGAGCAGGACGACGGCGATCCCGGCGTACGCGAAGGAGCGCAGGAAGTACTGCGGGAAGACCAGCATCGCGGCCAGCGAGACGGCGACGGTCAGGGCGGAGAAGAGCACGGTCCGTCCGGCGGTGCGCAGGGTGGTGCGGACGGCGGTGTGCGTGTCGGCGCCGGCGGCGAGCTCCTCACGGTAGCGGCGGACGACGAACAGGGCGTAGTCGATGGCGAGTCCGAGGCCGAGGGCGGTCGTCAGGTTCTGCGCGAAGACGGAGACGTCGGTGAACTCGGTGATGCCGCGCAGGACGGCGTTGGTGCCGAGGATGGCGACGATGCCGACGCCGAGCGGCAGGAGGGCGGCGACGGCGCTGCCGAAGACCATGACGAGCAGGACGAGGGTGACGGGCAGGGCGATGAGCTCGGCCCGCAGCAGGTCCTCCTGGATGACGGTCTGCATCTCGTGGCGGACGGCGAGTCCGCCGCCGAGGGAGACCTCGACGGGGCCGTGGGTGCCCCGGTAGGTCGGGGCGATCCGGTCGAGGACGGCGGCGGCGTCCTTCTCCTCGCCGGGTATCCGGGCGGCGATCACGGCCTGGCGGCCGTCCTCGGAGCGGAGGGCCGGCGAGCCGGTGGACCAGTAGGAGCCGACGCCCTCGACGCCCGGTTCGGCGTCGAGGCGCTCGGCGAGCTTCCGGGCCTCGGCGACGACGGCGTGGGCGTCGACGGGGGCGGCTCCCCCCGTGGTCCGGGCGCCGCCCGCGTCGACGAGGAGGAGCACGTTCGGCTGGGAGCCGGGGAACTGCCGTTCCAGGGCCTTGGTGGCGTACGTGGACTCGGCGGACGGGTCCTCCCAGCCGCCGCTGCCCATGCGGTCGGCGACGCCGCCGCCCGCGAGGACGGCGAGGGCGGTGAGCACGAGGGCCATGAGGAGGGTGAGGCGCGGCCGGGCGGTGACGAACCGCGTCCATCCGCCGCCACGCCCGCTCCCCGGCGCTGATTTCTTGACTTCGGACATGACGCGGTGTCCCCTTCACCGTGGCCCTCGCACGCGCTTCCCGGCAGGTCGCAGGGGCCGCCCATTGCCATAGACTGGCAAACACGAGTGATCACTCGCGTTTCTCAAGAATGCGAGCGACCTCTCGTGTTTGTCAAACGTGCCGAGGAGAGCTGGGGACAGCCATGTCCGGAGACGTGACCGAAGAACCGAAGCCGCGCCGCCGCCAGGCCCGTGGCGAACGCCGCATCGCGCAGCTGCTCCAGGCCGCCGCGAGGGTCTTCTGCGCGTCCGGGTACACGGCGACCAGCACCAACGCGATCGCCCGGGAGGCGAGCGTCTCGCCCGGCACGCTCTACCAGTACTTCCCGAACAAGGAGGCCATCGCGATAGAGCTCGGCGAGCGCCTCCTGAACGAGATGCGGGAGGCCCACGGCCAGGCGTTCACCCCGGAGAACCTCGCCCTGCCGCTGCCCGAGATGCTGGACGTCGTCGTCGACCCGCTGATCGCGTTCAACTGCGAGAACCCGGTCTTCCTCGCCCTGATGCACGGCTCCGAGGTGCCCGGCCGGATCGCCGAGGAGCACGACGCCCTGCACGCCAACCTGCTGGCCTCGGTCCAGGGGGTGATCGGGCACTACGCCCCGGGACTCTCGGCCGCCGACCGCGCCCGGATCGCCGGCATGACCTTCGCGATCTTCAAGGGCGGACTGGGACTCGTCCTGGCCGCGCCCGAGGGCCCCGAGCGGGACGCGACGATCGCCGAACTGAAGACCGTCCTCCTGCGCTACCTCTCCCCGCTGGTCGAGACCCCGGTCACCACGCCCCGGGCCCACTGACCCCCGTACCGGTCACCACGCCTCCGCCCCGCTGACCGATTCCGGGGGCCGCGCCTCCTCGCCGGGGCCCGCCCCCGGCCCCGTCCGCGCCCGCAGCTTCATCGCGAGCAGCGGGAAGACGAGGACGGAGATCATGGCGGCCCCGACGAGCGCCGCCGCCTCGCCGGCCGTCATCTCCTTGTCGTCCACGCCGATGGTGGTGATGGCGACGACGAGCGGCAGCGCCGTGGAGCCGTACAGGACGAGGCCCCGCCGGTCCTCGCGGCCGAGGTCGCGCGGGGCGAGGAACCAGATCGGCCCGCCGCGCACGACCAGGAAGAGCGCCAGGAAGACCGGCAGCAGGAGCAGGGTCCTGCCCCCGTCGAGGAGCGAGTCGAGGTCGAACTCGATCCCGGTGACGACGAAGAAGACCGGGACGAGGAAGCCGAAGCCGACGCCCTCGACCTTCTCCAGGATCTGCGGCCCGGAGTCGGGCGCGGCCCCGGTCAGCACGAGCCGGGTGATGAGTCCGGCCGCGAAGGCGCCGAGCAGCACGTCGAGCCCGAGGGCCGTCGACGCCCCGAGCATCAGGGCGAGCAGCAGGAAGACGAAGCGGACCGCGAACTGGCCGCTGCTGTGCAGGGTCCTGGCGATGACCTTCGAGAACCACGGCGGGCGGGGCCGCAGCGCCCAGAGGACGGCCGCCGCCGTGAGCGCGGCGAAGACGGCGAGGACGGCGGTGGACTCGGCGGCGCCCCGCCCGCTGAGCAGCAGCGCCATCGCGATGATCGGGCCGAACTCGCCGACCGCCCCGAAGGCCATGACGACCGAACCGAACCGCCCGTGGAGGTCGCCGGCGTCCCGCAGCACCGGCAGGACGGTGCCGAGCGCGGTGCTGGTCAGGGCGACGCCGATGAAGACGCCCTTGGTGTAGCCGCCGCCGAGCAGGACGCCGGTGGCGAGCCCGAGGCCCAGGGCGATCACCCAGGCCCACACGGAGCGCCGGAGGGTGTCGCCGCGGACCTTGCCGAACTCGATCTCGTACCCGGCGAGGAAGATCAGCATGGTGAGGCCGAGCTGGGAGAGTCCGTCGATCAGCGTGTCGGGCCGGGCCCAGTCGAGGACGTCGGGGCCGATGAGGATGCCGAGCAGGATCTCGAAGATGACGAGGGGGACGGGAAGCCTGCGCCCCACCGCGTAGGCGAGCAGCGGCGCCAGGACGGCGATCGCCATGATCAGGATGAGCGTGCTCCCCGAATGCGACATGTCGGGTATTTACCATAGGCTTCGGCCGGAATCCGGCCGCCCTGCCCGCCCGGCCGCCCGACTGGATTTTATACCCCCTAGGGGTATAGCCTCGGTACCGTAAGACCCTGAATCCCCAGGAGGAGAGCGCCATGTCCGCAGAGACGAAGACCGAACTCACCACCGTCTACCAGGTCAAGGGCATGACCTGCGGCCACTGCGAGGGCGCGGTCTCCAGCGAGATCTCCGCGATCCCCGGCGTCTCCTCCGTCACCGCCGTCGCCAAGACCGGCGAGGTCACCGTCGTCTCCGACACCGCCCTCGACCGCGAGGCCGTCGCCGCCGCCGTGGACGAGGCCGGCTACGAGCTGGTCTGACCGTTCCTGATCAGTGAGCAGGAGTGGGTCTTGGACCCATGCCTGGTCACTGCGGACACCCCGAACGGTTTTGGGTGTCCTGGTCGCCCGCGTACTGCCCGCGTCCGGCGGCACGGATCGTGTCCGTGGTCCGGGAATGCGGGGGCGGGGTTCCTCACGCCCAGGGGCTTCCGGTCCGGCCTGGACGGTCCGATGCCCGCGACGATCGCTCTGGTCATCGCGGGGCGGTGCCGTCCGTCGCCGGATCGGGTGTCCCTGGGCGCGTCGCCCGATCGCGATGCTCGCCGCATCGTGACGGGTCCTCTTACGGGTCTTGCCGGTGAGGGGCTTTTGCCATTGCTGAGCGCCCCACTTGCTGGTGTAGGCCGGATCGACGGCGATGATCGCGATGCCGGTGGCGTCGGCCATCGATGTCAAGCGAGCGCGGAGCCTGCCGGTGGGCATGCCGGAGACGAGCCGCCGGAACCGGCGCTTGCGTCCGTGCTTCTCCCTGGTCTTCTCCGCGGCGAAGTCGAGGTCTTCGACCGCGATGGCCTTCACGCCGCAGGTCTTGGCCCAGTTCAGCAGCCGGGACAGGGCATGGCGGACCTGGGCGTCGCGGTGGTCGGCCGACCCGCTGAGGTCGTAGGAGAAGCGGCGGGGCTGCCCGGTCGGGTTGCCATGGGTGTCGAGGCGCCAGGCCGCAAGGTGATCGGCGTTGGTGTCCACGCCGATCACGCCGTCAGCCAGGGCGGTCTCGATCGGGACCGTCTGAGTGACCGGAAACGTCCAGGACGCGGTCAGGTACCAGCGTGCGCGCTGCACGTCGTAGTGGATGCGGTAGGCCACGGCACGGTTGGCTTCCACACGGTCGGCCCACTCCTGTCCCCGGTGGGGGAAGCGCACCTTCGCGCCGAGGATGTACCGGCCGTGCTTGGCATTGGCCAGGTGCGTGAGGGGGGCCGGGAGCTTGATGGACACCTCGCCGTCCGGGGCAACTCGGAGGGTTTCGTTCCCGAAGCGCTTGCCGGACTCGCCGTCGGCCTGGAGGAACCAGCGCTCGACCTCCCACCGCTGACGCCATTCGGCCTCGGTGAGCCGCGCGGCATCGAGGTGGTGACGGTTGCCCGCAAGGCGCTTGCCGCCCCGCACGACATGCACGACGCCCTCTTCGCGGTCGGCTCGCTCCCGCTCAAGACGTTCTTCCAGGACATGCAGGCGACGGGCCTTGTGGAACCACTCGTGCTTCGAGCGGTACCCGCCCGGAGCCTTCTTGGTGCCCTTCTGCCCCAGGGGCTGGGACAGACGGTGCCGAATCGTCGCGAGGCCTGCTTCCAGGCCCTGGATGTGCGCGAGCTGGCAGCGGCGGGACAAGGCCCACTGGTCGTGCGTCGCCTTGGTGATCGCCCCCGCCCAGCGGGACGACGACTCAGAGGTCAGGCTCTTCTTCCGGGCCGCCCACGTGTCCGTGCAGTGTTCCAGGCCGTCCGCGCACCGGGCCTTGAGATCGCGGGAGGCAAGCGACCCGAGATGCGCGCCTACCAGTCGCAGCACCTTCTCATCGGCGAGTGCCAGGCCCTTGAGGCGGTCGCGAATCGCCACACCGGATGGCCCGAGCGCGACGAACGGCGGGGCGATCGGGCGCAGGTCAGCCATGCTCGGCGGCCTGCAGCGCCTTGCGGGCGCGGTTCTTCGCCGATCTGCGCCCGTACCGGCGGGCGCAGAACGAGGTCAGCATCTCCACCATGTCCCGCACCAGGTCGTCCTCGACCTCGCCGTCGTCCAGCACCAGTAGCCGACGGCCCGTCGCCGACAAGGCGGCCTCGACAAGCTCGACGTTCATCCGGCCGAGCCGGTCCTTGTGCTCGACCACGACCGTGGTCACCGCCGGGTCGGCCAGCAGACGCCGGGCCTTGGAACGGCAACCGTTCATCCCGGATGCGATCTCGGCTTCGACCCGCACCACCTTGCTGCCGGTCTTGGCGGCCCACGCCGACAGCCGCGCGACCTGACGCTCAAGGTCGCCCTTCTGGTCGTGCGCGGACACGCGGGCATACAGGCCCAAACCACCGATGACCTCGGGCGTGGTGTTCGCGTCGATGTTCACCAAAATCGTACGCGGTCCGACCCGCTGAGCCGGTACCGGCAACGTCCCCTCACGGAACCAGCGATACGCGGTCTGCGGATGCACGCCCTGCGTCTTCGCCCATTCCGTCAGATTCACGCTCTGACAACGACACTCACTCATACATGGTTACGCTCACTCACCCGACTTCAAGGGCTAGCAGGTAGAGACCCCCGCCGAACAGGCGTCGCAGGGCCGTACCGTTACCTCGTACGGCCCTGCTCCCCTTTGGAACCCGCACATGCCAAGCACCACCGTCACCGAGCTGACGATCGGCGGGATGACCTGCGCCTCCTGCGCCGCCCGCGTCGAGAAGAAGCTCAACCGGATGGACGGCGTCACCGCCACCGTCAACTACGCCACCGAGAAGGCGCGCGTCGAGCACGCGCCGGACGTCGGCGTCGACGAGCTGATCGCCACCGTCGTGAAGACGGGCTACACCGCCGAGGAACCCGCCCCGCCGGTGGACGAGCCGGAGGACCCCGAGCTCGCCTCCCTCCGGCAGCGGCTCACCGTCTCCGCGCTCCTCGCGGCGCCCGTGGTCCTGCTCGCCATGGTCCCCTCGCTCCAGTTCGACGACTGGCAGTGGCTCTCGCTCACCCTCGCCTCCCCCGTCGTCGTCTGGGGCGGACTGCCCTTCCACCGGGCCGCCTGGACCAACCTCCGGCACGGCGCCGCCACCATGGACACCCTCGTCTCGGTCGGCACCCTGGCCGCGTACGGCTGGTCCCTCTGGGCCCTCTTCCTCGGCGACGCCGGCATGCCCGGCATGCGGCACGGCTTCGACCTCACCGCCGACCGCGCCCACGCCTCCTCCGCGATCTACCTGGAGGTCGCCGCCGGGGTCGTCACCTTCATCCTCCTCGGCCGCTACCTGGAGGCCCGCGCCAAGCGGAAGGCCGGCTCCGCGCTGCGGGCCCTGATGGAGCTCGGCGCCAAGGACGTGGCGGTCCTGCGCGCGGGCACGGAGGTACGGATCCCGGTCGGCGGCCTCCGGGCCGGCGACCTCTTCGTCGCACGCCCCGGGGAGAAGATCGCCACCGACGGCGCCGTCGTCGAGGGCCGCTCCGCCGTCGACGCCTCCCTGCTCACCGGCGAGTCGCTGCCCCTGGACGTCGCCCCCGGCTCCGCCGTCACCGGTGGCTGCGTCAACGTCTCGGGCCGGCTCGTCGTCGAGGCCACCCGGGTCGGCGCGGACACCCAGCTGGCGCGGATGGCGAAGCTCGTCGAGGAGGCCCAGAGCGGCAAGGCCGAGGTGCAGCGGCTCGCCGACCGGATCTCCGCCGTCTTCGTCCCGGCGGTCCTCCTCATCGCCCTCGCCACCCTCGTGACCTGGCTCCTCGTGACGGACGACGCCACCGCCTCCTTCACCGCCGCCGTCGCCGTCCTGATCATCGCCTGCCCCTGCGCCCTGGGCCTCGCCACCCCGACCGCCCTCATGGTCGGCACCGGGCGCGGCGCCCAGCTCGGCATCCTCATCAAGGGCCCCGAGGTCCTGGAGTCCACCCGCCGCGTCGACACGGTCGTCCTCGACAAGACCGGGACGGTCACCACCGGCCGCATGCGGCTGACCGGCGTGCACGTGCACGGCGGACGGTACGGCACCGACTCCGCCGACGAGACCGAGCTGCTGCGCCTCGCGGGCGCCCTGGAGCACTCCTCCGAGCACCCGGTCGCCCGCGCGATCGCCGCCGGCGCCGCCGAGCGCTGCGGGGAGCTCCCCACGCCGAAGACCTTCGAGAACGTGCCCGGCCTCGGCGTGCGCGGCTCCGTCGACGGCCGGCTCGTCCTCGTCGGGCGCGCCGCCCTGCTCGCGGCCGAGGGCGTCGAGGCCCCCGCCGCGACGGAGCCCGGCGCCGTCCACGTCGCCTGGGACGGGGTGGCCCGGGGCACCCTGACCGTCGCCGACACCCTCAAGGACACCAGCGCCGAGGCGGTCGCCCGGCTGCGGGCCCTGGGGCTGCGGCCGGTGCTGCTCACCGGGGACCACCGGGCGGTCGCGGAGGCGGTGGCGGCCGAGGTGGGCATCGACGAGGTGATCGCGGAGGTGCTGCCCGAGGAGAAGGCCGAGGTGGTCCGGCGGCTCCGGGCGGAGGGCCGTACGGTCGCGATGGTGGGCGACGGGGTGAACGACGCCGCCGCGCTCGCCACGGCCGACCTCGGGCTCGCGATGGGGACGGGCACCGACGCGGCCATCGAGGCGAGCGACCTGACGCTGGTCCGGGGCGACCTGCGGGTCGCGGCGGACGCCATCCGGCTGGCCCGGCGGACCCTGGCGACGATCCGGGGAAACCTGGGCTGGGCCTTCGGCTACAACCTCGCCGCGCTCCCCCTGGCGGCGGCCGGACTCCTCAACCCGATGATCGCGGGCCTGGCCATGGCCTTTTCGTCCGTGTTCGTCGTTTCCAACAGCCTGCGACTGCGCCGGTTCAAGTGAAATCGCTTACGTCTGACGCACAGGACCTTCACAAAGAGATCTAGATCACAGATATTGGGGGGTAACCATCTGGGCTGTTCGCGAGTCTAAGTGGGCGATGCCAAGAACGTCTTGGGGGACGTTCATGGGATGTCTTGGGGGACGTCCCAGGCAAGCGCGGCCGGGGCACGTGCACCGGGGAGCTTTGAGCGGCCCTCCCGTACGTACCCCGGCAGACCGCGCGTCGGACGCCCGGCCCGGATCCCGTGGGGGGAATCCGCACCGGGATATGGAAAGCGCCCCGCTCGCCGACCCGTGGGGGGATCGGTGGCGGGGCGCTTTTCGCTTGCGCGTACGACCGCGACTAGCGGCTGGCGACTAGCGAGCCTCGACCGGGACGAAGTCGCGGAGGACCTCACCCGTGTAGATCTGGCGCGGGCGGCCGATGCGGGAGCCCGGCTCCTTGATCATCTCGTGCCACTGGGCGATCCAGCCCGGGAGCCGGCCGAGGGCGAAGAGGACCGTGAACATCTCGGTCGGGAAGCCCATCGCGCGGTAGATGAGACCCGTGTAGAAGTCCACGTTCGGGTAGAGGTTGCGCGAGACGAAGTACTCGTCGGAGAGCGCGTGCTCCTCCAGCTTGAGCGCGATGTCGAGCAGCTCGTCGGACTTGCCGAGGGCCGAGAGGACATCGTGCGCCGCCGCCTTGATGATCTTGGCGCGCGGGTCGAAGGACTTGTACACCCGGTGGCCGAAGCCCATCAGGCGGACGCCGTCCTCCTTGTTCTTCACCTTGCGGATGAAGGAGTCGACGTCGCCGCCGTTGGCCTGGATGCCTTCCAGCATCTCCAGGACCGACTGGTTGGCGCCGCCGTGCAGGGGACCCCACAGGGCCGAGATGCCGGCGGAGATCGAGGCGAACATGTTCGCCTGCGAGGAGCCGACCAGACGCACGGTGGAGGTCGAGCAGTTCTGCTCGTGGTCCGCGTGCAGGATCAGCAGCTTGTCGAGCGCGGAGACGACGACCGGGTCGAGGTCGTACTCCTGTGCGGGGACCGAGAAGGTCATGCGCAGGAAGTTCTCGACGTAGCCGAGGTCGTTGCGCGGGTAGACGAACGGGTGACCGATCGACTTCTTGTACGCGTACGCCGCGATCGTCGGAAGCTTGGCGAGCAGCCGGATCGTGGAGAGGTGACGCTGCTGCTCGTCGAACGGGTTGTGGCTGTCCTGGTAGAAGGTGGACAGCGCGGAGACCACCGAGGACAGCATGGCCATCGGGTGGGCGTCCCGCGGGAAGCCGCGGAAGAAGTTCTTGACGTCCTCGTGGACCAGCGTGTGCTGCGTGATCTCGTTCTTGAAGGTCGACAGCTCGTCGACCTTGGGCAGCTCACCGTTGATCAGCAGGTACGCCACCTCAAGGAAGGTGGAGCGCTCGGCCAGCTGCTCGATGGGGTAGCCGCGGTACCGCAGAATGCCCTGCTCACCGTCGAGGTAGGTGATGGCGGATTTATAGGCGGCGGTGTTGCCGTATCCGCTGTCCAGGGTGACCAGACCGGTCTGGGCTCGGAGTTTGCCGATGTCGAAGCCCTGGTCGCCGACGGTGCTCTCGACCACCGGGTAGGTGTATTCACCGTCCGCGTACCGCAGTACTACAGAGTTGTCGCTCACGTCATCCCTCACCGACGTAGTGCCTCTTCTTCGAGGTGCCCTGACTGTCTCTACCATCCCCCATTTGGCTCAGGAGAGTGCACTCGGGGTCGCTCATTGGGCCATTCGGCGGCACTCAGTGCCGCCAACCTTCATATCCTGCCCCCTTCGCCCCGGTTCCGGTAGCCCTCCGTGATCTTTCACACGAGGGCGTCCCCTGTGAGCCGATGGGCGAGTGCGGTAAAGCGCCTGCCCGCCGAGACCGTACGGACCGCCTGGGCGATCGCCCGACGGGAGCCGACCAGGACGACCAGCTTCCGGGCCCGGGTCACGGCCGTGTAGAGCAGGTTCCGCTGGAGCATCATCCAGGCGCTCATGGTGACCGGGATCACCACCGCCGGATACTCGCTGCCCTGCGAGCGGTGGATGGTGACCGCGTACGCGTGGGCGAGTTCGTCCAGCTCGTCGAAGTCGTACGGCACCTCCTCGTCCTCGTCCGTCCGCACGGTCAGCCGCTGCTCGACGGTGTCCAAAGCCGTGACGACGCCGACCGTACCGTTGAAGACCCCGTTGGCCCCCTTCTCATAGTTGTTCCGAATCTGGGTCACCTTGTCACCGACCCGGAAGACCCGGCCGCCGAACCGCTTCTCCGGCAGGTCCGGGCGGGCCGGGGTGATCGCCTGCTGGAGCAGCCCGTTCAGCGAGCCCGCGCCCGCCGGGCCCCGGTGCATGGGGGCGAGGACCTGGACGTCCCGGCGCGGGTCGAGGCCGAACTTGGCCGGAATGCGCCGGGCCGCGACGTCCACGGCGACCCGGGCGGCGTCCTCCGTCTCCTCCTCGGCGAAGAGGAAGAAGTCCGGCAGGCCCTGGGTCTGCGGCGGGGTGCCCGCGTTGATCCGGTGCGCGTTGACCACCACCCCGGACTGCTGGGCCTGCCGGAAGATCCGGGTCAGCCGCACCGACGGCACGGGGCTGCCGGGGGAGAGCAGATCGCCGAGGACCTCGCCCGCGCCGACCGACGGCAGCTGGTCGACGTCCCCCACCAGCAGCAGATGGGCACCCGGCGCCACGGCCTTGACCAGCTTGTTCGCCAGGAGCAGGTCGAGCATGGAGGCCTCGTCGACGACGATCAGATCGGCGTCGAGCGGCCGGTCCCGGTCGTAGGCCGCGTCCCCGCCCGGCTTCAGCTCCAGGAGCCGGTGCACGGTGGAGGCCTCGGCGCCGGTCAGCTCGGCGAGCCGCTTGGCGGCCCGCCCGGTGGGGGCGGCGAGCACGACCTTGGCCTTCTTGGCACGGGCCAGCTCCACGATCGAGCGGACCGTGAAGGACTTCCCGCAGCCGGGGCCGCCGGTGAGCACGGCGACCTTGCGGGTGAGGGCGAGCCGGACGGCCTCCTCCTGTTCGGGCGCGAGGGAAGCCCCCGTGCGGTCCGCGAGCCAGGCCAGCGCCTTGTCCCAGGCCACGTCCCGGAAGCCCGGCATCCGGTCCTCCTCGGTCCGCAGGAGCCGCCGGAGCTGACCGGCGAGGGACAGCTCGGCCCGGTGGAACGGGATCAGGTACACGGCGGTGACGGGCGTCCCCTCGGGCCCCGGCACCGTCTCCCGTACGACCCCCTCGGGATCCTCGGCGAGCTCGCCGAGGCACTCGATGACGAGCCCGGTGTCGACCTGGAGGAGCTTCACGGCGTCCGCGATGAGCCGCTCCTCGGGAAGGAAGCAGTGCCCCTGGTCGCTGGACTGCGACAGCGCGTACTGCAGGCCGGCCTTCACCCGGTCGGGGCTGTCGTGCGGGATGCCGACGGCCTGGGCGATCTTGTCGGCGGTGAGGAAACCGATGCCCCACACGTCGGCGGCGAGGCGGTAGGGCTGGTTCCTCACGACCGAGATCGACGCGTCCCCGTACTTCTTGTAGATCCGCACGGCGATGGAGGTCGACACCCCCACGCCCTGGAGGAAGACCATCACCTCCTTGATCGCCTTCTGTTCCTCCCAGGCCGCGGTGATGTTCTTGGTCCGCTTGGGCCCGAGCCCGGGGACCTCGATCAGGCGCGCGGGGGCCTCTTCGAGGATGTCGAGGGTGTCGAGCCCGAAGTGCTGCGTGATGCGGTCGGCGAAGACGGGGCCGATGCCCTTGATCAGCCCGGAGCCGAGATAGCGCCGGATGCCCTGGATGGTGGCGGGCAGGACGGTCGTGTAGTTGTCGACGGTGAACTGCTTGCCGTACTGCGGATGCGACCCCCAGCGGCCCTCCATCCGCAGCGACTCCCCCGGCTGCGCGCCGAGCAGCGCCCCGACCACCGTGAGCAGGTCCCCGGCACCCCGCCCGGTGTCGACCCGGGCGACCGTGTACCCGGTCTCCTCGTTGGCATAGGTGATCCGCTCCAGGACACCTTCGACCACTGCGGGACCACGACCCTCGTTGGACATGCCTCCGAAGGTAGCGAAGAGGTCGGACATCGTGCGGCGGGCGTCGAGATGGCGTTGATTCGCCACCTGGCGCGCTTGATCGTCCCGTTCGGTGACGACCGCCGCGTGAATGCGCTGCTGATCCCCGGAAAGTGCGCGCGGGCGGCCCCGTCAAGACAGTCCCCCTTGCCACCGAATCGTCCGGATTCACCCTTCATGGCGCCCCCGGCCGCCGGAACGATGGGCGTGCCTTCGGGACGGCCGTCACGACCGGGCCGTCGACGTCGTCAACGTGAGGGGAAACAACGCCATGAAGTGGATCAAGAGCCTGGCCATGACGGGTGCGGCGGTGGCACTGGCCGCCGGCCAACTGCTGTCCGGCACCGCGTCGGCCGCGCCCGCGGCCGACCGGGCGGACGGCCTTCAGCAGAAGGTCGACGCCTACCTGGCGAGCCACCCCGGTGAACGTCAGATCGCCGAGGGCAAGGCGACCATGCCCGGAGGGTCCGTCACCTTCTCCACCCCCGGCACCACCGACGCCACCGCCATCAGCTGCAGCTACGGGCACCTGTGCATCCAGGACGGCAACGGCAGCCGCTGGGACTACTACTACTGCGGCTACTACGACTTCTCCGGGATCGGCGACGGGTACTTCAACAACAACCAGACCTCGGGCACCGTCGCGCGGTTCTACAACCAGGACGGCAGCCTCAGGTGGACCAGCAGGGCCCCGCAGAGCGGAACGGCCTCGTGGTCGCCGGTGTGGCACATCCGTCCGTGCTGACCCGTTGACCTCCGGTCGGCCGGTGCTCCGCCCCCACGTCGATGGGGGCGGAGCACCGGTCGGCGCGTCCGGGGACCACCCGCGCCGGCCGGTGGCGCGTCAGACCGCCAGGAACGCCTCCAGCGTCTCCTCCAGGACCTCCGTGCCGTTCCTGGACCACAGTTCGTCGTTGAAGAGCTCCACCTCGACCGGGCCCGTGTAGCCGGCCTTCTCCAGCAGGGCCGACCAGGCCGGCAGGTCGATCGCGCCCGTGCCCAGCTGTCCCCGGCCGTTGAGGACGCCCGCCGGGAGCGGGGTGGTCCAGTCGGCGAGCTGGAAGGAGTGGATGCGGCCCGCCGCGCCCGCGCGTTCCACCGCCGCCGGGGCCCGGTCGTCCCACCAGAGGTGGTACGTGTCGACCACCACGCCCACCTGTTCGGCGGGGAATCGTTCCGCGATGCCCAGTGCCTGGTCCAGGGTGGAGACCGCGCACCGGTCGGAGGCGTACATGGGGTGGAGGGGTTCGATCGCCAGGCGGACCCCGCGTGCGCCCGCGTAGGGGGCGAGGGTCCCGATCGCCTCGGCGATGCGGGCCCGGGCGGAGGGCAGGTCGGGGCAGGCCGGGGTGAGGCCGCCGGAGACCAGGACGAGGGTGTCGGTGCCGAGGGTGACGGCCTCGTCGATCGCCGCGCGGTTCTCCGCCTCCCAGCCGTCCGAGGTGAAGAAGCCGCCCCGGCAGAGGGTGGTGACGGCGAGCCCCGCGTCCCGTACGAGGGCGGCCGCGGCCTCCACTCCGTACTCCCGGACCGGTTCGCGCCACAGGCCCACGCCCGGGACGCCGAGCCGGACGCACTCCCGCACGAGCTCGGGGAGGGAGAGCTGCTTCACCGTCATCTGGTTGATGCCGAAGCGGTCGAGGTTCACCGGGGGACTCCGTACACGGTGAGGAGCGAGCGCATCCGGGACTCCGCGCGGGCCGGGTCCGGGAACAGGCCCAGCCCGTCGGCGAGTTCGTAGGCGCGGGCCAGGTGCGGGAGCGAGCGGGCGGACTGCAGGCCGCCGACCATCGTGAAGTGGTCCTGGTGTCCGGCCAGCCAGGCGAGGAACACCACGCCCGTCTTGTAGAAGCGGGTGGGGGTCCGGAAGAGGTGCCGGGAGAGGGCGACCGTCGGGTCGAGGGTCTTGCGGAAGCCCGCCACGTCACCGGTGTCGAGGATCCGGACCGCCTCGGCCGCCAGCGGGCCCAGCGGGTCGAAGATGCCGAGCAGGGCGTGGCTGAAGCCCTGCTCGTCGCCCGCGATCAGCTCGGGGTAGTGGAAGTCGTCGCCCGTGTAGCAGCGGACGCCCTCCGGGAGGCGGCGGCGCAGCTCGACCTCGCGCCGGGAGTCGAGGAGGGAGACCTTGATGCCGTCGACCTTGTCGGGGTGGGCGTTGAGGACGTCGAGGAAGGTCTCCGTGGCGGCGTCGAGGTCGGCCGAGCCCCAGTAGCCCTCCAGCGCCGGGTCGAACATCGGGCCCAGCCAGTGCAGGACCACGGGCTCGCTCGCCTGGCGGAGGAGGTGGCCGTAGAGGTCGAGGTAGTCCTCGGGGCCGGTCGCGGTGGCGGCGAGGGCGCGGGAGGCCATGAGGATGGCCTGCGCGCCCGACTCCTCGACGACCGCGAGCTGTTCCTCGTAGGCCGCGCGGATCTCCGCGAGCGTGCCGCCCGTGATCTGGTCGGTGCCGACGCCGCAGGCGATCCGGCCGCCGACCGCCGCGGCCTCGGCGGCGGACCGGCGGATCAGCTCGGCCGCGCCCGCCCAGTCGAGGCCCATCCCGCGCTGGGCGGTGTCCATGGCCTCGGCGACCCCCAGGCCGTGGGACCAGAGGTGGCGGCGGAAGGCGAGGGTGGCGTCCCAGTCGACGGCGGCCGGGGAGTCGGGGGTGGTGTCGGCGTACGGGTCGGCGACGACGTGCGCGGCGGAGAAGACCGTACGGGAGGCCGGCGGGCCGGCCGGGGAGAGCGCGAGCGGTTCGCGGCGGGGGGTGTACGCGCGCGTGGAGCCGTCCGGGAGCGGCAGGCGGAGCGTCACAGGGTCACCTCCGGGACCTCCAGGCGGCGGCCCTCGGCGGCGGACCTCAGGCCCAGTTCGGCGAGCTGGACGCCGCGGGCGCCGGCGAGGAGGTCCCAGTGGTACGGCTCGTCGAGCACGACGTGCCGGAGGAACAGCTCCCACTGCGCCTTGAAGCCGTTGTCGAACTCGGCGTTGTCCGGGACCTCCTGCCACTGGTCGCGGAAGGAGTAGGTGGCGGGGATGTCGGGGTTCCAGACCGGCTTGGGGGTCGTACTCCGGTGCTGGACACGGCAGTTGCGCAGACCCGCGACGGCCGAGCCGTGGGTGCCGTCGACCTGGAACTCGACGAGTTCGTCGCGGTTGACGCGGACCGTCCACGAGGAGTTGATCTGGGCGATGGCGCCGCCCTCCAGCTGGAAGATGCCGTACGCGGCGTCGTCGGCGGTGGCCTCGTAGGGCTTGCCGTGCTCGTCCCAGCGGCGCGGGACGTGGGTGGCGACCTGGGCGGTGACGGAGGTGACCCGGCCGAAGAGCTCGTGGAGCACGTACTCCCAGTGCGGGAACATGTCGACGACGATGCCGCCGCCGTCCTCCGCGCGGTAGTTCCAGCTCGGGCGCTGGGCGTCCTGCCAGTCGCCCTCGAAGACCCAGTAGCCGAACTCGCCACGCACGGACAGGATCTCGCCGAAGAAGCCGCCGTCGACGAGGCGCTTGAGCTTGAGCAGGCCGGGGAGGAACAGCTTGTCCTGGACGACGCCGTGCTTGACGCCCTTCTCGGTGGCGAGGCGGGCGAGTTCGAGGGCGCCGGCGAGGTCGGCGGCGGTGGGCTTCTCGGCGTAGACGTGCTTGCCGGCTGCGATGGCCTTGGTGAGGGCGTCGACGCGGGCGGAGGTGACCTGGGCGTCGAAGTAGACGTCGATCGTCTCGTCGGCGAGGACGGCGTCGAGGTCGGTGGACCACTCGGTGAGGCCGTGGCGCTCGGCGAGGGCGCGCAGGGCGTGCTCGCGGCGGCCGACGAGGACGGGCTCGGGCCAGAGGGTCTCGCCGTTGCCGAGGTCGAGGCCGCCCTGTTCGCGCAGGGCGAGGATCGAGCGGACGAGGTGCTGGCGGTGGCCCATGCGCCCGGTGACGCCGTTCATGGCGATGCGGACTGTCCTGCGTGTCACGAAAGGTTCCTCTCCGAGGTGCTCGGCGCCCTCGCCCCATCCGGATAGAAAGCGCTTTCCATCGAGGATGACGCTAGCCTGCCGACATCGCCGCCGACAAGGCCCTGGAGGTACGCACACGATGACCGTCACCCTGGCGGACGTGGCCGCCCGCGCACGGGTCTCCCCCGCCACCGTCTCCCGCGTCCTGAACGGCAACTACCCGGTCGCCGCATCGACCCGGGAGCGGGTGCTGAAGGCCGTGGACGAGCTCGACTACGTCCTCAACGGCCCCGCGAGCGCCCTCGCCGCCGCCACCTCCGACCTGGTCGGCGTCCTCGTCAACGACATCGCCGACCCCTTCTTCGGGATCATGGCGAGCGCGGCGCAGAGCGCCATCGGGGAGAGCGCCACGGGGCGCGGCGGGGGCGAGAAGCTCGCCGTCGTCTGCAACACCGGCGGCTCCCCCGAGCGCGAGCTGACCTACCTCACCCTGCTCCAGCGGCAGCGGGCCGCGGCCGTGATCCTCATGGGCGGCGCCCTGGAGGACCCCGAGCACCTCGCGGCGACGGCCGGCAAGCTGACGAAGCTGGCGGAGGCGGGGACCCGGGTCGTGCTGTGCGGGCGGCCGCCGGTGGCCGGCGACGCGAGCGCGGCGGCCCTCGTCTTCGACAACCGCACCGGCGCGCGCCACCTCACCGAGCACCTGCTCGACCTCGGACACCGGCGGATCGGTTACGTGGCGGGCCCGGCCGACCGCACCACCACCCGGCACCGGCTGGAGGGCCACCGGGAGGCGCTCGCGGCCGCGGGCGTCCCCGAGGGCCCGACGGTCCACGGGCCGTACGACCGCCGCTCCGGCCACGAGGCCACGGCCGAACTCCTCGCCCGCGACCCGCACCTCACGGCCGTCGTCGCGGCCAACGACACGGTGGCGCTGGGCGTCTGCGCGGCCCTGCGGGAGCGGGGGCTCTCCACCCCCGGGGACGTGTCGGTCGCGGGCTTCGACGACCTGCCGTTCTCGGTGGACGCGGTCCCCGCCCTCACGACCGTCCGCCTCCCCCTCCACGAGGCGGGCGCCCGCGCGGGCCGCCTGGCCATGGGCACGGAGGAGCCGCCGGCGGGCGGCCTGGAGACGGTGCCGGGGGAGCTGGTGGTCAGGGGGTCGACGGCGGCGCCGCGGGGGTAGGCGGCCGCTATCGTGGTGACGAGCGCCACATGGAGGATCGCATGACGACCATACTGATGGACCTTTCCAGCGCCTGGGACGTCCTGGACGGCGTCTCTCTGCCCAACGGCTACCGCGTCGAGATCACGGACGGAAAGATCATCATGACGCCCCAGGGTGAGCAGCAGTGGAAGGTGATCCTGCGGGCCGCCCCCCAGATCGAGCAGCAGCTCGCCGGGCACGGCGAGATCCTCTCAGACGTCATGATCGACTTCCCGTCGAGTCTTTACGGCTACGCCCCCGACCTGGCCATCATCGCCCCCGACTCCGAGCGGAACAGGCGCGGCCGCTTCGAGTGGCACAGCCTGGAGGCCGTGCTGGAGATCCTCTCGCTCAGCACCCGGGACAACGACTTCGAGAAGAAGCTGCGGATGTACGCGGAGTGCGCGATCCCGCTCTACGTGATCATCGACCCGTCCGAGAACGTCTGCACCGTCCACAGCAGGCCCGCCCGCACCGGCGTCTACACGGAGCAGGAGACGATCCCCTTCGGCGAGGACCTCGTCCTGCCCCTCGAAGGGCGCGAGATCGTCGTGAAGACCGACGGTTTCCCGCGCTCCGAGGGCTGAACGCGCCGCGCCCGTCGGTGGGTGCCGCACAGGAGCGCCCGGGACGTCGGCGACCGCTACGAGCCGGCCGAGCCGTTCGACTTCGCGTCGGCGCAGGGGGAGGCCGAGCCGTTCGGCGTCGCGTCGGCGTAGGCGGTCAGGCCCGTCGCCGCGAGGACCGCGTCGACCGTCTCCTCGACCGTCTGCTCCGCGTTGTCGATCCAGACGCCCTCGCCGGAGAGTTCGGCGCGCATGGCCTCGTCCAGGAAGGCCCAGTTCGTGGTCAGCTTCTTGTGGCGGGCGTTGTTGCGCTCCCAGGCCTTGTCCGGGCCGGGGGCCAGGATGACCACATGGAGCGGGGCCGCCTTCGCGTGGGCGCGGTAGAAGTCCAGGTGGGAGCGGCGCACGACCACGTCGTCGAGGACCGGCAGGAAGCCCGCCGCGACGAAACTGTCCGCGAGGAGACAGCCGTTGCGGGCGCGCAGCAGGATCTGCCGGTCCGCCTCCGGGTCGCCGTCCGGGCTCGGCCAGTGGCCGCCCTGGACGATCAGTTCCTGGAGGTGGTCGACCTCGATGTGCGCGGCCCGGGCGAAACGGGCCGCGAGGGCCGCCGAGACGGTGCTCTTCCCGCTCCCGGGGATGCCCGCCAGCAGGACGGTCCCGGGGGCGGGTTCGGTGCTGTCGACGACGATGTTCTCGAAGGTCATACGGGCCTTTCCTCACGGGCGGAACGCGGGAACGATACGACCCCGGGCTCGCCGGACGCCACGGCTTTCCGGCCCGGGCCCCCTCCCGCGCCCCGTCGCGGCGCGAAGGACGTCAGCGCCACTCCCCCCACGAGCAGCGCGGCCGCGCACCAGCGGAGGGGGCTCACGCCCTCCCCCAGGAACAGCGCGGCCGAGGACATGCCGAAGACGGGGACGAGGAGGGAGAAGGGGGCCACGGAGGAGGCGGGGTGGCGGCGGAGGAGCCAGCCCCAGGCGCCGAAGCCGAAGACGGTCGTGATCCACGCGGCGTAGACGATGACGCCGACGCCGGTCCAGTCGAGCCCGCGCAGGGCTTCGAGGTCGCGCTCGGGACCCTCCAGGAGTGGAAGAGGGCAACCTTCGGCGTGGCGACTTGTCGCCAGGAGGACCGTTGCTGTCGGTGGCCCGCCCTATGGTGGCGGCGAGGGGGTGGGCCGGGTGATTCGTGCGTACAAGTTCCTCATGCGGCCCACCGTGGGTCAGCGAGTCGCACTCGGCGAGATGCTGCGGGATCACTGCTCCCTGTACAACGGTGCGCTCCAGGAGCGACGTGAGGCCTACCGGCATGTCTCGAAAACGAGCGTGAGGTACGGGACGCAGTCGCGCAGCTCAAGGAGATCCGGGCGTTCGACCCGGAGCGTCAGGGACGCTGGTCGTTCTCCAGCCAGCAGGCCACCCTGCGGCGCCTCGACAAGGCGTTCTCCGCCTTCTTCCGCCGGGCCAAGGCCGGCGAGACGCCGGGCTATCCTCGCTTCCGAGGTGTGCACTGGTTCGACACGGTGGACTTCCCCAAGGACGGCGACGGCTGCCGCTGGGACTCCACCCCGCACGACCCGGTCACCCGTGTCCGCTTCCAGGGCGTCGGGCATGTCAAGGTCCACCAGCATCGGCCGGTGGTCGGCAAGGTCAAGACCGTCAGCGTCAAGCGCGAGGGACGCAAGTGGTACGTCGTCCTCACCGCCGAGCAGGACCGGCCCGAGCCGCCGCCCGCGACCGGAAGCGTGGTCGGCATCGACCTGGGCATAGCCAACTTCCTCGCCGACTCAGACGGCGGGTTCGTGCCCAACCCGCGCCACGGCCGGCGCGCTGCCGCGAGGCTCGAAGCCGCACAGCGGGCTCTGTCCCGCTTCCCCCGCACCCGCCGCGACAAGCGCACCAAGAACCACCGGCGGGCCGTTCAGAAGGTCGCCGACCTGCACCGCAAGGTCCGACGCCAGCGCCTCGACCACGCCCACAAGACCGCCCTTGACCTCGTGCGGGAACACGACTTCATCGCGCACGAGGACCTCAACGTCCGCAACATGCTCAAGCCCTCGGCGCCGAAGCCGGACCCCGAACAGCCGGGCAGCTTCCTACCCAACGGGGCCGCCGCCAAGGCCGGGCTGAACCGTTCGATCAACGATGCCGGATGGGGGGTGTTCCTGACGATCCTGCACGCCAAGGCTGAAAGCGCCGGACGGGAAGTGATCGCCGTGGGCCCCCGCAACACCTCCCGCACCTGCCCCGAATGCGGGCACGCCGCCAGGGAGAACCGGCCCACGCAGGAGAAGTTCCGCTGCGTCTCGTGCGGTCACACCGCGCACGCGGACACGGTGGGAGCCGTGAACGTTCTACGGGCCGGGCTGGTCCGTCGCGAAGCCCATCTGGCATAGCGAGAAGCCCCCTCGTTCACGAGGGGGAGGAGTCACGAAGTTGAGCGCGTCGGATGGGGGCGGCGAAGGAGGAGAGTCCGGCCAGGGCGCCGAGGTCCACGCCTGTGGTGAGCAGCCCGAACCTGACCACGCCGAGGACGAGTCCGACCCCAACGATCCACTTCCAGACGACGGTGGAACGGCCGACCAGAAAGATCGCCCTGGTCCCGCGCCTGGGGCGCGGGACGCTGCCGCCGGAGGTGGCGCCGGTGCGGCTCGATCCGATACCGACGCGCCGGCTGCACGCCATGTGGCGGACGGGTGCGGCGCGGCGCCCGGCGATCCGGGAGACGGTCCGTACGCTCCAGGAGCTCTGGCCCTCGATCGCCTCCGCGGGGTGATCGGCGGCCGGGGCCTCCGATTCCTGCGCGGGTCCTTGACCTGGCAGTTACTTTCGGGCTATCCGTGACACCTTGGAAGTTTCCTTCAACCTTGCACGGCCGGAAGGAGCATCAGTGCACCACCGCGCCCCCGCCCCCTCCCGACGCACCCTCCTCACGGTGACCGCCGCAGCCGCCGCGGCGGCCGTCACCGGCACCCTCTCCCCCGCCGCCCACGCGGAGACGAACGACCGCGGACTCCAGCGGATCATCGACCGGATGTCGCTGGAGGAGAAGGTCGGCCAGCTCTTCGTGATGCGGGTCTACGGCCACTCCGCCACCGCCCCCGACCAAGCCGACATCGACGCCAACCTCGCCGAGATCGGCGTCCGCACCGCCGCCGAACTGATCGAGCGCTACCACGTCGGCGGGATCATCTACTTCGCCTGGGCCCACAACACCCGCAACCCCCAGCAGATCGCGGAACTCTCCAACGGCATCCAGCAGGCCGCGCTCGCGCAGCCCACCCCCGTGCCCGTGCTCATCTCCACCGACCAGGAGCACGGCATCGTCTGCCGGGTCGGCAAGCCGGCCACGCTGCTGCCCGGCGCGATGGCCCTCGGTGCCGGCGGCTCGCACGCGGACGCCCGCAAGGCCGCCCAGATCGCGGGCGAGGAACTCGTCGCCGTCGGCATCCGGCAGAACTACGCCCCCGTCGCCGACGTGAACGTCAACCCGGCCAACCCCGTCATCGGCGTCCGCTCCTTCGGCGCGGACCCGCAGGCGGTCGCCGGACTCGTCGCCGCGCAGGTCAAGGGGTACCAGCGGGCCGGGGTCGCGGCCACCTCCAAGCACTTCCCCGGCCACGGCGACACCGCCGTCGACAGCCACTACGGCCTGCCCACGATCACCCACACCCGGGAGCAGTGGGCGGAGCTCGACGCGCCGCCGTTCCGGTCGGCGATCGGCGCCGGCATCGACTCGATCATGACCGCGCACATCGTGGTCCCCGCGCTCGACCCCAGCGAGGACCCGGCGACCCTCTCCCGGCCCATCCTCACCGGCATCCTGCGCGAACAGCTCGGCTACGACGGCGTGGTGGTCACCGACTCCCTCGGCATGGAGGGCGTACGCACCAAGTACGGCGACGAGCGCGTCCCGGTCCTCGCCCTGAAGGCCGGGGTGGACCAGCTGCTCAACCCGCCCAAGCTCGACGTGGCCTGGAACGCGGTCCTCAAGGCCGTCAGGGACGGCGAACTGACGGAGGCCCGGCTCGACGAATCGATCCTGCGGATCCTGCGGCTCAAGGCGAAGCTCGGCCTCTTCCGGCAGGCGTACGCCACCCGGGCGGGCGTCGAGCGCGTGGTCGGCAGCGAGGAGCACCTCGCCCACGCCGACCGGATCGCCGAGGCGACCACGACCCTGCTGCTCAACGAGGACGACTTCCTGCCGCTGAGCCCGGCCACCCACCGCTCGGTCCTCGTCGTCGGCGCCGACCCGGCCTCGCCGTCCGGCACCACGGGCCCGCCGACCACGACGCTCGCGACCGCCCTGACGGAGCTCGGCTTCACCGCGACCGCGCTCTCCACCGGGATCACCCCGACGGCCGCGAAGATCGAGGAGGCGGTGAGGGGGGCGGCCGGCAAGGACGTGGTCGTGGTCGGCACGTACAACGTCGGCGCGACCAGCCCGCAGCGGACGCTCGTCGCGCGGCTCGTCGCCACCGGGGTGCCCGTCGTGACGGTCGCGATCCGCAACCCGTACGACATCGCGCGCCTCGGTGGCCAGCGGGCCTCTCTCGCGGCCTACTCCTGGACGGACGTCGAACTCCGGGCCGCCGCCCGCGTCCTGGCCGGCCGGGCCCGGCCCCTCGGCCGCCTGCCGGTCCCGATCCAGGACGCGGAGGACCCGGGGCGGGTGCTGTACCCGGTGGGCTACGGCCTGTCGTACACCCGCTGACCGACGGGGCGGCGCCCTGACGACTCGTCGCGCGGGCGGCGCCGCTCCCCCACCCACCCCGATGCGGGCGCGCGCCTGGCCGGGCGGCGCCCCCGCCCCCGCCCGTGCGGGCGCGCGTCTGCGGGGCGGTGCCCCCGCCCCCCTGCCCGTGTGGGCAATCGTCCCGCTGGGGCGGGACGGGTGGGCACACGGGACGGCGCCCCTTAGCGGCGCCTCCGCGTTCCGCGCCTGGACCCGCACCGACAGCGCAGCGCGCAACGGGGTGCGGGTTCAGGCGCGAAAGCCTCTGGCGCCGGCAAGGGCGCCGTTCCGTTGTGCCCACCCGTTCCGCCCCAGCGGAACGATTGCCCACAACGGGGGCACGGGGGTGGGCACCGCCCCGGCGGGCGCGCCCACAAGGGGGGGCACCGCCCGGTGGAGCGGCTGCCCACAACGGAGGTGAGTGGGGGTGCGGACGGCCGCACCCCCACGGCAGGTCACGGTCGCAGGCCGTGTTCCCTGGTCGCGTCCTCGTCGACCGCCACGTCGACGCGCGCGTCGAAGGCCGCCAGCGGCTGCGCCGCCTGGACCGCCGGGGCGGAGACCCCGGCCCAGGCCAGGATGCGGGCGGTCGCGTTGGCGCGCTCGGACTCGACGAGCCCGGCGACGTTCGCCCCGTGGTTGGCGCCCGGCGCCACGTACACGTAGCTGTCGCGCGCGCCCTTGCCGAGGCGGAACTGCTCGGAGCCCCACGGGTCGTTGCCGCCGTAGACGAAGAGCATCTGGTTCGCGTTCTTGCGGACCCAGTCGTCGACGTCCCGCATGGCCTGCGGCTTGAACTTCATGGGGATCTCGCGCGGCACGAAGCTGCTGGCCGGCTGGTAGCCGTAGCGGCTCAGGCCGTTCAGGTGCGGCTGCTTGATGGTGGGCGAGCCGAGTTCGGTGGCCGCCTGGTAGTAGTACGGCGTGTAGTACTCGAGGCCCTGGTCGGTGTAGGCGGACCAGCCGGAGTAGGCGTCGATCGTCTCGTAGACGGTGTCGTCGCTCGCGGTCGCCGCGTCCGGGATCTGGTCGCAGACGTCCTGGCCGTAGTACTGCCAGAAGCCCCACACGAAGTCGAGGACGACGGCCTCGTAGGCCTTGTCGAGCGAGCCGACCGTGTTGAAGGTGGCACCCTCGGACTCGGCCCAGGCCTTGTACTTCTTCTCCAGCGGCTCGCGCCGGACGAGGGCCTCGCGCTGCATGTTGTTCAGGCGGTCGCGGCAGTCCTTCGTGCCGACGGTCTCGAAGAACCGGTCGTAGGCCGAGTCCTCCTTGTTGACCACGTCGTTCGGGGCTACGTAGGCGACGACGCCGTCCATGTCGCGCGGGTAGAAGCGCTCGTAGTACGTGGCGGTCATGCCGCCCTTGGAGGCGCCGGTGGAGAGCCACTTCTGGCCGTAGATCGACTTCAGCGCCGTGTAGATGCGGTGCTGGTCGCTGGCCGCCTGCCAGATGTCGAGCTTCGACCAGTCGGCGGGCTGCGGGCGGGACGGCGTGAAGAAGCGGTACTCCATGGAGACCTGGTTGCCGTCGATGATCCGCGTCGGTTCGGTCCGGCTCGGCGTGGTGGAAAGACCGTAGCCGCTGGTGCGGAAGACGGTGGGGCGGCTCGTGTCCTTGTGGAGGATCGAGATCCGCTGCTTGAACGTGCCCGCCCACGGGCGGTGGTGGTCGATCGGCTGGACGTACTCCAGGACGAAGTAGCGGTAGCCGGCGTACGGCTTCTCCTCGATCAGGCTCATCCCGGGGATCGCCAGGATGCGGTCCTTGATGTCGGTGCTCGTGCTCTGCGAGTCGACGACGGTCGCGCTGCCGGTCTCCGTGTCCGCGGCGGTAGCCACACCGGTCGACCCGACGGTGCCTATGAGCACCGAAAGCGACAGCGCCCATCTCAGCGACTTGCGCATTCACCCTCCCCTTGGTTCACAACGGTGTCGCGAACCTAGCGGGGGCAACGTGTGGACCGCCAGACCCAGTTGATCCTTACTCCTGGACTTATCCGCACATCAGCACAGGATCCAGCCCGTCGCCGTGCCCCGGCCCGCCACCGAACCGGTCGCCTTGACGCAGCGGTTGAGGGCGTGGACGGTCAGGGGACCCGCCTGCCGGTCGAAGCGTCCGGCCCGGACGACGGGGCGGGCGCCGCGCGGCTGGAGCGAGACGACCATCGGGCGGCGGGGGCCGGGCCGTTTGGCGACGGTGACGGCGCAGACGTACTGGCGGGTCCGGTAGAGGCGCAGTTCCCCGGTGGCGAAGGTGATCGTCCGGGTGGGCCGGCCGTGGCAGACGGAGGCGGCGTCGGCGGTCCCGCCGCCGGGTCCGGGTCCGGGGAGGAGGAGCAGCGCGAGGGCGGCGAGGAGCGGGACGAGGACGCGGGCGAGTGTCCGGACCGAGCCGGCGTCTGTGGTCATGCGTTCCTCTCCCGGGCGAGTCGTCGTACGGCCGTACGACGCACGAGGGCTGGGAATGGTTGCCTCCGCATGCCTCCCGCTATCCGAAGGTCGTCATGACCAGCATCACGAAGACGGCCTCCGCGCCGAACTGGACGCGGAACGCGGTCCGGGCGACGGACGTACGAGCCGTGCTCTGGGCGATCACGAAGGCCACGGCCGCCACGGCGAGGCTCCCGAGGTACACGTAGCCGGGGGTGGAGCCGCAACCGTCCCCGTACTCGAGGCAGCGGGCGGCGTTCTCCGTGGTGAGGGCGACGATGCCGGCGAGCACGGTCGCCGGGACGAAGAGGCCCGCCCAGATCAGGGACAGCTTCCGCAGGCGCCGGCCGGCCACCTCGGAGGCCGAGGGAACGGCGGGCGAGGCGGTGGCGCGGGCGCGGGTCTCGTGGCTCATGCCCCGATGCAACCCCGTGGGGTGCCGGCGGGGAATCCGCCGGGGTACTCACCCGGTGGATCCCCCGTACTCAGACCCGCTGCTCGGAAGCAGTCACACCCGCTCCGGTTCCGCCTCCTCCGCCTCGCCGATGAAGGTGTTCCACAGCGTCGCGTACCGGCCGCCCAGGGCGAGGAGCTCGTCGTGGGTGCCGTCCTCCACGACCCGGCCGTGGTCCATGACGACCACGCGGTCGGCGCGGGCGGCCGTCGTCAGCCGGTGCGCGACGACGAGCGTCGTACGGCGGCCCGCGAGCCGGTCGGTGGCCTGGTTGACCTGGGCCTCGGTCGCCAGGTCCAGGGCCGCCGTGGCCTCGTCCAGGAGCAGGACGTCCGGGTCGACGAGCTCGGCGCGGGCGAGGGCGATCAGCTGGCGCTGCCCGGCGGAGAGGTTCCGGCCGCGCTCGGCGACCTCGTGGAGGTAGCCGCCGTCGAGCGTGGCGATCATGTCGTGCGCGCCGACCGCGCGGGCCGCCGCCTCGACCTCGGCGTCGGTCGCCTCGGGGCGGCCGTACGCGATGGCGTCGCGGATCGTCCCGGCGAAGAGGTACGCCTCCTGGGGGACGACGCCGAGCCGGTGGCGGTACGCGGTGAGGTCGAGGTCCCGCAGGTCGGTGCCGTCGGCGGTGACCCGGCCGCTCGTCGGGTCGTAGAACCGGGCGACCAGCTTGACCAGGGTGGACTTCCCGGCGCCGGTCTCGCCGACGAAGGCGACGGTCTGCCCGGCGGGGATCCGCAGGTCGATCCCGGTGAGGGCCTCTTCCTCTTCCCCGTACGCGAACGACACGTCCTCGAAGGCGATCTCGCCGCGCAGCGAGAGCACGTCCAGGGGCGCGTCGGCGGCGGCCGTCGACGTGGGCTCCTGGAGGAGCTCCTGCATCCGCTTCAGCGAGACGGCGGCCTGCTGGTAGCCGTCGAAGACCTGCGAGAGCTGCTGCACGGGGGCGAAGAAGAGGTCGATGTAGAGGAGGTAGGCGACGAGGGCGCCGGTGGTGAGGGTGCCGGCCTCGATGCGGTTCGCGCCGACGATCATGACGGAGGCGGCCGCGACCGAGGACAGCAGGGTCACGAAGGGGAAGTAGACCGAGATCAGCCACTGGCCCCGGACGCGCGCCTCGCGGTACGAGTCGCTGCGCTCCGCGAACCGGGCCGCGCCCGACTGCTCGCGGCGGAAGGCCTGCACGATCCGCAGGCCGGAGACCGACTCCTGGAGGTCGGCGTTGACGACGCTGATCCGCTCGCGCGCCAGCTCGTACGCCTTCACGCTGGAGCGGCGGAAGTAGTACGTGCCGACGGCGAGGACCGGCAGGGTCGCGAAGACGACCAGGGCGAGCTGGAGGTCGAGCACGAGCAGCGCGACCATGATCCCGAAGAAGGTGACGACCGAGACGAAGGCGGTGACGAGACCCGTCTGCAGGAACGTCGACAGGGCGTCGACGTCCGTGGTCATCCGGGTCATGATCCGGCCGGTGAGCTCGCGCTCGTAGTAGTCGAGGCCGAGCCGCTGGAGCTGGGCGAAGATCTTCAGGCGCAGCGCGTAGAGGACCCGCTCGCCGGTGCGGCCGGTCATCCGGGTCTCGGCGGTCTGCGCGACCCACTGCACGAGGACGGTGACCAGGGCGAGCGCGGAGGCCGCCCAGACGGCGCCGATCGCGAGCCGGTTCACGCCCTCGTCGATGCCGTGCCGGATCAGGACCGGAAGGAGCAGGCCGGCGCCCGCGTCGAGGGCGACCAGACCGAGGCTGATGAGCAGCGGGACGCCGAAGCCGCGCAGCAGCCGGCGCAGGCCGTACGCGTCCTCGGGGGCCACGGCCCGGGCCTCGTCGATGCCGGGGGTGTCGGTGGCAGGCGGCAGGGCCTCGACGGCGGCGAGCAGCTCGGGGGTCGCCCCGGGTGCGGGGCTCTCGCGGCCGGTGGTCTCGTCCCGTACCCACAGGGTGGGGGTGATGCCCCGCTCGGCGTCGAACTCGGCGTCCAGCTCGGCCCGCAGCGTGCGGTCCTCGGGGAGCTCCGGCGGCGTGACGTGGCCGGGCGAGACGGCGCCGAGCTCCTCGGGGTCGGTGAGGAGGCGGCGGAAGAGCGGGGAGCGCTCCTCCAGCTCGGCGTGGGTGCCGATGTCGGCGAGGCGGCCCTCGTCGAGGACGGCGATGCGGTCGGCGAGGCCGAGGGTGGAGCGGCGGTGTGCGATGAGCAGGGTCGTGCGGCCCGCCATCACCGACTTCAGGGCCTCGTGGATCTCGTGCTCGACCTTGGCGTCGACGGCGGAGGTGGCGTCGTCGAGGAGGAGGAGCCGGGGGTCGGTGAGGATCGCGCGGGCGAGTGCGACGCGCTGGCGCTGGCCGCCGGAGAGGGTGAGGCCGTGCTCGCCGACCTTGGTGTCGTAGCCCTCGGGCAGCTCGGCGATGAAACGGTCCGCCTGGGCGGCGCGGGCGGCGGTCTCGATCTGCTCGCGGGTGGCGTCGGGGACGCCGTACGCGATGTTGGCGGCGACCGTGTCGGAGAAGAGGAAGGAGTCCTCGGGGACCAGGCCGACGGCGGCGCGCAGGGAGTCGAGGGTGAGCTCGCGGACGTCGTGGCCGCCGACGAGGACGGCGCCGTGGGTGACGTCGTAGAAGCGGGGCAGGAGGAGCGAGACGGTCGACTTGCCGGAGCCGGAGGCGCCGACGACGGCGACGGTCTCGCCGGGCCGGATCTCCAGGGAGAACCCGTCGAGGACGGGCTTGGTCTTGCCGGAGGCGCCCTCATAGGCGAAGGACACGTCGTCGAACTCGACGGTGGCGGGCGCGTCCGCCGGAAGCTCCTTGGTCCCGTCCTTGATCACCGGCTCGGTGTCGATGAGGTCGTAGACCCGCTCGACGCCGGCGCGGGCCTGCTGGCCGACGGTGAGGACCATGGCGAGCATGCGGACCGGGCCGACGAGGGAGGCCAGGTAGGAGGAGAAGGCGACGAAGGTGCCGAGGGTGATCTGGTGCCGGTAGGCCAGCCAGCCGCCGAGCGCGAGGACCGCGACCTGGCCGAGGGCGGGCACGGCCTGGAGGGCGGGGGTGTACTTGGAGTTCAGCCGGATCGTCCGCAGGCGCCCGGCGAAGAGCTTCCGCCCGGCCTCGCGGATCTTGCCGGTCTCCTGGTCCTCCTGGCCGAAGCCCTTGACGACCCGGACGCCGGTCACGGCCCCGTCGACGACGCCGGCGACGACGGCGGCCTGCTGCTGCGCGTGCCAGGTGGCGGGGTGGAGGCGGGTGCGGCTGCGCTTGGCGATCCACCAGAGGGCGGGGGCGACGGCGAGCGCGACGAGGGTGAGCGGGATCGACAGCCAGGCCATGACGGCCAGCGAGATGAGGAACAGCAGGATGTTCCCGATGGTCATCGGGAGCATGAAGAGAAGACCCTGGATCAGCTGGAGGTCGCTGGTGGCCCGTCCGACGACCTGCCCGGTGGACAGCTCGTCCTGCCGGCGCCCGTCGAGCCGGGTGACCGTGCCGTACATGTCGGTCCGCAGGTCGTGCTGAACGTCGAGGGCGAGGCGCCCGCCGTAGTAGCGGCGGACGTAGGTGAGGAGGTAGACGAGGACGGCGGCGCCGATGAGCAGCCCCGTCCAGACGCCGAGGCTCCGGGTCTTCGCCCCGATGACGTCGTCGATGATCACCTTAGTGACGAGCGGCACGAGGGCGAGCACGGCCATGCCCGCGAGGGAGGACCCCAGGGCGAGCAGCGTGTTCGCCTTGTACCGCCACGCGTACCCGGCCAGCCTGCGCGCCCAGCCCTGCTGTTTCCGATCCGGCTCTTTGTGCCCCACCGCCGCCACGAGTGGCCTCCCGTTCGTCCTGCTCTACCGGAAGGCCCAACACGGCCGACGTGCGATTTCATCCCGCCGCAACAATTCCCGCCGGAGCGGGTAGGAAGTCCCCGGGCCGCCGGACGGGCGGTGCCGTGGGCGGAGGGGAAGGGGAGGTCCGTGGGGAAGGTCGAGGACGGCAGGCCGTACCAGTGGGGACGGCTGTACGCGGCGCTGCGGGCGGTGCGGGGGTTCGCGTCGGCCGGCCGGGTGACCCCGGCGACGGACCGGGAGCTGAAGGACACGACCAGCAGGCCGCGGACGGTCTTCGAGGGCTTCCTGCGGACCGCGGGCCTGGACGTGCTGGCCGCCCGCGGCCGGGGCGGGGCCGTCGCCGAGGCGGCGGCGGTGGCCTTCGCCGACGTGGCGCTGCTGATACCCCCGGAGGCCATGAGCCGCGAGAACCTCACCCCGCAGACGGAGCACTTCCGCCAGGGGTACGAGGCGCAGCTCGCCGCGTACCGGAAGGCCTGGGAGGGGCTCGTCGACTGAGCGGGCGGCCCCGCCCGGCCCCCCACGGCCGGGTGAGCGGGCGACCCCGCCCGGCCCCCCACGGACCGGGCGGGTCGCTCGCACCCGTCACAGGTGCGTCGGCTCGAACATCCTCAGGAGGGCCGGGAGGACCACCACCGACGGGCCCGGGGTGGCGAGCGCCTTCGCGAGGTCCGTCGCCAGGGTCTCCGGGGTCGTCAGGGCGGCGGGGACGCCGAAGGACTCGGACAGGGCGACGAAGTCCGGGCGGGTGAGCTCGGTGGCCGTGGCCTCGCCGAACGCGCCCGTCATGTACTCCCGCAGGATCCCGTAGCCGCCGTCGTCGACGATCAGCCAGGTCACGTCGAGGCCGTACTGCTTCGCCGTCGCCAGCTCCGCGATCGAGTACATCGCGCCGCCGTCGCCGGAGACCGCCAGGACCGGCTGGGAGGGGTCGGCGGCGGCCGCGCCGAGGGCGGCGGGGAAGCCGTAGCCGAGGCCGCCCGCGCCCTGGGCGGAGTGCATCGTGTTCGGGTGCCGCGCGTCGAAGGCCGACCACGCCCAGTACGCCAGGATCGTCATGTCCCAGAAGCTCGGGGCCCGGTCCGGGAGCGCCTCCCGGACCGCCGCGACGATCCGCTGCTCCGGGCCGAGGTCCTGGGCCGCGATCCGGTCCCGGACCTTGCCCAGGACGGCGGCGACCCGCTCGGCGGCGGCCGGGTCCGTGCGCTCCCCGACCGTCTCCAGGAGCGCCTGGAGCGCGAGGCGGGCGTCCGCGTGGATGCCGAGCGCCGGGTGGTTGGACTCCAGCTTGCCCGCGTCGGCCTCGATCTGGATCACCCGGCCGCGCGGGGCGAACGTGTGGTAGTTCGAGGACAGCTCGCCGAGGCCCGAGCCGACGACGAGGAGGACGTCGGCGTCCTCCAGGAAGTCCGTGGTGTGCCGGTCCTCCAGCCAGGACTGGAGCGACAGCGGGTGCTCCCAGGGGAAGGCGCCCTTGCCGCCGAAGGTGGTGACGACGGGGACGTCGAGCCGCTCCGCGAGCGCGAGGAGCTTGCCGGAGGCGTCGGAGCGGACGACCCCGCCGCCCGCGATGATCGCGGGCCGCTCGGCGTTCGCCAGGAGGTGCGCGGCGACCGCCGTCAGCTCGGGGCGCGGGACGACCTCCTCGGGCGTCGCGTCCATGGCGGTGACCACCGGCAGGCTCGTCTCGGCGAGGAGCACGTCCTGCGGGATCTCCACCCAGACCGGCCCGTGCGGGGCGGTGAGCGCCGACTCCCAGGCCGCCGCGATCGCGGAGGGGATCTGGGACTGCGTACGGACCGTGTGGACGGACTTCACGACGTCCCGGAAGGAGGCCTGCTGGTCGCGGAGCTCGTGGAGGTAGCCGTGCCGGCCGCCGCCGAGACCGGCCACCGGGACCTGGCTGCCGATGGCGAGGACGGGGGCGGAGGCGGCCGCCGCCTCCTGGAGCGCGGCGAGCGACATGAGCGCGCCGGGTCCGGTGGAGAGCAGCAGCGGGGCGGCCTCGCCGGTGATCCGGCCGTACGCGTCGGCGGCGAAGCCGGCGTTGTTCTCGACGCGGAGGCCGACGTACTTCAGCGTCGAGCGGCGGAGGGCGTCGAACATGCCGAGGGCGTGCTGGCCGGGGAGGCCGAAGACGGTGGTGGCGCCGAGGCCGGTGAGGGTCTCGACGACGAGGTCGCCGCCGTTCCGCCCTGCGGGCGGGTTGAGGGCGGCCTCGGTCTGGGCGACCGTGGGCCGCAGCACGAGGTCGTGGTCGTGGGTCATGGTCGTCCCTTGGCGTGGCTCGGTGGTCGGGTGCGGGCCGGTGGGTGGGCCGTGCCCACCCGTTCCGCCCCGCGGAACGCGTGCCCACAGCCCGACGGCGGCGCGGGTCGGGCACCGCCCGACCCGCGCCGCGGAGGTTACTTCGCGTCCCGCGCGGCGGCGATCTGGCGGCTCATGATCGTCGTCAGTTCGTACGCCGTGTGGGAGGCGGCGACCGCGGTGATCTCGGCGTGGTCGTAGGCCGGGGCGACCTCGACGACGTCGGCGGAGACCAGGTTGCAGGAGGAGAGGCCGCGGAGGATCTCCAGGAGCTCGCGGGAGGTCATGCCGCCGGCCTCGGGGGTGCCGGTGCCGGGGGCGTGGGCCGGGTCGAGGCAGTCGATGTCGATGGAGATGTACAGCGGGCGGTCGCCGATGCGCTGGCGCAGCTGGTCGGCGACCTCGTCGGCGCCGCGGCGGTAGACGTCGGAGGAGGTGACGATGCCGAAGCCGAGCTTCTCGTCGTCGGTGAGGTCCTGCTTGCCGTAGAGCGGGCCGCGGGTGCCGACGTGGGAGAGGGCGGAGGTGTCGAGGATGCCCTCCTCGACGGCGCGGCGGAACGGGGTGCCGTGGGTGTACTCGGCCCCGAAGTAGGTGTCCCAGGTGTCGAGGTGCGCGTCGAAGTGGAGCAGGGCGACGGGGCCGTGCTTCTTGGCGACGGAGCGGAGCAGCGGCAGGGCGATGGTGTGGTCGCCGCCGAGGGTCATCATGCGGGCGCCGGTGCCGAGGAGGTCGTCGGCGGCGGCCTCGATGGTCTCGACGGCCTCGTGGATGTTGAACGGGTTGGCGGCGATGTCGCCGGCGTCCGCGACCTGGGCGAGGGCGAAGGGGGAGGCGTCCTGCGCGGGGTTGTAGGGGCGGAGCAGGCGGGAGGCCTCGCGGATGGCGTTGCCGCCGAAGCGGGCGCCGGGGCGGTAGGAGACGCCGGTGTCGAAGGGGACGCCGACCACGGCGACGTCGGCGGTGCCGACCTCGTCGAGGCGCGGCAGACGGGCGAACGTCGCGGGACCGGCGTACCGCGGGACGCGGGACGAGTCGATCGGGCCGCGGAAGGCGTTCTGGTCGCTGCTGCTCATGGTCGGGGTCCTCCTGGGGTGTGTCTCAAGCGGGTCCGGGCGTCGGGTCTCGACGCCCGGGGTGCGGCCGCCGTCAGGCGGTCGCGGGTGCCGGTTCCGGTGATTCGGTTCCGGGCTCGGTCGTGGTGTCCTGGCCCGCGAGGCGCGCGCGCCAGTTCGCGAGCACGGTGGCGTCCGTCGGGCGGGTCGCGAGGGAAACGATCACATAAGTGGCGAGCGAGGCCAACAAACCATAGTAAACAGGCTCATTTGCCAAGATTCCGTAAGTCCACATCAGGCCAATGACGGCCAGGCCGCCGACGGTGACCGCGGCGAGCGCGCCCTGGACGGTGCCGCGGCGCCACAGCAGGCCGCCGAGGATCGGCACGAGGAGCCCGCCGACCAGCAGGTTGTAGGCGACGGTGAGGGCCTGGACGACGTCGTTGAGGGCGATGGCGACGAGGATGACGACGATGCCCATGATCAGGATGAAGAGGCGGTTGCCCTTCACCTCGTCGTGGTCGTTCTCGTCCTTCTTCGCGACGGCGCCGCGCAGGCGCGACCAGATGTCGTTGTTGGCGACGGTGGCGCAGGCGATGAGGGCGCCGGATGAGGTCGACATCACGGCGGCGAGGGCGGCGGCGAGGACGAGGCCCCGGACGCCCATCGGCAGCTCGTCCTTGACGATGGTGGCGAAGGCGTCGTCGGCGCTGGGCAGCTTCGGGTAGAGCACCTTGGCCGCCGTGCCGATGACGGCACCGGCGAGGGCGTACGCGAGACAGTAGGTGCCGGCGACGGTGCCGCCCCACTTGGCGACCTTGTCGGTGCGGGCGGTGAAGACCCGCTGCCAGATGTCCTGGCCGATCAGCATGCCGAAGGTGTAGATCAGCACGTAGGTGAAGATCGTCTCGCCGCCGATGCCGAGCGGCTCGAAGTACGAGGTGGGCAGCGCCTCCCGCATCCCCTCGAAGCCGCCGGCCTTGACGACGGCGATCGGCAGCAGCAGGAGCAGCACGCCGATGGTCTTCACCACGAACTGCACCATGTCGGTGATGGTGATGGACCACATGCCGCCGAGGGTCGAGTAGGCGACGACGATGGTGCCGCCGAGGACGATCGCGAGGGTCCGGGGCAGGTCGAAGAGGACGTCGAAGATCGTGGCGTACGCGATGGTCGAGGTGACGGCGAGCATCAGCGTGTACGCCCACATCACGACGCCCGAGATGACGCCGGCCCTGCCGCCGTAGCGCAGGTCGAGCATCTCGGAGACGGTGTAGACCTTCAGGCGCGCGATGCGCGCGGAGAAGAAGACGGAGAGGGCCAGCAGGCCGAGGCCGATGGCGAAGACCATCCAGGCGCCGGAGAGGCCGTACTTGTAGCCGAGGCCGACGCCGCCGATGGTGGAGGCGCCGCCGAGGACGATGGCGGCCATCGTCCCGGAGTACATCCAGGGCCCGAGGCGGCGGCCGGCCACCAGGAACTCGCTCTTGGACTTGGCGCGGCGCATGCCCCACCAGCCCATCGCGAGCATGCCGGCCAAGTACAGGACGATCACTGTGTAGTCGACGGCCATGGGCCCTCCTTCTCACCTCGGTGGCGTGTCGTGCGGGGGAGTGCCCAGGTGCTGATCGCGGGGACATCCGCCCGTACCCGCGGCCCTGGGATGAGACGACAGTAAGTGGCCGGAAAGCGACGTTGAAGTGTACGTTTCCTCCACTGTCCGGGCGGGGGATGTACGAAGGGCCCATGTCGATGACCCCGTCGCCCCCCTCCGAGACCGGCTCCACTCCCCCGGCGCCACCGGTGCCGCTCGCCGCGCTGCTCGCCCGCCCCGACCTGGGCCTGCGGCTGCTCGCCGGGCCCGAGGACGTTCCGCTGCACTGGGTGCACACCTCGGAGATGGCCGACCCCTATCCGTACCTGCTCGGCGGCGAGCTGCTCATGACGGCGGGCGTGCAGCTCACCGACCCGGCGCACTACGTCGCCCGGGTCGTGGAGGCGGGGGCGGCGGCGCTCGCCTTCGGGGTGACGCCGGTGTGGGACACGGTGCCGCCGGAACTCGTCGCGGCGTGCGACCGGCACGGCCTGCCGCTCGTGGAGGTCCCGCCCCGGACCCCGTTCACGGCGGTGGCGCGGGCGCTGTGGCGACTGATGGCGGAGGCCCGGCTGCACGAGCTGCGCCGGGTGACCGAGGCCCAGCAGTCCCTGGCGGCGGCGGCCGCGCGACCGGCCCCGGTCCCCGCGGTGCTGGGCGCGCTCGCCTCGCGCCTCGGCGGCCGGGCCGTGCTGTTCGGCGCGGACGGCACGGAGTCGGCGGCGGCCGGCCGGGAGGTCCCGGAGGAGGCGGCGCGGGCGCTGCGGGAGCTCGCGGGGGTGCTCGGGCCGCGCCCGGGCGGGCCGGCCTCGGCGAGCGGGGACGGCGGCGGGCTGCGGCTCGCCGCGTACGCCCTGGGCGGCGGGGACGGCCTGACCCTGGGGGTGGCGACGGAGCGGCGCGGTCCGGGCGACCACACGATCGCGGGCGTGGCGGTGGTTCTGCTCTCCCTGCTCACGGCCCCGCACCGGGGCGCGGACGTGACCGTGCGGGACGGGGCCCTGGTGCGGCTGCTGCTCGGCGCGGCCCCGGCGGAGGTCGCGGGCAGCCTGGGGCCGGACCCCTGGACGGTGGTCCACGCGCGGGGCGGCGACGGCACGCCGTTCGCGGCGGCGAGCCTGGCGGCGGCGCTGGGGACGCCGCTGGTGGACGCGGGCACGGGCACAGGCGCGGGGGCGGGAGCGGGCACAGAGGGCGGCACGGGCTCGGGGCCGGGCGCTCCCGGCCACGCGCGCCCCGGAACCGTACGGCTCCTCCTCCCCTCCTCCACCGCCGTCACCGCGCAGCAGGGCTGGACGCTCGGGGCGAGCGCCCCCGTGGCGGCCCCGGAGCTCGCGGCCGGGGACGCGCAGGCGGCGCGGGCGCTGCGCAGGGCGGAGGCCTCCAGGGCGGCGCTCGTCCGGCACCGCGCCCACGGCTTCGCCGCGCTGGTGGACCGCGACGAGGCCGCCGCGTACGCCCGCGCGCTCCTCGCGCCCCTCACCGAACCCCTCGCCGAGACGCTCCGGGTCTGGCTCTCCCTCCACGGCAGCTGGGACCGGACGGCGGTGGCCCTGGAGATCCACCGCAACACCGTCCGTCAGCGGATCGCCCGCTGCGCGGCACTGCTCGACCGGGACCTGGACGATCCGGACGTACGGATGGAGCTGTGGTTCGCGCTCCGCGTTCCCTGACCCGGACGGGCTCCCGTCACCAGAGCTTGTTCACCGCCGTCTTCGTCGTCGTGCGGAAGGCGGTCAGCGGGGCGTCCTCGAAGTCGCCCATCTGACCCCAGCGGACGAGGGTGACGGTGCGGCCGTCGCGGCCGACGGAGAAGAGGTGGATGTCGGTGATGCCGATCTGCGGGTCGGCGGTGTCCAGGCTGTAGACCCAGGCGCCCTCCTCGACGGCGAGCTTGCCGTGGTAGGCGCTGACGGCGTGCAGGCCCGGGTTCTGTCGCTCCAGCAGGGGGCCGCAGCCGGCGAGGGCCTTGCGGAGGGTGTCGACCAGCTTCACGGCGTCGGCCTCGGTGCGGGCGACGGTGGTGATCTGGACGCCGTTGGTGTCGAGCTCGGTGGTGAACTCGCGGTAGCGGGTGTTCTGTGCCGGGATCTTGTACGGGGCGCAGAGGACGCCGCCGTTCTCCGGGACGCCGGTGAAGACCTGGGTGGCGGTCCACGGCGTCGACGACGGCGGCATCTGGGAGGCGGCGAGGAAGGCGGGCTGGGCGGCGGCCTGCGCCGGGGCGGTGGCGAGGGCCGCGAGGCCCAGGGCGGTGGCGGCGGTGGCGGCGAGTGCGGTACGGAGCTTGCTCATGGTGGTGCGATCCCCCGTCGGGTCGTTCGATCAGTGCGCCACCAGCGTCGGGCCCCCGCCCGCCCCTGGGCAACGGCAACGCGCCCTCCCTCCGTCCCGGAACCATTCCACCCCCGCTGACGTGCAAGGACGTGAAGGGTGGGATGCAGGGGCGAGGGGGATGGAATGCCGAAGGACGCCGCCGTCGAGGAGTTCGCGGGGCTCGTGCGCGCACTGAAGGCGCGGGACGGGAGGAGTTACGAGGCGCTGGGCCGGCGCCTGAGCGTCAGCGCGTCCACCCTCCACCGCTACTGCTCCGGCGCGACCGTCCCGGAGGGGTTCGCTGTGGTCGACCGCCTCGCCCTGCTGTGCGGGGCGGACGAGGAGGAGCGGCGGGCCCTGGAGGTGGCCTGGACCCGCGCGGACGGCGCCCGCCGCTCTCCGGCACCGGAACTCGGCGCGGAGCCGACGCCCGGGCCCGGCCCGGAGCCGAAGCCGGCTCCGGGGCCCGCGCCGGCCCCGGAGGCGGCGCCCGAGTCCGAGCTGGAACCCGTGCACGCGCGGGTGCCGGGCCTCCCGTCCGAGCGGCGGAGGCGCCGGTGGGGGTGGGTGGGCGTGGTCGGCGGGTCGCTGGCGGTCGTGGGGGCGGTGACGCTCGGAGCCGTACTCCTGCCCGGGAAGACCCGGGAGCGGGCCGCCGAACCACCGGCGCCGCTGACGTGGACGGTCGCCTCGGACATCTGGAAGAACGGGTGCGGGCACACCTACCTCGTGGGGCGGACGCCCCCTCCCCCGCCGGAGGCGGCCGACGCGCGGAGCTGGGCGGCGGCGCAGGGGGCCGTGGACGGCGGGGAGACGCTGGTGCGGGTGTCGGTGCAGGGGAAGGGCGCGGCAGCGGTGGTGCTCCAGGCGCTGCACGTGCGGGTGGTGGAGCGGGGCGCGCCGCTGCCGTGGGCGGCGTACCGGATGGACGAGGGGTGCGGCGGGGCGGTGACGCCGCGCCGTTTCGAGGTGGACCTGGACCGGCCGCGGCCGGTGGCGCGGGCGCTGGACGGGTACGACGCCTCCGGGGAGGAGGGCCGGACCCTCCCGGCGGTCTCCTTCCCGTACGCGGTCAGCGCCGCCGAGCCGGAGGAGCTGCTGGTCTCGGCGGGGGCGGCGGGGTGCGACTGCCGCTGGTACCTGGAGCTGGAGTGGAGCTCGGAGGGGCGCCGGGGCACGGTCCGGATCGGGGACGAGGACGGCGCGCCCTTTCGCACGAGCGGGGCGAAGGGGCGGCCCGTGTACGGGTACGACTCCGTGGGGCGGGCCTGGATCACAGACGAGGAGTCTGGACAGGGTGGGTGACCGCTGGGTAACTTCGTTGACGACAGCCTGAGCAAGCGCTTAGACAACTGGCCCGCACATCGGAGGAGACGCACCGTGCGCCGTACCGTATTCAACGAGGACCACGAGGCGTTCCGGGAGACCATCCGCGCCTTCATCGAGGCCGAGGTCGTCCCCGTCTACGACGAGTGGTTCGCCGCGGGCCAGGCGCCGCGCGAGTTCTACGACAAGCTCGGCGAGCTGGGCATCTTCGGCATCAACGTCCCCGAGGAGTTCGGCGGCGCGGGCCTGGACACCCACAAGTTCGAGGCCGTCCTGTACGAGGAGACCTCGCGCGCGGGCGTCCAGTTCGGCGGCTCCGGCGTCCACGTGCTGCTCGCCCTGCCGTACATCAAGATGCTCGCCACCGACGAGCAGAAGAAGCGCTTCCTGCCGAAGTTCGTCTCCGGCGAGGAGATGTGGGCGCTCGCCATGACCGAGCCGGGCACCGGCTCCGACGTCGCGGGCATGAAGACCACCGCCAAGCTCTCCGAGGACGGCACCCACTACGTCCTCAACGGCGCCAAGACCTTCATCACCGGTGGCGTCCACGCCGACCGCGTGATCGTCTGCGCCCGCACCTCCGCCCCCTCGGCCGAGGACCGCCGCTTCGGCATCTCCCTCTTCGCGGTCGACACCAAGTCCGAGGGCTACTCCATCGGCCGCAAGCTGGACAAGCTCGGCCTGCGCACCTCCGACACCGCCGAGCTCGCCTTCGTCGACGTCAAGGTGCCCGCCGAGGACCTGCTCGGCGAGGAGGGCAAGGGCTTCTACTACCTCGGCCACAACCTGGCCTCCGAGCGCTGGGGCATCGCCTTCGGCGCCTACGCCCAGGCCAAGGCCGCCGTCCGCTTCGCCCAGCAGTACGTCACGGACCGCACGGTCTTCGGCAAGCCGGTCGCCTCCTTCCAGAACACCAAGTTCGAGCTGGCCGCCTGCCAGGCCGAGGTCGACGCCGCCGAGGCCGTCGCCGACCGCGCCCTGGAGGCCCTGGACGCGGGCGAGCTCTCCCCGGCCGAGGCCGCGAGCGCCAAGCTCTTCTGCACCGAGGTCGCGCACCGCGTCATCGACCGCTGCCTCCAGCTGCACGGCGGCTACGGCTACATGAACGAGTACCCGATCGCCCGCCTCTACGCCGACAACCGCGTCAACCGCATCTACGGCGGCACCAGCGAGATCATGAAGTCGATCATCGCCAAGTCGATGGGTCTCTGAGTGCCCGAGGCACACACCGCGCTGGACGACCTGCTCGATCTGCTCGACCTGGAGCGGATCGAGCGGGACATCTTCCGGGGGCAGTCCCGGTCCGCGCTCGTCCCCCGCGTCTTCGGCGGCCAGGTGGCCGCCCAGGCGCTGGTGGCGGCGGGCCGGACCGTGCCCGGGGACCGCCTCGCGCACTCGCTCCACGCGTACTTCCTGCGCCCCGGCGACCCGGGTGCGCCGATCGTCTACACGGTCGACCGGATCCGCGACGGACGCTCCTTCACCACCCGGCGCGTCGTGGCCGTCCAGCACGGGCAGCCGATCTTCCACCTCTCGGCGTCCTTCCAGACGTACGAGGAGGGGCTCGACCACCAGGTGGAGATGCCGCCCGCCCCGGACCCGGAGTCCCTGCCCACGCCGGCCGAGATGCTCCCCCGCCACCTCCCCCGCGAGGTCGCGGACCGGCTGATCGAGGCGCGGGCGGCGGTCGACCTGCGCTACGCAGAGGCGCCCCCGTGGGGGACGGTCGGGCAGCCGCGCGAACCGCGCTCGCAGGTCTGGTTCCGTACGAACGGCAAGCTGGCCGACGACCCGCTGCTGCACGTCGTCCTCGCCACCTACGTCTCCGACATGACCCTGCTCGACTCGGTCCTCCTCGCCCACGGGCGCGGCGGCTGGGCCGTCGGCGACGTGGTCGGGGCCTCCCTGGACCACGCCATGTGGTTCCACCGCCCCTTCCGGGCCGACGAGTGGCTCCTGTACGACCAGGAGTCGCCGACCGCGTCCGGCGGGCGCGGCCTCGGCCAGGCCCGGATCTACACCCGGGACGGGCAGCTCGCGATCTCCGTCATCCAGGAGGGTGTGGTCCGCGTCCCGCGCTGACGACCGGGCATAAGTCCGACCATGGCGGAAATCACGGCGGACAGGCCGAAGAACGGTGAGAGCACCTTCACGGTGATCGTGGCGGCGGCGGCCAATCTCGGCATCGCCGCCGCCAAGGCCGTCGCGGGCCTCATCAGCGGATCCAGCGCGATGCTCTCCGAGGCGGCCCACTCGGTGGCCGACACGGTCACCGAGGTGCTGCTCCTGGCCGCGCTCAAGCGCAGCGAGAAACCGGCGGACGAGGACCATCCGTTGGGCTATGCGGGCGAGCGGTACGTGTGGGCGCTGCTGGCCGCGGTCGCCACCTTCGTCGGCGGCGCGGTCTTCTCCGTGTACGACGGCGTCCACACCCTCACCCGCGGCGAGGACCTGGGCGATCCGGTCGTCTCGTACGTGGTGCTCGCCGTCGCCTTCGTCCTGGAGGGCTTCTCGCTGCGGACGGCGGTCCGCCAGGTCCGGGCCGAGGCGCGGCGCACCCGCACCCCCTTCATCCGCTACCTGCGGCGCACCCCGGACACGACCGTGAAGGCCGTCGTCATGGAGGACTCCGCGGCGCTGGCCGGCCTGCTGCTCGCGGCCGGCGGCCTGATCGGCGGCCAGCTCACCGGCTCGGGCGTCTGGGACGGCGTCGCCTCGATCCTCATCGGCGCGCTGCTGGTGTACGTGGCCTGGGTCCTGGGCCGCTCCAACGCGGAGCTCCTGGTCGGCCGGGCGCTCCCGCCGCGCCTGCGGGAGGCCGTGCACGAGGAGCTGCTCGCGGACGAGCACGTGATCGCGGTGGTCGACCTGACGACCCTGATCCAGGGTCCGGACGAGGCCCTGGTCGCCGCGAAGATCGACTTCCGGGACGGGTCGACGGCCGAGGAGATCGAACGGGCCTGCGACCGCGCCGAGGCGCGGCTGCGCGAGCGGATCCCGGCCGTCCGCCGGGTGTACCTGGACCCCACCTCCCGCCAGGCGCGCTGACGGGCGGGGCGGGTCAGCCCGCGAGCCCCGCCGCGTTCAGGGTGTACGCCGTCAGCGGCTCGTAGAAGCGGGGGTCCAGGACGTGGTCGTCCAGGGGGATCGCGACCTGCATCGTGCCCTCCGCCTCGCCGATGAAGAGCGCGGGGTCGTTGCAGTCGGCGTAGCCCACGGAGTCGATGCCCCGCTGGCCCGCGCGGCCCGCCCAGCCGTGGTCCGCGATCACCAGGTCCGGTCGTCCGGCCTCCCCGAGCGCGTCGAGGATCGCGTTCATCGGCTCGGGCGAGTGCGTGTGCCACAGGCTCGCACCGCGTTCGAAGACGGCGACGTCGGCGAACTGCACGACGTACCCCTCGTCGGCGACGAGCCCGCCGGGGATGCGGACGACGTCGCAGCCCTGGGCGCGCAGCGCGGCGGCGACCCGGCTGTGGACGTCGATGAGCGAGCCGGGGTGGCCGGTCGCGAAGAGGACCCGCTCGCGGCCCGCGGCGGCCTTGCGCAGCCGGGCGGCCATCCGGTCGAGGCCGTCGACGGTGAGTTCGGGGTCGATGGTGTCCTGGCCGACCCGGTGCGCCGGGTCGTCGACGACGCCGCACCGCTCGGCCATGACGGCGAGCACGTCCTGCTCGTCGGTCCAGCGGTCGCCGAGTTCGAGGCCGAGCCAGTAGTGCCGGTCACCGTTGGCGAGCTTGCGGTAGTGGGAGAGGTTGTTGTCGCGCGGGGTGGCGACGTCTCCCGCGATCCGGGTGCGGACGAGGTGCTCGACGAGGGCGGGGCGGCTGAGTATCGGCATGGGGGTCATTCTGTCCGAGCCCCGGAGGCGGAGGGCAACCCGTTCCGAGCTCTGGACCGCACGGCCCTACGCGCCCAGCGCGCCGAACGCCCCGTGCGCGAGCCTCCGCAGCAGGTCCTCCATCGGCCGGCGGCCGAGGGCCGCCAGGTGCGGGGTGGAGTTGAGCAGGCCGAAGACGGCGTGGACGGCGGTGCGGGACTCCGATTCGCCCGTGTCGGGGTAGAGCTCGCGCACGACGGCGACCCACAGCTCGACGTACTGCCGCTGGAGCTGCCGGACCCGCTTGCGGTCCTCGTCCTTGAGGCGGTCGAGCTCGCGGTCGTGGAGGGTGATCAGGGGCCGGTCGTCGAGGGCGAAGTCGATGTGCCCGTCGATGAGGGAGGCCAGGAGGGCGCGCGGGTCACCGTCCGATTCGACGGCCCGCAGACGGCCGCCGTCGAGCAGCCGCTCGCTGATGCCCACGAGGAGCTCGGCGAGCATCGCGTCCTTCCCCGGGAAGTGGCGGTAGAGGCCGGGGCCGCTGATGCCGACGGCCGCCCCTATCTCGTCCACGCCGACGCCGTGGAAGCCGCGCTCGGCGAAGAGGCGGGCGGCCTCCTTGAGGATCTGCTCGCGTCGCGTCGGGGCGTCGGTCCGAGTGGGGCTCGTGGTCATGGATTCAATTCTAGACAACCCGGTTAGCGGTCGTTAACCTGGGCGACATACGTTAACGCTCATTAACCGAGCAAGGGAGCTCGAGGGATGCAGCAGGCACCTGTGCTGACGAGCGCGGCGGATCCCGCGTCCGCGGCCTGGCAGGCCAATGAGGCGGCCCATCACGAGCTGGCGGCGACCCTGCGCGCCAAGCTCGCGGCGGCCGCCCTGGGCGGTGGTGAGAAGTCCCGGGCCCGGCACACCGCGCGCGGCAAGCTGCTGCCGCGGGACCGGGTGGACACGCTCCTCGACCCGGGCTCGCCGTTCCTGGAGCTGGCCCCGCTGGCGGCGAACGGCATGTACGGCGACCAGGCCCCGGCGGCCGGCGTCATCGCGGGCATCGGCCGGGTCTCCGGACGCGAGTGCGTGATCGTGGCGAACGACGCGACCGTCAAGGGCGGCACGTACTACCCGATGACGGTGAAGAAGCACCTGCGGGCCCAGGAGGTGGCGCTGGAGAATCGTCTCCCCTGCCTCTACCTGGTCGACTCGGGCGGCGCCTTCCTGCCGATGCAGGACGAGGTCTTCCCGGACCGGGAGCACTTCGGGCGGATCTTCTTCAACCAGGCCCGGATGTCCGGTGCCGGCATCCCGCAGATCGCGGCGGTCATGGGCTCCTGCACGGCCGGTGGCGCCTACGTGCCCGCGATGAGCGACGAGGCCGTGATCGTACGGAACCAGGGGACCATCTTCCTCGGTGGGCCGCCGCTCGTGAAGGCCGCCACCGGCGAGGTCGTCACGGCCGAGGAGCTCGGCGGCGGCGAGGTCCACTCGCGGATCTCCGGCGTCACCGACCACCTCGCCGAGGACGACGCGCACGCGCTGCGCATCGTCCGGAACATCGTGGCCACGCTGCCCGAGCGCGGCCCGCTGCCCTGGTCGGTCGAGCCGGCCGAGGAGCCGAAGGTCGACCCGTACGGGCTGTACGGGGCCGTGCCCGTCGACTCCCGCACCCCCTACGACGTGCGCGAGGTCATCGCCCGGGTCGTGGACGGCTCCCGCTTCCAGGAGTTCAAGTCCGAGTACGGGCAGACGCTGGTCACCGGCTTCGCCCGGATCCACGGCCACCCGGTCGGCATCGTCGCCAACAACGGCATCCTGTTCGCCGAGTCGGCCCAGAAGGGCGCGCACTTCATCGAGCTGTGCGACCAGCGCGGGATCCCGCTCGTCTTCCTGCAGAACATCACCGGCTTCATGGTCGGCAAGGCGTACGAGCACGGCGGCATCGCCAAGCACGGCGCCAAGATGGTCACGGCCGTGGCCACCACCCGGGTGCCGAAGCTGACGGTCGTCGTCGGCGGTTCGTACGGCGCCGGCAACTACTCGATGTGCGGCCGGGCCTACTCCCCCCGCTTCCTGTGGATGTGGCCCAACGCGAAGATCTCGGTCATGGGCGGCGAGCAGGCCGCGTCCGTCCTCGCGACCGTCAAGCGCGACCAGCTCGGCGACGGGTGGAGCGCCGAGGAGGAAGAGGCCTTCAAGGCCCCGATCCGCGAGCAGTACGAGACGCAGGGCAGCGCCTACTACGCGACCGCCCGGCTGTGGGACGACGGGGTCATCGACCCGCTGGAGACCCGGCAGGTCCTCGGCCTCGCCCTGACCGCCTGTGCCAACGCGCCCCTGGGTGACCCCCAGTTCGGCGTCTTCCGGATGTGAAGGGCCCCCAGAAGATGCAGAGCATGTTCGACACCGTCCTCGTGGCCAACCGGGGCGAGATCGCCGTCCGCGTCATCCGCACCCTGCGGGAGATGGGCGTGCGCTCGGTGGCCGTCTACAGCGACGCGGACGCCGACGCCCGGCACGTGCGGGAGGCGGACACGGCGGTACGGATCGGTCCGCCGCCGGCCGCCGAGTCGTACCTGTCCGTGCCGGCGCTGCTCGACGCGGCCCGGCGCACCGGGGCGCAGGCCGTGCACCCCGGCTACGGGTTCCTGGCGGAGAACGCCGCCTTCGCGCAGGCCTGCGCGGACGCCGGCCTCGTCTTCATCGGCCCGTCCGCCACCGCGATCTCCCTCATGGGCGACAAGATCCGTGCGAAGGAGACCGTCAAGGCGGCCGGTGTGCCGGTCGTCCCGGGCGCCGCCGATCCCGAGCTCGAGGCGGCGGCCCGCGAGCTGGGCGCGCCCGTCCTGCTCAAGCCGAGCGCGGGCGGCGGCGGCAAGGGCATGCGGCTGGTCCGCGACCTGTCGACGCTCGACGACGAGATCGCGGCGGCCCGGCGCGAGGCCCGTTCCTCCTTCGGCGACGACACGCTGCTCGTGGAGCGGTGGATCGACCGGCCCCGGCACATCGAGATCCAGGTCCTGGCGGACGCCCACGGGAACGTGATCCACCTCGGCGAGCGCGAGTGCTCGCTCCAGCGCCGCCACCAGAAGATCATCGAGGAGGCGCCGAGCGTCCTGCTCACCCCGGAGCTCCGGGCGTCGATGGGCGCGGCGGCGGTCGAGGCGGCGCGCTCCTGCGGCTATGTGGGCGCGGGCACGGTCGAGTTCATCGTGCCGGGCGGCGACCCCGCCTCGTACTACTTCATGGAGATGAACACCCGCCTCCAGGTCGAGCACCCGGTGACCGAGCTGATCACCGGCATCGACCTGGTGGAGTGGCAGCTGCGCGTCGCCTCCGGCGAGCCGCTGCCGTTCACGCAGGACGACGTCCGCCTGGACGGCTGGGCGATCGAGGCCCGGATCTGCGCGGAGGACCCCTCCCGGGGCTTCCTCCCGTCGGGCGGCACGGTCCTCGCCCTGCACGAGCCGCAGGGCAACGGCGTCCGCACGGACTCGGGTCTCGCCGAGGGCACCGAGGTCTCCTCCCTCTACGACCCGATGCTCTCCAAGGTCATCGTGCACGCCCCGGACCGCCCCACGGCCCTGCGCAGGCTGCGTGCCGCGCTCGGCGAGCTGGTCACCCTGGGCGTGCCCACGAACGCGGGCTTCCTGCGCCGCCTCCTCGCCCACCCGGACGTCGTCTCGGGCGACCTGGACACGGGCCTGGTGGAGCGGGACGCGGAGAGCCTGGTCCCGCAGGGCGTGCCGGACGAGGTGTACGCGGCGGCGGCCGCCGTACGGCTCGCGGAGCTGGCCCCGGCGCCCCGGGACGGCTGGACGGACCCGTTCGCGGTGCCGAGCGGCTGGCGCCTCGGCGGCACGGCGAAGCCGCTCGCCTTCCCGTTCCGAGTGCCGGGACTCGAACCCGCGACGGCGGAGGCCCCCACCGGGGCCCGGGTCACGGACACCACGGTGACGGTCACCGTGGACGGCATGACCCACACCTTCCACCGTGCGGACGCCTGGCTCGGCCGGGACGGGGACTCCTGGCACGTGCTCGACCACGACCCCGTCGAGGCCGCGCTCTCCGGTGCCCGGCACGGGGGTGCCGACACGCTCGCCGCGCCGATGCCCGGGACCGTGACGGTCGTGAAGGTGGCCGTCGGGGACGAGGTGGAGGCCGGGCAGAGCCTGCTCGTGGTCGAGGCGATGAAGATGGAGCACGTCATCTCCGCCCCGCACGCCGGCACCGTCACCGAGCTGGACGTCACGCCCGGCACCACCGTCGCCATGGACCAGATCCTGGCCGTGGTGACGCCCCGCGAGGAGGAGGACGCATGAGCACCGGACTGCCGATGACCGTGCCCGACCCGTCCCTGCCCACCCGGGTGCGGATCCACGAGGTCGGTGCCCGGGACGGGCTGCAGAACGAGAAGACGGCCGTCCCGACCGAGGTGAAGGCCGAGTTCGTGCGGCGGCTCGCGGCCGCCGGTCTGACGACGATCGAGGCGACGAGCTTCGTGCACCCGAAGTGGGTGCCGCAGCTCGCCGACGCGGAGGAGCTGTTCCCGCTCGTCCGTGACCTCCCGGTCCGGCTGCCCGTGCTCGTGCCGAACGAGCGCGGTCTCGACCGCGCCCTCGCGCTGGGCGCCCGTGAGGTCGCCGTGTTCGCCTCGGCGACCGAGTCCTTCGCGAAGGCCAATCTGAACCGGACCGTCGACGAGGCGCTCGCGATGTTCGCGCCGACCGTCACCCGGGCCATAGAGGCCGGGCTGAAGGTGCGCGGCTACCTCTCGATGTGCTTCGGCGACCCCTGGGAGGGTGCCGTGCCGGTCGAGCAGGTCGTCCGGGTCACCAAGGCCCTCGCCGACATGGGCTGTGACGAGCTGAGCCTCGGGGACACGATCGGCGTCGCCACGCCAGGGCACGTCCAGGCCCTGCTGACGGCCCTGACCGAGGCCGGGGTGCCCGTCTCCCGCGTCGCCGTGCACTTCCACGACACGTACGGGCAGGCGCTGTCCAACACCCTGGCCGCCCTGCGGCACGGGGTGACCACCGTCGACGCCTCCGCCGGCGGCCTCGGCGGCTGCCCGTACGCGAAGAGCGCGACCGGAAATCTCGCCACCGAGGACCTCGTGTGGATGCTCGACGGTCTCGGCATCGAGACCGGGGTCGATCTGGCCGCCCTCACCGCCACGAGCGTGTGGATGGCCGAACAGCTGGGCCGGCCCAGCCCCTCCCGTACCGTCCGCGCCCTCTCCCACAAGGAGTGACGAAAGACATGTCCCTCGACCACCGGCTCACCGAAGAGCACGAGGAACTCCGCCGTACCGTCGAGGAGTTCGCCCACGACGTCGTGGCGCCGAAGATCGGCGACTACTACGAGCGGCACGAGTTCCCGTACGAGATCGTCCGCGAGATGGGCCGCATGGGCCTGTTCGGGCTGCCGTTCCCCGAGGAGTACGGCGGCATGGGCGGCGACTACCTGGCCCTCGGGATCGCCCTGGAGGAGCTGGCCCGGGTCGACTCCTCCGTGGCCATCACCCTGGAGGCGGGCGTCTCGCTGGGCGCGATGCCGGTCTACCGCTTCGGCACGGAGGAGCAGAAGCGCGCGTGGCTGCCGAAGCTGTGCTCCGGCGAGGTCCTCGGCGCGTTCGGCCTGACCGAGCCGGGTGCCGGTTCGGACGCGGGCGGCACCCGCACCACCGCCGTCCGCGACGGCGACCACTGGGTCATCAACGGCTCGAAGTGCTTCATCACCAACTCCGGCACGGACATCACGGGTCTGGTGACGGTCACGGCGGTCACCGGCCGCAAGCCCGACGGGCGTCCGCTGATCTCCTCGATCATCGTGCCGTCCGGCACCCCGGGCTTCACGGTCGCCGCCCCGTACTCGAAGGTCGGCTGGAACGCCTCGGACACCCGTGAGCTCTCCTTCGACGACGTCCGCGTCCCGGTGGAGAACCTCCTCGGCGAGGAGGGCCGGGGGTACGCGCAGTTCCTGCGGATCCTGGACGAGGGCCGGGTCGCGATCGCGGCGCTCGCGACGGGCCTCGCGCAGGGTTGTGTGGACGAGTCGGTGAAGTACGCGCACGAGCGGCAGGCCTTCGGGCGGCCGATCGCCGAGAACCAGGCCATCCAGTTCAAGATCGCCGACATGGAGACCCGGGCGCACATGGCCCGGATCGGCTGGCGGGACGCGGCCTCGCGGCTCGTGCTGGGCGAGCCGTTCAAGAAGGAGGCGGCGATCGCGAAGCTGTACTCCTCCACGGTGGCAGTGGACAACGCCCGCGAGGCGACCCAGATCCACGGCGGCTACGGCTTCATGAACGAGTACCCGGTGGCCCGGATGTGGCGCGACTCGAAGATCCTGGAGATCGGCGAGGGCACCAGCGAGGTCCAGCGGATGCTGATCGCCCGGGAGCTGGGCCTGCCGGCCTGACCCGGAACGGACGAGAAGGGGCGCGCGGTTTCGGCCGCGCGCCCCTTCCGTGTGTCGTGCCGGCCGTGTCGCGCCGGCCGGCCGCGATCGCTCCGGCCCCCTCTCCCGATTCAGCCCGGCCCTGGCAAGCGAAGCCCCCACTGTTGATCAATATGAGGTTAGGCTAACCTACCTTCGACTTGCCCGGGCCGACCAAGAAGGTGCCCCGACCCATGACGAACACCGAGACCGCCCCCTTCCAGTTCTTCTCCCTCCAGGTCGACCGGACGCGGCGGCTCGGCCCGTCCCTGGTCCGGATCACCTTCACCGGGGACGACCTGAAGGGCTTCGCCGCCGGGGGCCGCGACCAGTCGCTCTCCCTCTTCCTGCCGCACCCCGGCCAGGACGCGCCGGTCCTGCCGCCCCTGGACGACCCGGACATGTACGCGATCCTGGGCGCCTGGCGGGCCATGCCCGACGACGTGCGGGCCGTGATGCGCTCGTACACCGTCCGCGAGCAGCGCACCGAGCCGAACGAGATCGACATCGACTTCGCCCTCCACGAGGACGGCGGCCCGGCCTGCCGCTGGGCCGGCCGCGCCGAGCCCGGCGACCGGGTGGTGGTCCTGGGCCCGGCGGTCGCCGCGAACACGGGCGTCCGCTTCCAGCTGCCCGAGGACGCCGACTCCGTACTGATCTGGGCCGACGAGACGGCCCTGCCCGCCGCCTCCGCGATCCTGGAGTGGCTGCCGGCCGAGACCCGCGCCCGGGTGTTCCTGGAAGTGCCGTACTCCGGCGACCGGATGGAGCTCGCGACCGAGGCGGACGCCACGGTCACCTGGCTCGTACGGGAGGAGGGGGCGCCGTCCGCCGTCGACGCGGTGTCCGGCACCGAGCTGCCCGGGCGGGCCCCGTACGTCTGGATCGCCGGCGAGTCGGGGGCCGTGAAGGCGCTGCGCCGCCACTTCGTGCGGGAGCGGGGGCTCGACCGCCGCCGGGTCACGTTCGTCGGCTACTGGCGCAAGGGCCTGTCCGAGGACGCCCTGCGCGAGGTGCCGGACGAGGCGGCGCAGGACGAGGCCCAGGAGGCGGCGAGCCAGGACGCGACGGCTCGGAGCCGGACGCAGGGCGCGGCCTGAGCCCACCCCCGCACCCCCCACAGGGCCAACGGCCCCCAACCCTTCCGGGTTGGGGGCCGTTGTGATGCGAAGTTAGGTTAGGCTAACCTAACTAAGACCGACCGAGTCCGCTCCCGGAAGGGCCCCACATGCGTTCCCACCTGCTCAACGACACGACGGCGGAGAGCTACCGACGCTCCGTCACCGAAGGAGTGGAGCGGGTGGCGAGGAAACTCACGACGACGCGCGGCCCGTTCACGGGCGTGACGCCCGCCGAGCTGGCCCCCGCCGTCGACGCCGTCGACCTCGACCGGCCGCTCGGCGACGCCTCCGCCGCCCTCGACGAGCTGGAGGACGTCTACCTCCGCGACGCCGTCTACTTCCACCACCCCCGCTACCTCGCGCACCTCAACTGCCCGGTGGTCATCCCCGCCGTCCTCGCCGAGGCCGTCCTCTCTGCGGTCAACTCCTCGCTCGACACCTGGGACCAGAGCGCCGGCGGCACCCTCATCGAGCGGAAGCTGATCGACTGGACCACCGGCCGGATCGGCCTCGGCCCGCTCGCCGACGGCGTCTTCACCAGCGGCGGCACCCAGTCCAACCTCCAGGCCCTGCTCCTCGCCCGCGAGGAGACCGGCACCGCCGACCTGTCGAAACTGCGGATCTTCTCCTCCGAGTGCAGCCACTTCAGCGTCCAGAAGTCGGCCCAGCTGCTCGGCCTCGGCCGCGACGCCGTCGTCTCCGTCCCGGTCGACCGGAACAAGCGGATGCAGTCCGTCGTCCTCGCCGCCGAGCTGGAGGCCTGCCGCGCCGAGGGCCTGATCCCGATGGCGATCGTCGCCACCGCCGGCACCACCGACTTCGGCTCCATCGACCCGCTCCCCGAGATCGCGAACCTGGCCGCCGAGTACGGCGCCTGGATGCACGTCGACGCCGCCTACGGCTGCGGACTGCTCGCCTCCCGGACCCGGCGCGGACTCCTGGACGGCATCGAGCGGGCCGACTCGGTCACCGTCGACTACCACAAGTCCTTCTTCCAGCCGGTGAGTTCCTCCGCCGTCCTGGTCCGCGACGGCGCCACCCTGCGCCACGCGACCTACCACGCGGACTACCTCAACCCCCGGCGGACGCAGGCCGAGCACATCCCCAACCAGGTCGACAAGTCCCTCCAGACCACCCGCCGCTTCGACGCGCTCAAGCTCTGGATGACCCTGCGCGTGATGGGCGCCGACGGCATCGGCGAGCTCTTCGACGAGGTCTGCGACCTGGCCCGCGAGGGCTTCGAGCTGCTCGCCGCCGACCCGCGCTACGACGTCGTGGTCGAGCCGCAGCTCTCCACCCTCGTCTACCGCTACGTCCCCGAGGCCGTCACCTCCCCCGACGACATCGACCGGGCCAACCTCCACGCCCGCAAGGCCCTGTTCGCCTCGGGCGAGGCCGTCGTCGCCGGCACCAAGGTCGACGGCCGCCAGTACCTCAAGTTCACCTTGCTCAACCCCGAGACCACCGCGGCCGACATCGCCGCCGTCCTCGATCTGATAGCCGGCCACGCCGAGCAGTACCTGGGAGAGAACCTTGTCCACGCCTGAGATCCACGACTTCATCGGCATCGGGCTCGGTCCGTTCAACCTCGGACTCGCCTGCCTGACCGAGCCGATCGCCGAGCTGGACGGCGTCTTCCTGGAGTCCAAGCCGGACTTCGAGTGGCACTCGGGGATGTTCCTCGACGGCGCCCACCTCCAGACCCCGTTCATGTCGGACCTGGTCACCCTCGCGGACCCGACCTCCCCGTACTCCTTCCTGAACTACCTGAAGGAGAAGGGCCGGCTCTACTCCTTCTACATCCGCGAGAACTTCTACCCGCTGCGCACCGAGTACAACGACTACTGCCGCTGGGCCGCCGGGAAGCTCACCTCGATCCGCTTCTCCACCACGGTCACCACCGTCACGTACGACGAGACCGCCGAGCTGTACGCGGTGACCACGGCCGCCGGAGAAACGTTCCGGTCGCGCCGGATCGTCCTCGGCACCGGCACCCCGCCGTACGTCCCGGAGGCCTGCCGGGACCTCGGCGGCGACCTGATCCACAACTCGCGCTACCTCCCGCACAAGGAGGAGCTCCAGAAGAAGAAGTCGATCACCCTGGTCGGCAGCGGCCAGAGCGCCGCCGAGATCTACTACGACCTCCTGAGCGAGATCGACACCCACGGCTACAAGCTGAACTGGGTAACCCGCTCCCCCCGCTTCTTCCCGCTCGAATACACCAAGCTCACCCTGGAGATGACCTCCCCGGAGTACGTGGACTACTTCCACGCGCTGCCCGAGCAGACCCGCTACCGCCTGGAGACCCAGCAGAAGGGCCTCTTCAAGGGCATCGACGGCGAGCTCGTCGACGCCGTCTTCGACCTGCTCTACCAGAAGAACCTGGACGGCCCGGTCCCCACCCGCCTGCTCACCAACTCGGCCCTGCACACGGCCGCGTACGACTCCACGACGGGCACGTACACGCTCGGCTTCCGCCAGGAGGAGCAGGAGAAGGACTTCACCGTCGAGACCGAGGGCCTGATCCTCGCCACGGGCTACAAGTACGCCGTCCCCGCCTTCCTGAAGCCGGTCGAGGACCGTCTCCGCTTCGACGGCCACGGCCGCTTCGACGTGGCCCGCAACTACGCGATCGACACCACCGGCCGGGGGATCTTCCTGCAGAACGCCGGCGTGCACACCCACTCGATCACCTCGCCCGACCTGGGCATGGGCCCGTACCGCAACGCGTACATCATCGGGGAGATGCTGGGGTCCGAGTACTACCAGGTAGAGAAGACCATCGCTTTCCAGGAGTTCGCGGTTTGACCTTGCCCGGGCCCTGCGAGGCCCAGGGTTCCCGCCATCACTGGCTGGGTTTTCCGTTTCGTCGACCGCTGCCCGCCCGGAGAGTTCCGTTGAGGTCTTCCACCGTCTCCACAGACTGTCACCGCCAGCCCGGCGGCCAGGATGTTGCGTGCCGCGTTCACGTCCCGGTCCAGGACCAGGCCACACGCGGGATTGTCACACCGAAAGGTGCGCTCGTTCAGTGCGAGATGCGCTTTCGCCGTACCGCAGGCCGAACAGAGCTTGCTGCTCGGGAGCCATCGGTCGACGACGACCAGCTCTCGCCCGTACCACTGGCACTTGTACTCCAGCAGACTGCGGAACTCCGCCCAGGACGCGTCGGAGATCGCCCGTGCGAGCGAGTGGTTCCGCACCATGTTCCGTACGGCCAGATCCTCGATCACGATCGTTTGGTTGTCACGAACGAGTCGGGTGGTCAGTCGGTGCAGGAGGTCACGCCTCCGATTGAACCGGGGGTACTTCGATCGCTTGGCGAAGAAACCGGCGAAAGCGGCCTGCTGGTGTCGCAACGCCTGTTGCAACGGAACACAGGACACTTCTCGGAGGTATGCGTACTCATCGGCCTGCTTCCACCGAGTCAGCAAGGCCGAAGTGTCTCCGTACCTCAGCCCTCGCTGCTCATCCCGCCACACACGATCGCGTTCTGCCAGGGCAAGGTTGTAGACCTTCCGGACGCAACCGAAGGTGCGCAAGAGCTGTGCTGCCTGCTCGTCGGTCGGATGGAAGCGGTACTTGAACGCCCTCTTCACCACCCCCTCTGTCATGTGCCTGAGGCTGCCTCCGAAATCCGCATGAATTCAAGCCCCGGACGCCACGGGACACATGTGCGACACGGTCCTCGTCACGTTTGTCCGCCCCTTGGTCCTCCACCCTCTCCCAGGCCCGGATCCGACCAGCCCTCGAAGGAAGATTGCATGTCCCGCACCAACACATCTCCTGGTGGCGTCCACATACGTCCCCTCGACCCCTTGAAGGACGCCGAGCTGATCCACCCCTGGGTCACCCACCCCAAGGCCGCCTTCTGGATGATGCAGGACGCGAAGCTCCAGGACGTCGAGCGCGAGTACATGGCGATCGCCGCGAACCCGCACCACGACGCCTTCATCGGCCTCGTCGACGGCGAGCCCGCCTTCCTGATGGAGCGGTACGACCCCTCTCGGGTCGAGCTGGTCGGGCTGTACGAGGCGCGGCCCGGCGACGTCGGGATGCACTTCCTCGTCGCGCCCACCGACACCCCCGTGCACGGCTTCACCCGGACCGTGATCACCGCCGTGATGACGGAGCTGTTCGCCGACCCGGCGACCGCCCGCGTGGTCGTCGAGCCCGACGTCCGCAACAAGGCCGTCCACGCGCTCAACGAGGCCGTCGGCTTCGTGCCCGAGCGCGAGATACAGAAGCCCGAGAAGAAGGCCCTGCTGAGCTTCTGCACCCGCGCCCAGTTCGAGACCGCCGTCGGAGCCGCCCTGTGAACCCCGTCGCACACCTCACCCCCGAGCGCTGGGCCGCCGCCAACCGCGCCCTGATCCGCAAGGGCCTCGCCGAGTTCGCCCACGAGCGGCTGCTCCACCCCAAGGAGCTGGGCGAGAGCCGCTACCAGGTCCTCAGCGACGACGGCGCGACCGAGTACCGCTTCACCGCCGACCGCTTCGCGCTCGACCACTGGCAGGTCTACCCGGACTCGATCAGCCGCCACCGGGGCGACGAACAGCTCCCCCTGGACGCTCTGCAGTTCGTCACCGAGCTGCGCGGCTCCCTCGGCCTGAGCGACGAGATCCTCCCGGTCTACCTGGAGGAGATCTCCTCCACCCTGGCCGGCACGGCCTACAAGTCGACCAAGCCGCCCGTGGCCTCCGCCGAACTGGCCCGCGCCGGCTTCCAGGCGATCGAGACCGGGATGACCGAGGGCCACCCCTGCTTCGTCGCCAACAACGGCCGGCTGGGCTTCGGCGTCGACGAGTACCGGGCGTACGCCCCGGAGGCCGCGAGCGGGATCCGGCTGATCTGGCTGGCCGCGCGCCGCGACCGGGCCACCTTCACGGCCGGGGCGGACATCTCGTACGAGGCGTTCATCCGCGCCGAGCTCGGCGACGCGACGGTGGACGGCTTCGCCGCGACCCTCACCGAGCGCGGTCTCGACCCGGCCGACTACCTCCTCATGCCGGCCCACCCCTGGCAGTGGTGGAACAAGCTGTCCGTCACCTTCGCCGCCGAGGTGGCGCAGCAGCGCCTGGTGTACCTGGGCGAGGGCGACGACACCTACCTGGCGCAGCAGTCGATCCGCACCTTCTTCAACGCCTCGGACCCGACGAAGCACTACGTCAAAACAGCCCTGTCCGTCCTCAACATGGGCTTCATGCGGGGCCTGTCGGCCGCGTACATGGAGGCCACGCCGGCGATCAACGACTGGCTGCACGGTCTGGTCGAGGCGGACGCCACGCTGAAGGCGGCGCGGTTCTCGATCATCCGCGAGCGGGCGGCGGTCGGCTACCGGCACCTGGAGTACGAGGCCGCCACCGACCGCTACTCCCCCTACCGCAAGATGCTGGCCGCGCTCTGGCGCGAGTCCCCGGTGCCGTCCCTCGCCGAGGGCGAGCGCCTGGCGACGATGGCCTCCCTCCTCCACCTGGACCACGCGGGCGCGTCCTTCGCGGGCGCGCTGGTCAAGGAGTCGGGCCTGAGGCCGAGGGAGTGGCTCCGGAAGTACCTGGACGCGTACCTCCTCCCGATCCTGCACTGCTTCTACGCGTACGACCTGGTCTACATGCCGCACGGCGAGAACGTGATCCTGGTCCTGGACGAGCGGGGGGCGGTCGAGCGGGCGGTCTTCAAGGACATCGCGGAGGAGATCTGCGTGATGGACCCGGCGGCGGTCCTCCCGCCGGCGGTGGAGCGCGTCCGTGCCGAGGTCCCGGAGGACATGAAGCTCCTCTCGGTCTTCACGGACGTCTTCGACTGCTTCTTCCGCTTCCTGGGCGCGACCCTGGCGGCGGAGGGCGTCCTCGACGAGGACGACTTCTGGCGCACGGTCGCGGAGTGCGTGCGCGCCTACCAGGAGTCGAAGCCGGAACTGGCGGAGAGGTTCGCGCGGTACGACATGTTCGCGCAGACCTTCGCCCTCTCCGCCCTCAACCGCCTCCAGCTCCGCAACAACAGGCAGATGGTCGACCTGGCGGACCCGTCGGCGGCCCTCCAGCTGGTCGGCGACCTGGTGAACCCGATCGCCCGGTTCGCCTGAGCCCTCCCGAGACCGACACGGGCCCCGGCGGAGTACGGTCCTCCGCCGGGGCCCGTCGTCCTGCCCGCTACTCGGCGGGCCAGGGCACCTCCGGCGAGCGGTACCAGGTGATGCCCAGCGCGTCGAAGCGCGGGGCCTGCTCGGCGAGGCGTTCCTTGTAGGTGTCCCAGTCGTGGGCGGCCGCCGGGGACCAGCCGAGTTCGGCGATGCCCGGGAGGCGCGGGAAGGCCATGACGTCGAGGTCGCCGGTGGAGGCGAGGGTCTCGGTCCACAGCGGGGCCTCGACGCCCCGGACGGCGTCCTCGGGGGCGCCGGGGAGGTACGTGGCGGGGTTCCAGTCGTACGACCTGCGGACCTCGACGTATCCGGCCCAGGCGAGGCCGAGCGGGGTGTCCTTGGTGTACTTCATGTCGAGGTAGGTGCGGTCGGCGGGCGAGAGGATCAGGCCCGTGCCGTTGCGGGCGGCCGCGGCGACCCTCTCCTTCTCCTCGGCGGGGGTGCGGTCGAGGCCCCAGTACTGGACGAGGGCGCCCTCGGCGGGGGTGGCGCCGGTCAGCTGGTGCCAGCCGACGACGGTCTTGCCGTACTTGGCGACGACCGGCTGCACCTTGTCCATGAAGGTCACGTAGTCGGCGTGGCTGGTGGAGTGGGCCTCGTCGCCGCCGATGTGGAGGTAGCGGCCGGGGGTGAGGGCGGCGATCTCCCGGACGACGTCGTCGACGAAGTCGTACGTGACGGGCTTGGGGACGCACAGGGAGCTGAAGCCGACCTTGGTGCCGGTGTAGAGGGGCGGGGCGACGCCGTCGCAGGTGAGCTCGGCGTAGGAGGCGAGGGCCGCGTTGGTGTGGCCGGGCATGTCGATCTCGGGGATCACCTCCTGGTAGCGGGAGGCGGCGTACTCCACGATCTCGCGGTACTGCGCCTTGGTGTAGAAGCCGCCGGTGCCGCCGCCGACCTCGGTGGAGCCGCCGTGGGTGGTGAGGCGGGGCCAGGAGTCGACGGCGATGCGCCAGCCCTGGTCGTCGGAGAGGTGCAGGTGGAGGGTGTTGACCTTGTAGAGGGCGAGCTGGTCGATGTACCGCTTCACCTCGTCGACGGTGAAGAAGTGGCGGGCGACGTCGAGCATGGCGCCCCGGTAGGCGTAGCGCGGGGTGTCGGTGACGGTGCCGCCGGCGATCTTCCAGGGGCCCGGCTGGACGCTCTTCCGTTCGACGGCGGAGGGGAGCTGCTGGCGCAGGGTCTGGACGCCGCGGAAGAGGCCGGCGGGTTCGCGGGCGGTGAGGGTGAGGCCGTCGGGCGCGGAGCGGAGCCGGTAGCCCTCGTCGCCGAGGCCGGTCTCGTCGGGGTCGAGGCGGAGCCGGATGCCGTGGCCGGCGGCGCGGTCGTCGACGACGGGGAGCGGGAAGCCGGTGGCGGGGCGGAGGAGTCCGGCGAGGTAGCGGCCGAGGGCCTGGGACTCGCCGGAGCTCGCGTCGACGCCGATGCGGGTGGCGGCGGTGAGGGTGTAGGGCTCGCCCTCGGGGGTGACGGAGGCCGGTACGGGCACGATGCGGCCGAGCGGGCGGACCTCGGGTTCGGCGGCGGCGCTCCCGGGTGCCTTGCCGTCGGTGGCGTCGGTGTCGGCGGCGGCCTCTCCGCAGCCGACGCCGGCGGTCGCGAACAGGAGCAGGGATCCGATCAGGCGCGGAATCGTCAGGCGCTGTCTCACAGGCGGGCTCCCCTTCGGGTGATCGACACGTCCGTCGTTCTGTATATCCCCTCGGTCGCCCTGCGTACCGCCGCCCCTGTCCGGGTTCAAGGTCTGGACCAAGAGGCCGAAAGAGGGGATGGATCGCGCTCCTCCTGCCCGAATTCGGGCAAGATTCTTGCGAAGGGCCCCGGCGACCCCTCAGTATGCACGGGTGCTCGAACGCCGCCCGTCGCACGACGACCTCATCGACCACCTGGTCCGCAGCACCGCGCTCCAGCGCGGTGAGGCCGCCCGGGTGGTGCTCGACGTGCTGGCGTACTTCGACGAGACGACCGAGGAGTTCGTCCGCCGCCGTCACCGCGAACTGCAGTCCGGCGGCGCCGTGAACGCCGAGATCTTCGAACGGATCGCGGCGGAGCTGCCGCACCGGGCGGTGGCGCCACCGGAGCTCTCGCTCCGACAGTTGCGCCGCATCGTCTACGGCTGAGCAGCACTCATCACCAACCTGGAGGGGTTTCACCTTTATGTGCGGAATTGTCGGTTACATCGGTAAGCGCGACGTCGCCCCGCTGCTGCTGGAAGGCCTGGCACGGCTCGAGTACCGGGGCTACGACTCGGCCGGCATGGTCGTCACCAGCCCGAAGGCCTCCGGCCTGAAGATGGTGAAGGCCAAGGGCCGCGTCCGCGACCTGGAGGCCAAGGTCCCCAAGCGCTTCACCGGCACCACCGGCATCGCCCACACCCGCTGGGCCACGCACGGCGCCCCGAGCGACATCAACTCGCACCCGCACCTGGACCCCGAGAACAAGGTCGCGGTCGTCCACAACGGCATCGTCGACAACGCCCAGGAGCTCCGCGCCAAGCTGGAGGCCGACGGCGTCGTCTTCGCCTCCGAGACGGACACCGAGGTCATCACCCACCTCATCGCCCGCTCCCAGGCCGAGACGCTGGAGGAGAAGGTCCGCGAGGCCCTCAAGGTCATCGAGGGCACCTACGGCATCGCCGTCATGCACGCCGACTTCAACGACCGCATCGTGGTGGCCCGCAACGGCTCCCCGGTCATCCTCGGCATCGGCGAGAAGGAGATGCTCGTCGCCTCCGACGTCGCCGCCCTGATCGCCCACACCCGCCAGGTCGTCACCCTGAACGACGGCGAGATGGCCACCCTCAAGGCCGACGACTTCCGCACCTACACGGTCTCCGGCGCCTCCACCACGGCCACCCCCGAGACCGTCGAGTGGGAGGCCGCCTCCTACGACATGGGCGGCCACGACACGTACATGCACAAGGAGATCTCCGAGCAGCCCGACGCGGTCGACCGCGTGCTGCGCGGCCGGATCGACGACCGCTTCTCCACCGTGCACCTGGGCGGCCTGAACCTCGACGCCCGCGAGGCCCGCACCATCCGCCGCATCAAGATCCTCGGCTGCGGCACCTCGTACCACGCCGGCCTCATCGGCGCCGGGCTCATCGAGTCCATGGCCCGCATCCCCGCCGACGCCGAGCCGGCCTCGGAGTTCCGCTACCGCAACCCGGTCGTGGACCCCGACACCCTCTACATCGCCGTCTCCCAGTCCGGTGAGACCTACGACGTGCTCGCGGCCGTCCAGGAGCTCAAGCGGAAGGGCGCCCGCGTCCTCGGCGTCGTCAACGTCGTCGGCTCCGCCATCGCCCGCGAGGCCGACGGCGGCGTGTACGTCCACGCCGGCCCCGAGGTCTGCGTCGTCTCCACCAAGTGCTTCACCAACACGGTCACCGCCTTCGCGCTGCTCGCCCTGCACCTGGGCCGCATCCGCGACCTGTCCGTCACCGACGGCAAGCGGATCATCGAGGGCCTGCGCAAGCTGCCCTCGCAGATCGAGGAGATCCTCAAGACCGAGGAGCAGATCAAGGAGATCGCCGCGGAGTACGCCGGCGCCCAGTCGATGATGTTCATCGGCCGTGTGCGCGGCTATCCCGTCGCCCTGGAGGCCTCCCTCAAGCTGAAGGAGATCTCCTACATCCACGCCGAGGCGTACCCGGCCTCCGAGCTGAAGCACGGCCCGCTCGCCCTCATCGAGCCGGCCCTGCCGACCGTCGCGATCGTCCCCGACGACGACCTGCTGGAGAAGAACCGCGCCGCCCTGGAGGAGATCAAGGCCCGCAGCGGCCGCATCCTCGCGGTCGCGCACCAGCCGCAGGCGAAGGCCGACCACACCATCGTCGTCCCGAAGAACGAGGACGAGCTGGACCCGATCCTGATGGGCATCCCGCTCCAGCTCCTCGCCTACCACACGGCGCTCGCCATGGGCCGTGACATCGACAAGCCGCGCAACCTGGCGAAGTCCGTCACCGTCGAGTAGGTCTCCACGCCGTCGCGGCCGAGGCGCGGCGCCGGGCCTGTCCCCCGCCGCCGCGCCCCTCCGGGCCTGTCCCCCGGAGCCTCGGCCGGACACGCAGCGGTCCCCGTGCACACACCTCCCGTGCACGGGGACCGCTGTACTTCCGGACGTTCCGGCCCTCAGCCCGCGGCCGGGGCACCGCCCGCCGCACGGCGCAGGGCCGTCGGCCAGCCGGCGACCGCGGCCGTGGCGCCGTACCAGGCGACCAGACCCGCGACGGCGGCGACCCAGCCGCCCGCCTTGCCGAGGCCGCCGTTGTCGACGAGGGTGCCGATGCCGAGCAGCAGCAGCGCGACGAACAGCAGCCCGTACACGCCCTGTCCGAAGAGTCCGCTGCCCGCGGAGGCCATGGTCAGCGTGAGCGCGAGGAGCGCCCACAGGAGCAGGAAGAGGCCCATGGCGTCGGCCGAGGCGTGCCCGCCGGCTCCGCTGCCCCAGGTGAACCAGAAGGCGCCGAGCGCCGCGTACGCCGTGCCTTCGCCCTTGTCGCCCGCGCGCAGGGCGAGCAGTCCGACGAGGAAGAGCGTCACGCCGCCGACCCAGGTGGCGAGACCGGCGGCATCCGCTGCCGCGACGTTGTCGATGACACCGGTTCCGCCCAGGCCGAAGGCCAGCAGGGTCAGTCCGAGTGCCAGGTGGCCGAGCGTGGAGGTGGTGTTTCCCGCGGCGACTTCGTTGTTCACGGCGGGCTCCCTTCAGGTGTGCAGTTGTCCTGCGTGAGCTGCTGCGTTCCGTGACCTTTATGTACCCTTCACAAGCACACAATTCACCTGAGGAAGGCCGAATTTATGGCCGGATGACGGCAGTTGAGGGAGTGACCTGACGGGCCGTACGAAACGGGAGGAGTCCGCGGGCGCGTTACGGGATGACGATGACGGGCCGCTGGGCGCGGCGCGCGAGGCGGCCGGCGACCGAGCCGAAGATCCGGCCGACGATCCCGTGCGTGGAGCCGACCACGATCGCGTCGGCCGAGTACTCCCGGCCGACCTCCTCCAGCTCGTGGCAGATGTCCCCGCCGCGCTCGACCAGGATCCACGGCACCTCGGAGAGGTGCTCGGCGCAGGCCAGTTCCAGGCCGAGGACCTCGGTGCGGTGGTCCGGCACGTCGACGAAGACCGGGGGCTCGCAGCCGGCCCACACCGTGGTGGGCAGCCGGTTGGCCACGTGCACGATGATCAGGCCCGATCCGGAGCGGCGGGCCATGCCGATGGCGTACGCGAGGGCGCGCTCACTGGACGTGGAGCCGTCGAAGCCGACGACCACCCCGTGCCGGAAGGCCGGGTCGCAGGCATGACGTGGCTGTTCTACCGCGAGGGGGTCGACCGTGGAGTCGGCGACGCGCTTGCGGTCCGCGGGTTCGGGGAATTCGTGACCGGCCATCGGTGTCTCGGCGAAGAGGGTCCTCGTGGGAAGGGACGGGGAAAAGGGGGGACGAACGACGGGTGACGGCGGAGCTGTGTCCGGGAATCATCTTCCCAAGCCCATACCCCCAAGGGTACGGCGACACTCCTCTCCTGCCCAGAGCCCGCCGTGCCACTCCCGGCGTGCCCGCCGCTCGCGCGCGGCGTTCCAGGGAGCATGCACGAGGGGTTCGCGATCTGGCAATGCCGGATGTGCCCTACAGGCGTCCGTACGGGGGCCAAACGGACGTCGCCGAGAGTGACCGGAAGGTTCCGCTCCTCGTTGCCACAGGTCCGGCCCGCCGTCGCCGAGGATCCGCCCCTCCGTCGTCACGGATCAACCCACCGTCACCACAGACCCGGCCCACCTCCACCCTTCACCGCAGAACCGTCCCACCGTCGCAGGGAGACCGCCCGTGCCCGCACCATCGACCGCCGTCGGCCAGACCTCCGCCACCCCCGCCGCCCCCGCCCCCTCCCTCGGCTCGCCCCGTTCCCGGCGCCGGGCGCCCGCCCTCCCCCCGACCGCCGGCGCGGACCCGGAGCCGGGAACGGGAAAGGGAACGGCGATGGGCGCGGGCGCGGCGGAGCAGGCCGGTGACGTCGTCCGCTGGGCGGTCTTCTGCTGCGTGCTGGTCCCCGTGGTGCTCGTCGTCTACGGCACCTCGCTCGGCGGGGCCGCCGGGACCGCGCTCGGGCTCGTCTCGGTGACGGCGGCCTGCCGGCTGCTGCTGCGCCGCTCGGAACGCGGACTGCGGTCCGAGACGGTCCGGCCGGGGCGCCGGCACTAGCCTCCGAGGGGCCCGGAGCCGGCTCCACCCCCCTTCGAGTTGACAGGTTCGTACACCCGACCCCATATGTTTTCAGCCAACTTGAGGTCGACGGCGCGTCCTTGGCGGAACGGTTGGCCAAGCCCGGTGCCGAGGGCCGCGGAAGCCTTGCCCCAGGGGCCCGCACCCCCCGCGTACGGGGGCGTTCGCCACCCCGCCCCTTCCCCTGGCGGCCGTCGGACGCAAGACTTCGCGATCGATCGCTTCACGCCAAGTTGCCTTGTCGACAATCCACCGGATGGAGAACTTGTCACGCCGGCGCCACGGGACACAGTAGATTCGATCATGGGTACCGAAGACTGGGGTCTCGTGCAAAACCGAGGGGAAACGTGCAGGAGCGACACGACCAGGGAGACGCGAACACCGAGGGGGGCTTAGCGTCATGAGCCAGGACTCCGCCGCACCGGAGGTCGCACGGAAGCTGTCCGGGCGCCGCCGTCGCGAAGTCGTCGCGGTGCTGCTGTTCAGCGGCGGCCCCATCTTCGAGAGCTCCATCCCGCTCTCCGTGTTCGGCATCGACCGGCAGGACGCCGGAGTGCCCCGTTACCGGCTGCTCGTCTGCGCCGGCGAGGAGGGCCCGCTGCGGACCACCGGCGGGCTCGAACTCACCGCGCCGTACGGCCTGGAGGCCATCGGCCGGGCGGGCACCGTCGTCGTCCCGGCCTGGCGGTCGATCACCTCGCCGCCGCCGCCGGAGGCGCTCGAAGCGCTGCGCCGCGCGCACGAGGAGGGGGCCAGGATCGTCGGGCTGTGCACCGGGGCGTTCGTCCTGGCCGCGGCCGGACTGCTCGACGGCCGCCCGGCGACCACGCACTGGATGTACGCGCCGACGCTCGCCAAGCGCTATCCGTCGGTCCACGTGGACCCGCGGGAGCTCTTCGTCGACGACGGGGACGTGCTGACCTCCGCCGGCACCGCGGCCGGAATCGATCTGTGTCTGCACATCGTGCGGACCGACCACGGCACCGAGGCCGCGGGCGCGCTGGCGCGCCGGCTGGTCGTCCCGCCGCGGCGCAGCGGCGGTCAGGAGCGCTACCTCGACAGGTCTTTACCAGAGGAGATCGGCGCCGACCCGCTGGCCGAGGTCGTCGCCTGGGCGCTGGAGCACCTCCACGAGCAGTTCGACGTGGAGACGCTCGCCGCGCGCGCCTACATGTCACGGCGGACCTTCGACCGCCGGTTCCGCTCGCTGACGGGGTCCGCCCCGCTCCAGTGGCTGATCACCCAGCGGGTGCTGCAGGCGCAGCGGCTGCTCGAGACCTCCGACTACTCGGTCGACGAGGTCGCGGGCCGGTGCGGCTTCCGCTCCCCGGTGGCGCTGCGCGGCCACTTCCGGCGCCAGCTCGGCTCCTCGCCGGCCGCCTACCGCGCGGCGTACCGCGCCCGGCGGCCGCAGGGCGAGGCCGGCACGGCGGTGCTCGAAGCGGCGGTGCCGGCCCAGGGCTCGGCGGGGCTCCGCAGGCCGCTGGAACCGGGCAAGCCGCAGTCGGACGTGTACGCCTCCGGCCGCCCGGCCCTGCCGGGCCAGCGCAGCGCGCCGTAACAGGACCGCCGCCGCCACAAGCGGCGCGACGCAGGACCGACGGGCCCTCGGGGACACCTCCCCCGGGGGCCCGTCGGCCCGCCGGGAGCGGTTTCGAAGGCCCACGGGCCCGGACCGATCGGCTGGACACGCCCTAAGGTAGGACGCATGAACGATCGCATGGTGTGGATCGACTGCGAGATGACCGGGCTCTCGCTGACGGACGACGCACTCATCGAGGTGGCCGCGCTGGTCACCGACTCGGAACTGAACGTGCTCGGCGACGGGGTGGACATCGTGATCCGCCCGCCGGACGCGGCCCTGGAGACCATGCCCGAGATCGTGCGCCAGATGCACACGGCCTCGGGGCTGCTCGACGCGCTCGCCGGCGGCACCACGCTCGCCGACGCGGAGGCCCAGGTCCTCGCGTACATCCGCGAACACGTCAAGGAACCGGGCAAGGCGCCGCTGTGCGGGAACTCGGTCTCCACGGACCGCGGCTTCCTCGCGCGCGACATGCCCGCCCTGGAGAGCCATCTGCACTACCGGATCGTCGATGTCTCCTCGGTCAAGGAGCTGGCCCGCCGCTGGTACCCGAGGGCGTACTTCAACAGTCCGGAGAAGAACGGCAACCACCGGGCGCTCGCCGACATCCGCGAGTCCATCGCGGAGCTGCGCTACTACCGCGAGGCGGTCTTCGTCCCGCAGCCCGGCCCGGACTCGGAGACCGCGAAGAAGATCGCGGCCCGTCACGTCCTGCCCGCGGAGTGACCGTCCGCTCGCGCCCCCGGAAGCCCCGGGAGACCCCCTCGGGAAACGGTGGCGCGAGCACCCTCCAGAACCCTGTAGACTTCTTCTCGGCCGGTCGGGGAAACCTTCGGGAAAACCGCCGGTCGTGGTGGGTATAGCTCAGCTGGTAGAGCACCTGGTTGTGGTCCAGGATGTCGCGGGTTCGAGTCCCGTTACTCACCCTGATGGTTCAGGCCCCGGTTCGAAAGAACCGGGGCCTGAGTCGTTCTCATGCGCAGTTGAAGGCCGTCGGGGGCGGGTTGGTGCCCGTCCAGGTGCCGATGAAGCCGAAGGAGACGGCGGCCCCGGGGACGACGGTGCCGTTCCAGTCGGCGTTCCGAGCGGTGACGGCGGTGCCGGTCCGGGTGGGGGCGGCGCTCGCGGGGGCCGCCCCCGCGAGGAGGCCCGCGCCGAGGGCGAGCCCCGCGAGCGGAGGGCGCGTTCTGCGCATGGACATCCCGTCGAAGAGTGGATGGGAGCGCTCCCGCCATGGGGGGTCTGTCGGAACACGGTCAAGGTCCGGGAAGCGTCGAAGACGTTCGACGGCACGAGGGGGACGCACCCTCCCCGTACGGCCGGGAAAGGGGGCGCCCCTCCCCCGTACGCCCGGGAAAGGGTGCGCGCCCCGGTCGGCGGTGGGGTGGTTCCGGCCGGGGCGCGCGGTGTGGGGGACTCGGGAGTCCGGCTACCTGTAGGTGCCGAAGGCCTTCGTGAAGGCCAGCGGCTGCTGGAGGATCGAGGAGCAGGTGGGGTCGGCGTAGGTCACGGCGCCGGCCGCGCACTGCTTGTCACGGGCCGAGGACCACATCGAGAGCCGGCCGATCCCCTTGGACCTCGCGAAGTCGACGAGCTGGGTGGCGTCCTCCACCGTGAAGACCTCGGAGGCGACGTCGTTGACGCCGATCATCGGGGTGACCGCGACGGCCTTCCAGGCGGCCGCGTCGGAGAGGCCGAGGACGCCCTTGATCTGGGCCTGGGTCGCGGTCGCGGCCTGGACGGCGTACGTGCCCATGTCGGCGCTGTACGCCGGCCCGTAGTCCATCGCCATGATGTTGACGGCGTCGACGCGGACCCCGTTCCGCTTGGCGTCGGCCAGCAGGTCCACGCCCGGCTGGGTCAGGCCCTCGGGCATGACCGGCAGGGTGAAGGAGACGTCCAGGCCCGGGTGGGACTTCTGGAGCTGGGCGATCGCCTGCGAGCGGCGGGTGTTGGCGGCGGTGTCCGGGAGGGCCGCGCCCTCGATGTCGAAGTCGAGCTTGGTGAGCCGGTACTGGTCGACGACCTTGCCGTAAGCGGCGGCGAGCGCCGAGGAGGTCGAGCAGTTCAGGGCCAGCTCGTGGCCGGCGGCACCGCCGAAGGAGACGCGGACGTCGCCGCCCTTGGCGCGCAGGGCGCCGATCTGAGCCGCCACCTTGTCGTTCGCGAGGTCGGTGACGCCGCCCCACAGCGGGGCGCAGGAGCCGCCGGAGGTGATGAAGGCGAGGTTGAACTCCTTCACGCCGGTGGCGTCGGCGGTCGCGAGCAGGTCGTACGCCGGGTAGAGCGAGGTGTCGACGTACGGGGCGTACTTGGCTCCCGCGGCGGGTGCGCCGGTCGTGGTGGGCGTGGGCGTGGGCTGCGCGGTCGTCGTGGCGGTGGGCTTCGGGCTCGTGGTGGCGGTGGCGGTCGGCGTGGGCTTCACCGTCGCGGTGGCCGTCGGCTTGGGGGAGGCCGTCGCGGTGGGCTGCTCGGTGGGGCGGCCGCTCGGGGTGGGGGTGGCGCCTCCGGCGGAGCAGGCGGCCTTGTTGACGAGGCAGCCGGTGGGGTCGCCGGCCCGGCCGGTGGCCGAGGTGACGAAGCCGACGGTGACGGACCGGCCGGGCTCCAGCTGCCTGTTCCAGCTCGCGGGCTTCACGGTGACGTGGTTGCCGGAGACGGTGTGCTCGCCGTTCCACAGGGAGCCGATGGTGGTGCCTGCCGGGAGGTCGAACTCCAGGGTCCAGTCGGACTGGGTGGTGGTCGTCTCGTTGGTGACGACGTACTGGCCGGTGTAGCCGCCGGTCCAGGAGCTGGTCCGGGTGTAGGCGGCGCCGACGGCGGCGGCCTGGGCGGTGCCGGTGAGCGCGAAGGCCGCGCCTCCGGCGACGGCGGCCGCGACGACCGCTCCGACGACCTTGGTCCGGGTGCTCGTCCTGCGCCGGTGCGAACTGCTGCCCATCGCGTGCCTGCCTCTGCGTGCCGGGGGTGGGGGTGGGGTGCGGCAGCACGCTAGCGCCGGAAAAACGGACAATTGCCGCCCCTGGCGCCGTCGTCGGGATTCTTAGGCTCCGCTTAAGGGAGGCATCGGAACCAGAAAAGGTTCACGCCCGGCGGGTCCCCGAGGCCCTGCGCCGGCGGGCGGGCCGGTGGCCGCGCCGGCCCGTGCCGTCGCCCGTGCGCCGACCGTCAAGGCCGACCCAGATCCGTACCTCCGTACCGCCGAGGACCGAGTGGCCGATGCGGACGTCGCCGCCGGTGGCCTCCGCCATCCGCCGCACGATGTCGAGGCCCAGGCCCGTGGAGCCGTCCCGGCCGCCGCTGTTGCCGCGGGCCAGGGCGGCGGCGGGGTCGGCGATGCCGGGGCCCGCGTCGGAGACGAGGACGATGACGGCGTCGTCCCCGTTGTGGACGTCGATGGAGAAGGCCGTGCCCTCGGGGGTGTGGCGGAAGACGTTGCCGAGCAGGGCGTCGAGGGCGGCGACGAGTTCGGGCCGGGCGACGGGGATGCGGACCGGGCGCTCGACGCCCGCGACCCGCACCCGGCGGCCCTCGTCCTCGGCGAGCGCCGACCAGAACTCCATCCGCTCGCGGACCACTTCGGCGGCGTCGCAGCCGGCGCCGGGTCCGGTCGCCTGGGTCTGCGGCTTCGCCTCGCGGGCCGTGCGGATGATGATGTCGACCTCGCGCTCCAGCTGTTCGACGGCCGCTCGGGTCTGCTCGGCGGCGGGCGAGGAGCCGAGCGAGGCCGTGTTGAGGCGGAGCACGGTGAGCGGGGTGCGGAGCCGGTGGGAGAGGTCGGCGGCCAGCTCCCGCTCGTTGGCGAGGAGCTGCACGACCTGGTCGGCCATCGAGTTGAAGGCGACGGCGGCCGACTTGAGTTCGGGCGGCCCCTCCTCGGGGACGCGTGCGCCGAGCCTGCCCTCGCCGAGGTCGTGGGCGGCGCCGGCGAGCCGCTGGGCGGGCCGGACCATGCGGACGCCGAGGCGGTCGGCGACGGCGACGGAGCCGACGACGAGGGCGATGCCGACGCCGGCGAGGACGAGCCAGGCGGTGGCGACGCCGTTGCTGACCTCGTCATCGGGGACGAAGAGTTCGACGACGGCGACCTGGCCGCTGCTGAGCGCGGTGGGCTGGAGCAGGGCGAAGCCGCCGGGGACCTCGGCGATGGAGGCGCGGCCGAGGCTGCGGGTGGCGGCGAGCTCCTGGGGGTCGGCGCGGCGGGTGCCGATCTCCAGGGCGGTGCCGCCGGGTCCGGGGGCGGGCACGTGGATCGCGAGCCGGCCGGCGGCTCCGTCCTCGGTGGTGGCGACGGCCTTGTCGAGTTCGTCGCGGTCGGTGGTGATCGCGAGGACGGGGGCGAGGCCGGCGGCCCGTCGTTCGGCGTTGGAGAAGGCCCGGTCGCGGGCCATCTCCTTGACGACGAGGCCGAGGGGGATGGCGAAGGCGAAGACGACCATGGCGGTGACGGCCAGGGACACCTTGACGAGCGCCCATCTCACGGCTGCGGCTCCCGGGGCGGCTCCAGCTTCACGCCGACCCCGCGCAGGGTGTGCAGATAGCGGGGTCGGGCGGCCGTTTCGCCCAACTTCCGGCGCAGCCACGACAGGTGGACGTCGATGGTCTGGTCGTCCCCGTACGACTGCTGCCAGACCTCGGCGAGCAGCTCCTTGCGCGGGACGACGACGCCGGGCCGCCCGGCGAGGAAGGCGAGCAGGTCGAACTCGCGCCGGGTCAGGTCCAACGGCGTCCCGTCGAGCTCCGCCTGACGGCGCAGCGGGTCGACGGTGAGCCCGCCGACGCGGAGGGCCCGGGAGGGCGGCAGCTCCCCGGCGGCCCGGGAGCGGCGCAGGACGGCGGCCATGCGGGCGGAGAGGTGGTCGACGGAGAAGGGCTTCACGAGGTAGTCGTCGGCCCCGGCGTGGAGGAGCCGTACGATCTCGGCCTCGTCGTCCCGGGCGGTCGCGATGATCACCGGGACGTCGGTGATCCCGCGCAGCATCTTGAGCGCCTCGGACCCGTCGAGATCGGGCAGACCGAGGTCCAGGATCACGACGTCGAAGCGGAAATGGGCGACCTCGCGCAGCGCCTCCAGAGCCGTGCCGACGCTCCGTACGGTGTGGGATTCCGCAGAAGACATGGACAGCTGCCGGATGAGGGCGGAGCGCACGAACTGGTCGTCCTCGACCACGAGCACACTTGCCATGGGCGGCACCGTACGCCATTCGGGTGAGGCCGCGAGCAAGGTCCACCCTCCGGTACGGACCTTTGTCCGGTGGTGCACTATGTCCCGGTGCGAAGAGGACTCGTTCACGCCCTGGCCTGGTCGCTCGCCACCGGCGCGGCGGTCACCCTGTCCTGGTGGGGGGTGCACACGGTGCTGTCCGGCACGGTGTACGACCCGCCCCGCGCACTGCCCCTCCCGGCCGGCCCCGCCATCGGAACGGCTGCCTCCGGGGGCGACCCGGGGAGCTCCTCCACCCGGCGGCCCGAGAGCGCCGAGCCCTCCGCGCCCGCCACCCCGACGTCCACGCCGAGCGAGGCCCGCACGCCCCCGGCCACCCCGTCCGCGACCCCCTCGCGCCGCCCGGACCCCACGACGCGGACGCCCGCCGCGCCGACCTCGGAACCGGCCTCCGGCACGGGATCCGGGTCGGACTCCGGCACGGGCTCCGGCGCGGGCGTGAAGACCTACACCGTGGACGGCGGCCGGGTCACCTTCGACCTCGGGGAGACCTCGGCGGAACTGGTCTCGGCGACGCCCGCGTCCGGCTGGCAGATGCAGGTGTGGAAGCAGCCGACCTGGATCCGGGTCACGTTCACCGAGGACGGCCGCGAGCTGTCGGTCTTCTGCGTGTGGCACGACAGCGCGCCCCGCGTGGAGATCGACGACCGGCAGACCTGAGTCTCAGCGGAAGGCGGACGCCGGGGGTACGGGCGAGGGCTTGGCGCTCGCGTCGGTGACGGGCGCCGCTCCCCCGGCGAAGTCGGCGAGGGCCCGGCCGTGCTCCACGCGCCCCGGGTGCGGATCGGTGGCGACCCGGCGGGTCAGTTCGGCCACCGGCAGCTCGCGGTCCGAGGCGAGCAGCACCGCGTTGCCGAAGCGGCGGCCGCGCAGGACCGTCGGGTCGGCGGTGAGCGCCAGTTCGGGGAAGACGGCGGCGGCGGTGGCGATCTGGCCGCGCAGATGGGTCAGGGGCGGGCCGTCGGCGAGGTTCGCCGCGTAGAAGCCGCCGGGCCTCAGCACCCGCCGTACCTCGGCGAGGAACTCGGTGCTGGTCAGGTGGGCCGGGGTGCGGGCCCCGCTGAACACGTCGGCGATGACGAGGTCGGCCCAGCCGTCCTGGACCTTGGCGAGACCGGCGCGGGCGTCGGTGGAGCGGACCCGGATGCGGGCCCCGGCGTCGAGGGGCAGTTCCCGGCGGACGAGCTGGACCAGGGGCGCGTCGAGCTCCACGATCTGCTGGGTGGAGCGGGGCCGGGTCGCGGCGACGTACCGGGCGAGGGTGAAGGCGCCGCCGCCGAGGTGGACGGCCTGGAGGGAACGGTTCGGCGGGGCGGCGAGGTCGGCGATGTGGCCGAGGCGCCGCTGGTACTCGAAGGTGAGGCGGGCCGGGTCGTCGAGGTCGACGTGCGACTGCGGTGCGCCGTCGATGAGCAGCGTCCAGCCGCGCGGGCGTTCCCGGTCGGGTATGAGTTCGGCGAGGCCGCCGTCGACGGTCTCGACGACGGGGACGGCCGCCGCCGCCCGGTCCCGCTGTTTGTTCCTGGCCACGGCCCCATTATCGGGGCACGGCCGACAAGACACCCCCCAGCGGCTCAGTGGCAGCCGTCGGCCGCCTCGATGAGCCGGGCCGCCTCGCCGAGCGCCTCGCGCAGGACGGCGGGGTCGGTGACGGGGTCGGTGTCGCCCGGGGGCAGCAGCCAGCCGGCGGGGCGGGGCGCGTCGCCCGCCGGTTCGGGGAGCTCCGGCAGCTCGGGGAGGCGCAGGCCCCGCCCCGAGGTGCGCGTACAGGCGCTGCCCGGCAGGTCCCAGGCGGCGGCGGTGCCGGGCGGCACCAGGAAGCCGAGGGTGTCGCAGGCGCCGTCGTGGACGACCGGTCCGACGGCGGGGGCGGCGGCGCGGCGCAGGATGTCCACGGCCTCCAGGCCCTGGCGGACCGGGACGGTCACCAGGTCCCAGGGTCCGGCGACGGGCCGGGGCCCGTCGGCCTCCGGCGCGGGGGCGTGACGTGTGACGTCCGGGGCGGGTACGTGGTGTGCGGCCTCCGGGGTGGACACGTGCCGCGTGGCCGCCTGCGAACCGATCTCCGTCATGGGGACCCCTCCTCGCTCCGAAGGAGACACGTTCCGTCTCCCCATTACGGTTCAACGCCCGTGCGCGTCAACGGCTACGGCGGGATGCCGCCGCAAAGGATGGCAGTTCATGGCAGATCGCAGGCGAGATATCCGATTTGTAGCCAAACTCAGCGTACGCATCCGGTCACAGCAGGTACGTTCTTGCCGCCGGAAACCCGGCAGCACCAGGAGAGGGCTCGGCCATGGCGATGTCACGGGCAGTTCCCAATCTCGCCTTCCGTCGGCTCCGCGGACAGCACTCGCCGGCGGAGTTCGCCGCGGCGGTCCGCCGGGCGGCACGGGAGATCGGCGAACAGGTCGCGTGCGACGCCCGCTACATCGGGCGCGTGGAGGCGGGCGAGATCCGCTGCCCCAACTACGCGTACGAGCGGGTCTTCCTGCACATGTTCCCCGGTCTGAGCCTCTCCGACCTGGGGTTCTCCGCGCGGGAGACGGTGCGCGGCCGGCGGCAGGCCGTCCCGGCCGGGGCAGCGCCTCCCGACGCCATCACCACCCGGAACGATGAGGAGAGCGACGTGCTGCGTCGCGCATTCATGACGAGCGGCTCCGCCACCCTGGCGGCCGCCTCGCTGGGACTCGGCGGCCCCGCCGTCGCGATCCCCTCCCCCCGCGGCACCCACCGGATCGGCGAGACCGAGGTGCGGGCCGTCGAGGACGCCGTGCGGCGGATCCGACTGCTCGACGACCGGCACGGCGCCGACGGGCTCTACAAGGTGGCCGCCCAGCCGCTCCGTACCGCGTACGCGCTCCTCGACGCCGGCACCATGACCCGCCGCTCCACCGAGGACCGGCTGCACGCGGGCGCGGGCGAGCTCTCCCTCTCCGTCGGCTGGCTGGCCCACGACTCGGGCCGGCACGAGGACGCGCGCTCGCACTACGCGGAGGCGCTGGCCACCGCGCGCGTGGCGGGGAACGCGGCCCTGGAGGCGCACGCCTTCTGCAACACCTCGTTCCTGGCCCGGGACACCGGCCGCTACCGCGAGGCGGTCCGGGCGGCCCAGGCGGGCCTGCGGGCCGCGCAGCCGCTGGACTCGGCCCGGCTGCTCTCGCTGCTGTCGCTGCGGGAGGCGGGCGGGTGGGCGGGGCTCGGCGACCGCTCCGCCTGCGAGCAGGCCCTCGGCCGCGCGCACCAGCACTTCGAGCGGGGCCCGGCCGAGGGCGACCCCGAGTGGATGTCCTTCTTCGGCGAGCCGGAGCGGGAGGCGCTGGAGGCCGGGTGCTGGTCGGCGCTCGGCGAGTGGGGCCGGGCGGCGCGCCACGCCCACCGGGCGGTGGTCCTGCAGAACCCGCACTTCGCCCGGAACCTCGCGCTCTACCGGGCCCACCTCGCCAAGGACCTGGCGCACGCCGGCCGCCGGGACGAGGCGGCGGCGGAGGCGCGGCGCGTCGTGGACTCCCTCGACGGCATCGCCTCGGCCCGGATCCGCGACCTGCTCTCGGAGACCAGCCGGGTCCTGGCCGGCACGTACTGACGCCGGGCGCGTACTGACGCCGGGCGCGCGTCCCGACGCCGCGCGCGTACCGACGCCGGGCGCGCGTACCGACGCCGGGCGCGCGTACCGACACCGGGCGCGCGTACCGACACCGGGCGCGCGTACCGACGCCGGGCGCGCGTACCGACCGGGGACCCTGGACCGCCCCGGCCCTTGCCGGCCGGGCCTACTGCTCCAGGTGCCCCGTGTCGTTCCAGCGCTCGATCGCCGGGGCGTCGTACGCCCAGCCGAGGACCGAGAGGCTCGTCGGGTCCAGGCGGATGCGGGAGGCGAAGGAGACGTCCTCGCCGAGCCAGCGCGCGCCGATCGAGCGCAGGATGTGGCCGTGGGCGAAGACCAGGACGTCCCGGTCGGCGGAGCGGGCCCACTCCACGACCTCGTCGGCGCGGTCCGACAGCTGGGCGAGCGTCTCCCCCTCGGCGACGCCGTCGCGCCAGATGAACCAGTCCGGCTGGATCTTCCGGATCTCGGGCGGGGTCAGCCCCTCGTACGCCCCGTAGTCCCACTCCATCAGCGCGTCCCAGGGCTGGGCCCTGTCCCCGAAGCCGGCGAGCTCGCAGGTCTCGCTGGCCCGGACGAGCGGGCTGGTGCGCACCTCCACGTCGGGCAGCCCCTGCCAGGGGCCCCGGTGCAGGCGCTCGCCGAGCAGCTTCGCCCCGCGCCGTCCCTCGTCGAGCAGCGGTATGTCGGTCCTGCCGGTGTGCCGGCCGAGAAGGGACCACTCGGTCTGGCCGTGCCGGGCGAGCAGGATGCGCGGTGCCATGGGAAGGACGCTCCAGGGGTTTCACGGTGCGGACGTGCCTCTCCCATCATCGCCGACGTGAATGCGCGGTGGCGTCCGGGCAACCCCCGGGGGCCGCCTCGCGTCCCCTCCCCCGGGCCGATCACCGACCGGGGGACTCGTTCATGCGCAAGCCACGCTGGTGGGCGGAGCTGTCCCTGATCGCCGTCGTGTACGCGGCCTACTCGGGCGGGCGGCTCCTGGTGAAGGGCGACGAGGCCTCGGCCACGGCGCACGGGCTCGCGGTCCTGCGGTTCGAGGAGGGTCTCGGGATCGACGCCGAGCACCCGTTGAACCGGCTGTTCACGGACGTCCCCGCGCTCGGGGTCCCGGCGGACTTCGCGTACGCCTCGCTGCACTACCTGGTGACCCCGGCGGTCCTGGTGTGGCTCTTCCGCCGCCGCCCCGCGCACTACCGGGCCGCGCGCACCTGGCTGATGCTCTCCACCCTGCTCGGCCTCGTCGGCTTCACGCTGCTGCCGACCTGCCCGCCCCGGCTCCTCGACGCGGCCCACGGCTTCACGGACACGATGGCGCACTTCAGCGCGTACGGCTGGTGGGGCGGCGAGGCCAGCGCACCGCGCGGGCTCGGCGGTCTGACGAACCAGTACGCGGCGATGCCCAGCCTGCACGTCGGCTGGGCGCTGTGGTGCGGGGTGATGCTGTGGCGGTACGGGCGGACGCCGCTCACGAAGGCCCTCGGGGTGGCGTACCCGCTGGTCACGGCCCTTGTCGTGATGGGCACCGCCAACCACTACCTGCTCGACGCGGTCGCCGGGGCGGCCGTGATGGGCGCGGGTCTGCTGCTCGCCCCGTACGCGCTGCGGCTCGCCGACCGGATCGGCGGGAGGGCGGAAGCGCCCCCGGTTGTCAGTGGCGGATGCGAGACTTCCACGGGTGAGCGCATCCCTGGACAGCGGTCTGTCCCGAACACCGCAGACGACCAGCAGGCAGCAACTCGCTGAGCTGCGTGGACCGGGCGTCGTGCCGCGTCCGATGGACGCGCGGGCCCTCGCGGCGCTCGCGGCCAATCCGGGCTGCCGTCGGCGGGCCATCCTCGACGGCGCCGGCGTCGACAAGTCGGCGCTGGCCGCGAAGCTCGGCTCGCCCGCGCCGTTCGGGCAGTCGCAGTTCGCGATCGTGCGGGGCAACTCCTTCGAGGCGAAGGTCAAGGCGGACGGCGGGCGCGAACTGCTGCGCCTGATCGGCGTGGAGGAGCCGGGCGAGGTGTCCGTGCCCGACCTGGCCGCCGCCGGGCCCGAGGGGCGGGTGGCGCGCACGGCGCTCGCCCTGCGGGAGGCGACCGCTGCCGGAGCCTGGGCGCTGCTCGACCATCCGCTGCTCGCCCTGGAGGTCGCCGGTTCCCCCGTCTATCTGGAGCCGGACGCGGTGGTGGTGCACCCCGACGGCGGCTGGACGGTGGTGGAGATCAAGTCGTTCCCGATGATCGACGGTTCGGCCGACGCGGCGAAGGTGGGCGCGGCGGCCCGCCAGGCCGCCGTGTACGTGCTGGCCCTGGATCGGGTGGCGGCCCGTACGGAGGGCGCGCGGGTCGCGCAGTCGGTGCTCCTCGTCTGCCCGAAGGACTTCTCGAACGTGCCGACGGCGTCGGTGGTCGACGTGCGCAAGCAGCGGTCGGTGACCCGGCGTCAGCTGGCCCGGCTGACCCGGATCGACGAGATCGCGCGGGCCCTGCCGGAGGGCATCAGCTTCGACGTGGTGGAGCGGACGGCGGAGGAGCTGACGGCGGCCGTGGAGTGCGTCCCCCATCAGTACGCGCCGGAGTGCCTGGCCGCCTGCGAGCTGGCCTTCCACTGCCGGGCGCGCTCCCGGGAGGCGGGCGCGGTGGAGACCCTGGGCCGTTCCGTACGGGGGGAGTTGGGCGGCCTGACGACGGTCGGCGCGGTCCTGGCGGCGGCGCGCGGCGAGGCCGGCGACCCGGAGGACCCGGCGGTGGCGGCGCTGCGCCGGGCGCGGGCGCTGCGCGACGAGGCCCTGGCGGGGGTGGCGGCATGTCGCTGATCTCGACGCTCGCCCGGATGGAGGCCGTCGAGTCGGGGCGGGCGCAGCCGCTCGCCACGGTCCGGCACCGACGGCTGTCCGCGCGGCCGTTGGTCCTGGTGCCGCTGACGACGGCCGGTGAGGCGGGCGCCCCGCTGGGCGCTCTGGTCGGCACCGATCCGGAGGAGCCGCGGCTCCTGGTGGTGCCGCAACCCCGGGACCGTGACCTGCGGTTCGCGTTCCTCGCGGACCTGGCCGAGGAGATCCTGCCGTACGTCGACTCGTTCACGGACGTCGTCGAGGCGGCGGAGAGGAACGAGGTCGACCCGGAGACCGGGAAGAAGGTGAAGGTCGAGGTCGAGCTGTGCGCCGACGCGCCGCAGCTGATCGTGCCGAGCCGGGCGGGCATCGAGTACGTGCGGCTGCTCGGGCGGTCGACGCGGTTCCGGCGGACGGCCGAGCAGGACCCGGAGACGCCGTTCCCGGCGCCGCCGCGGGTGCCGCTGCTCGGCCGGTGGCTGACGCACTTCGGCGAGCGGGCCCGGGTGCCCGGCTCCTCGCTGCTCCTCGCGGCGACGGACCTGCTCAACCGGCACTGGGCGACCGGCCAGTCGTCCCTGGAGGACCAGCACCTGGGCGCGCTGCTCGCCTGGATCGACCCGCGGGACGGGGAGTCCGGCCCGGAGGGGGCGCTGCGGGCCGAGGTCGGCCGGGACGCCCAGGGGCAGCTGCTGTGCCCGCCCGCCGGGCCCGCGACCGACCCGGCCTTCGACAACAAGCTCCTCGCGCCGGCGATCGAGCGGTACGACCGGGCCCGGCAGGCGCTCGGCGCGGCCGAGGACGGCGAGAGCGCCGACACGGGCCTCGCCGAGCTGCACGGGGCCGAGCGGGAGCTGCGCCGGCTGATCGCCTCGCAGCTGAAGCCGACCTGGGACGCGGTCTGGCGGGCGGTCGAGCTGCTGCGGGATCTGCCGGAGGGCACCAGGGTCGAGGACCGCTGGACCCGCGACCGCTGGTCCTTCACCGGCCACCGGGACCGGGTCGCGGCCGGCGAGCCGCCGCAGCCGCGCCGGGACGACGCCGTGACGGCGGCCTCGAAGCTCGCCGCCCGCGAGCAGGCGCAGGGCCAGCTGGAGGCGCAGGAGGCCCTGGACGACCCGCTGGTCCTGGCGGGGCGGCGGCTCGCGGGCGAGGCGTTCTCGGCCGAGGTGGTCGAGGTGACGATGGCGTGGACGGAGTCGAAGCGGCCCGCGCCGCGCCCGCTCGTCACGGTCCGCACGGACGACCGGCCGCACCTGGGCGAGAAGGCGAGGGTGTACCGCTCGCTGGACGGCAAGCCGCAGGCGGCGGAGTTCGTGCGGTACGAGGAGGACGGCTCGCTGCTCCTGCGGATCCTGGACCGTATGGGCCGGTCCAAGGAGCCCGCGGAGGGCTCCGTGCCGGAGAAGGGCGAGCGGATCGCCTGGACGCTGTTCGAGCACGACCAGCGGGTCGGGCCGAAGCTGCCGGACCCGGGGGAGACACCCTGGACACACGGCGGCCCGCCCCGGACGGACGCCGTGGAACTGCCCGACGCCGTGACCCCCGATGACGTGCTGTGACTCCGTCCGACGCCGTGACCGCCGAGGACCTGCCGTGACCCTGCCCGACGCCGTGATCCCCGAGGACCTGCCGTGACCGTGTTCGACCCGTCCGCCGAGGCCGCCCGCGCGACCTCCGCCATCCTGGCGGACACCCTGCACGGCACCGCGCGGGGCGTCGTCGTCGACTCCCCGCCGGGTGCCGGCAAGTCGACGCTCGTGGTCCGCGCCGCCCTGGAGCTGGCCGCCGCCGGGCGCCCCCTGATGGTGGTCGCCCAGACGAACGCGCAGGTGGACGACCTGGTGCTGCGGCTCGCGGAGAAGGAGCCGGACCTGGAGGTCGGCCGGCTGCACTCGAACGACTCCGACCCGTACGACAAGGCGCTCGACGACCTGGCCAACGTACGGAAGTCGGCGAAGGCGGGCGAGCTGACCGGGCTGCCGGTCGTCCTGTCCACGGCCGCCAAGTGGGGGCACGTGAAGAACGTCGAGCCGTGGGCGCACGCGATCGTCGACGAGGCGTACCAGATGCGCTCGGACGCGCTGCTCGCCGTGGCGGGGCTCTTCGAGCGGGCGCTGTTCGTGGGCGACCCCGGGCAGCTCGACCCGTTCTCGGTGGTGGGCGCGGAGCAGTGGGCGGGGCTCACGTACGACCCCTCGGCGAGCGCCGTCTCCACGCTGCTCGCGCACAACCCGGAGCTGCCGCAGCACCGGCTGCCGGTCTCCTGGCGGCTGCCGGCCACGGCGGCGCCGCTGGTGTCGGACGCCTTCTACCCGTACACGCCGTTCCGCAGCGGCACCGGGCACGGGGACCGGAGGCTCTCCTTCGGGGTTCCCTCGGACGGTTCCGGTCCCGACCGGGTCCTCGACGAGGCCGCCGAGTCCGGCTGGGGCCTGCTCGAACTCCCGGCCCGGCACACCCCCCGCACCGACCCCGAGGCGGTCGGCGCGATCGCCCTGCTCGTGCGTCGGCTCCTGGACCGGGGCGGCGCGGCGGTCTCGGAGCGCTCCGAGATCCCGGTGCCGCTCACCCCGGACCGGATCGCCGTCGGCACCGCCCACCGCGACCAGGCGGCGGCGGTCCGGGCGGCGCTCGCGGACCTCGGTGTGACGGGCGTGACGGTGGACACGGCGAACCGGCTCCAGGGCCGTGAGTACGACGTGACGGTGGTCCTCCATCCGCTGTCGGGCCGCCCGGACGCGACCGCCTTCCACCTGGAGACGGGCCGGCTGTGCGTGCTGGCCTCCCGGCACCGGCACGCGTGCGTCGTGGTGTGCCGGGCGGGCGTGGCGGAGCTCCTCGACGAGCACCCGTCGACGGATCCGGTGCGGCTGGGGGTCGCGGTCTCGTTCCCCGACGGCTGGGAGGCGAACCACGCGGTCCTCTCCCACCTCGAGGAACACCGGGTGACCTGGACTCCCTGACCCGTCCCGCGGGTCGAAACCGGGGCCCGGAGGGACCGCGGGGGCGTACGGGGAAAGGTTCGCGCTCTTGCGGGGCGCGAGACAATGGGAGACGGCCCGGGAGTCCGGGCCGTGCCTGTGCGAGGAGGAGAAGGACGATGGCGGAACCCGCGGAGCGGAGCACACAGCGGCGGCTTCGGCCGGCACCGCTGATCTTCGAGCCTGCCGAGGCGACCGCCGACCCGGAGCACTTCTTCGATCTGGAGTCGATAGAGGACCCCCGCGAGCTGCTGTCCCGGGCGACGGAGCTGACGCTCGCGTTCCGGGCGGCGACGGACCGGGCGACCGAGTTCCAGGCGATCGCGGCCGCGCAGCTGGCGGATCCGCGCCGGTTCGACCGGCTGACGGCGGCGGACGTCGCCGAGCGGGCGGCGTGGACCGAGGACTACGCCCGGAAGATGATCGAGTTCGGCCGTGACCTGATCCGGACGAACGGACAGCCGACGGAGGACTGAGCCGGGGCCTGGTGGAACGCGCCACGCGCCCTCACGCGCGTGGCTCGGAGGCGTACGCCTGACCGAAAACCACCCCTGGCATATGCCGAGGGGGCACGATACTCCTCCCCCACCCCTCCTGTCCGGGATTCCGGGAACCCTCGGCAATCGGGTGATCACACCGGGTAGACCTGGATCCATGACGACCTGGCTGCGCGACGAGACCCCGCACGACATCTTCCGGTTCCTCCGGCAGGGCGACGAGGGACGGCACCAGACGGCCCGGGTGACCGCCGACGGGGCCGCCTGGCTCGCCTCGGCCGCCGGGGGCCGCGAGGGCGCCGCGCTCACCCGCTGGGAGTCCCGCCCCGCCTCCCCGGCGGCGCTGCCCTGCGGGTCCGTCTTCGACGTCGTCAACGTGGACCCGGTCTTCGGCCGCCGGATGCTGGACCGGCTGTGGGAGGAGGGCCCCGGCTCGGGGCCCGTCGCGACACACCGGGGCCGGATGATGCTGTTCGCCGCGCCGGGGACGGCCCAGCGGCTGCCGGCCCTGCTCGACTGGGAGGAATGGGGGGAGGCGGTCCCCCGACCGCTCTGTCACGGGCTCGGGGACGCGGTGACCGTGCCGGCCCTCGTGCCGTCCGGCTCCGCCGGGCCCCGCTGGCTGGTGGCCCCGGACACCCGGCACCCGTGGCTGCCCGGCCCCGAGGTCGTGCTCTGGGCCTGCGTGCGGGCCGTCCGGGCGGCCTCCGCCGCCGACGTGCGGGTATCGATTTTTCCTCCCGCCGATCCGGATGCTAATGTCTACGACGTCAGCAGGCGCCGCTAGCTCAGTTGGTTAGAGCAGCTGACTCTTAATCAGCGGGTCCGGGGTTCGAGTCCCTGGCGGCGCACAGACAGGAGAAGCCCCTCGCGGAAGCGAGGGGCTTCTTCGTTCTCCGGATCAGGCCCCTCTGGGAGGGGTGATCTTCACCGTCCAGTCGCCCGCCTCGGTGCGGTCGGTGACCTCGACGCGGACCCCGGTCCCGGGCACGGTCAGGGTCTCGCCCTCCTCCAGGGGGGCGTCCGCGAGCGGCGGGTAGACGGAGCGGTCCGCGCACGCCTGGGTGGCCGGGTGCGCGTCCACGACCTCGACCGGGCCGTCGCCGGAGGCCGCGCTGCTGCGGACCCGGTAGACGAGCACGCCCTCGGTGCAGGTGTCGGCGTCGTTCCCGGCACTGCTCCGGGCCTCGATCGCCAGGACGCTGTCGGGGCCGGTGCGGACGACGGCGAGCCGGGTGCCGAGGGTGCCGCCGGCCGGGGGCGGGACGTCGATCGGCTCCAGGCTGACCAGCCGGGAGGCGGAGCCCTGGACGCAGGCGATCTGGGCGCGGGAGAGCCAGCCGAGCTTCCACTTGTGCCAGCCGAAGAGGTCCGGGGAGAGTCCGAACTGGCTGCCCATGACGTCCCAGTCACCCACATGGGTGTCCCAGTCGCCCTTGCCGTCCACCGGCCGGTGGTAGAGGTCGGGCAGGTCGAAGACGTGGCCGGTCTCGTGGGCGAGGACGTTGCGGTCGGGCGGGTGCCGCTCGAAGACGGTGACGACGCGCTTGATCTCGGTGCCGTCGGCCTCCAGCGGGTGCTCCAGGTTGACGACCTTGGTCGCGTCGGAGTCCACGCCGGGCGCGTCCGGGTCGGCGACCAGGTAGACGATGTCGTACCGCGAGAAGTCGACGTCCTTGTCGGCGGCGGCGATCGCGTCGCGGAGGTAGGCGGCCCGCTTCCCGGCGTCCCAGTCACGCCGTATGGCGTACCCCTCCGACGCGTGCGGCATCGGGGTCCAGGAGGGCCGGGGGTGCGGGCGCAGGTCGAAGCGTCCGTAGGAGGCGCGGGCGAAGTACTCGCTGGTGGCGGGGAAGTGGTCGGCGGCGAGTTCGGCCGGTTCGGTGAGCGGTGCGGAGTCCGGGAAGGACAGGAAGATCATGACCGCGTCGAGGTCCTGGTTCGGCCGGGGGTAGGAGCTGTTCCAGGTGTCGAGGCCGAGCGAGTGGTGGGCGGCGGTACGGGGCAGGGCGCAGGGACTCGCCGAGGGCGCGCCGACGGCGGGGCCCGCGACGAGCCCCGTGGCGGCCAGGGCGGCGAGCGCGGTGAAGGCCGCCGCGCCGGCACGCAGTCGTGAGCGTTCCACTCCCCCGGGTGGCTGCTGAGCCCTCACGTGGACCTCCGGATCGGGAATGCGGGACACCCCACCCACCTTGTGATGGTTTGCGGCGTTTCGCATGTTTCCGCTGCCCCGGTCGGGTGAGGGCGCGCCATGGGGTCGACGCGACACGAGCGCGGTTCAGCTCACGGAAAGTCACATTCGGTCATGCCCGCGACGGCCCGTGTCAGACCCGTGCAGAAACGATCGGGCGGGCCGGTCCGGTGGGCAGCCTCACAGCGCCGGAGGCCCCTCACGGACGCCTCGGAGCTGGAACGCTCCCCCGGCTGGCTCTATGATCGGCTCACTCTTCCTTGGCCGACCATCCCGACCACATGTGACCGGCCCGACTGCACACGGGAGCGAGCGGTGAGCGGAACCCCCGAAGGACCGGTGCACCCAGAGCCGGCGGAGACACACGCGGCCGAACCCGCACTCACGGAGCGTCACCTCGCGCGCCGGACGGCCGAACTCCGCGACTACCGCGCCGCCTTCCGGGTCGCCCAGCTCGCCATGGCCGTGGTCGACGAGGACGGCGTCGTCATCGCCGCCAACGACTCCTTCGGGACCCTCCTCGGCACCGAGCCCGCGGCGCTCCGGGAGCAGGCCGCGGCCGACCTCGTCGACCTCGCCTCCGACGGCCGCACCTGGCACGCCTACCGCGAGGTGCTCGGCGGCCGCCGCTCCCGCTTCCGCTGCACCCGACGCCTCAAGCACGCCGACGGGCGCTCGCTGTGGGCCGAGGTCACCGTCGCTCCCGTGCCCGACAGCCGGCGCGTCCTGCTGTCGATCGCGGACATCAGCGAGCGGCGCGAGCTCCACGCCCGGCTGCGCCACCTCCAGATGCACGACCCGGTGACCCGGCTGCCCAACCGGGCACTGTTCTTCGAGCGCCTCTCGGCGGCCCTGGAGGTCGCGGCCCAGGACGCCGCGGTCGCCGAGGCCAGTGCGCAGTACGGCTCCCAGGAGTCCCCCCGGTCGCATGAGTCACACGAGTCATACGAGTCGTACGGCTATGGCAGAACAGGGCGGATCGGTCTCTGCTACCTGGACCTCGACGGCTTCAAGGCGGTCAACGACACCCTCGGCCACCGGGTCGGCGACCGGCTCCTGGCCGCCGTCGCCACCCGGCTGACGGAGTGCGCGGACAGCGACGGCTACACCCGCAACGGCGGCCACCTCGTGGCGCGGCTCGGCGGCGACGAGTTCGCGATCCTGGTCGAGGACTCCACCGGCACGGAACAACTGGCGGACCTGGCGCGCTCGGTGCTCGACGCGCTGCAGCACCCCTTCGACCTGGGCGGCCAGCGGCTCTCGGTCTCCGCCTCGATCGGCGTGGTCGAGCGGGCGGCGCCCGGGACGACGGCGACCGCCCTGATGCAGGCCGCGGACACCACGCTGTACTGGGCGAAGGCGGACGGCAAGGCCCGCTGGACGCTCTTCGACCCGGAGCGCAACGCCCACCGCATGACCAGGCAGTCGCTCTCCTCCACCCTGCGGCCGGCCGTGGAGCGCGGGGAGTTCGCCCTGGAGTACCAGCCACTGGTGGACCTGGCCGACGGGGCGGTGCGCGGGGTGGAGGCACTGGTGCGCTGGAACCACCCGCAGTTCGGCTCGCTCGCGCCGAATCGGTTCATCGGGATCGCCGAGGAGGACGGCTCCATCGTGGAGCTGGGGCGGTGGGTACTGGGCACCGCCTGCCGCCAGGCCCGGCAGTGGCAGAAGGACCATCCGCGCGAGCGCCCGATCTTCGTCAGCGTCAACGTGGCGGTCCGTCAGGTCTGGGACTCCGACCTGGTCGCGGACGTGGCCGGCATCCTCGCGGAGACCGGTCTCGCCCCGCACCTGCTCCAGCTGGAGCTGACCGAGTCCGCGGTGATGGGCTCGAACGGCCGGCCGCTCCAGGCGCTCCAGGCGCTGAGCGACATGGGCGTGCGGATCGCGATCGACGACTTCGGCACCGGCTACTCGAACCTCGCCTATCTGAGCCGGCTGCCGGTCTCCGTGCTCAAGCTGGACGGCTCCTTCGTCCGGGGCTTCCAGGACGAGGAGCACGCCAACCCGGCGGACGAGCTGATCGTCGAGGCGCTCGTGCACCTGGCGCACCGGCTCGGCCTCACCGTGACCGCGGAGTGCGTCGAGACGGCCGGGCAGGCCAGTCGGCTGCGCCGGATCGGCTGCGACACCGGGCAGGGCTGGCTGTACTCGCGGGCGGTGGCCCCGGACCGCATCGCCGAGCTGATCGGCACGGAGCCGCTGCCGGTCTGATCGACTCGGAGCCGCTGCCGGTCTGATCGGCTCGCCGGTCCGGGTCGTACGGGATTCCGGGCATGGAACTGCCCCCGGCCGGAGGGACATTCCGGGCGGGGGCAGTGGTTCATTCGGCCAGAGGGATCAGCAGGCGCCCTGGTCCTTCCAGACGCCCCACTCGCCGGTCGTGCCCGGCTCCTCGTTCTGGGTCCACCACTGGGCCTTCCAGGTGTGGCCCTTGTGGGAGACGAGCGAGCCGCCGGTGTAGACGGTGCCGGCCACGTACGGCGCGGCGGTGCAGCCGGTGGTCGGCGGCGTCGTCGGCGGGGTGGTGGGCGGCGTGGTGGTCGGCGGGGTGGTGGGAGGCGTCGTCGGCGGGGTCGTGGGCGGGGTGGTCGGGGTCGTCGGGGACGAGCCGACCGCCGTCACGATGTCCTTGAAGAGGGTCGCGTTGGCGTCGAGGCCGAGGAGCGAGTACATCATCGCGCCGGCCAGGCCGCGGTTGTGGGCGTAGTCGGCGCGCGCCTGGACGGTGCGCTTGTCCAGGCCGGTGAAGAACTCACCGTCCTTGTAGAAGTACGCGGACTTGGCCTGGTCGTCCCAGAAGGTGGTCGACGGGTTGTCGACGATGCCGCCGAGCTCCTTGTAGTACGCGATGCCGGCCGCCTGGCTCAGCGGGCGGGCGTTGGAACCGCCGGTCGCGGGCTGCGCGAGGCCGTTGGTGGTGCCGGCCGGGACGCCCTTCCAGCCGCGGTAGTAGAACTCGTAGCCGAGGGTCAGCTTGTTCGCCGGGAAGCCGCCGGTGATGCCGTAGGCGGGCTTGCCGTCGATCCAGGAGTCGATCGCGTTCTCGATCGAGTACTTCTCGGTGCCCGGCTTGATGACGTCGGTCGGGTCGTTCGTGCCGGAGCGCAGCGGGGACTGGTGGTACGTGGGCCCGTCGCCGTCCCAGGCGCCGTGCATGTCGTACGTCATGATGTTCGCGTAGTCGAGGTACGCGCCGATCTTGTCCGTCTCGATGTTCTTGATCTTGTCCTGGCCGGCCGGGAGCGCGGCGGTCAGGAGGTACTTCTTGCCGCCGTGGGCCGCACCGTACTCGTCGAGCTGCTTGCGGAACTCGGCGAGGAGGAGCGTGAAGTTCTGCTTGTCCTCGGGGGCGTAGTGGTTGCCGAGGTGGCCGTCGGGCGAGCCGGGGTACTCCCAGTCGATGTCGATGCCGTCGAAGATGCCGGCCGCGGTGCCGGGGCCGCCGTAACCGCCCTCGACGGGCAGGTCGCCCTGGATGTACTGCTTGATACAGGAGGCGACGAACTTCTTGCGGCTCGCGTCGGTCTTGGCCGCGTCCGAGAACCACTTGGAGTAGCTCCAGCCGCCGATCGAGATGTTGATCTTCAGCTTGGGGTGCTTCGCCTTCAGCTCCTTGAACTGGTTGAAGACGCCCACGATCGGCTGGTCCCACTTGTCGGCGACGCCGTCGACGCTGTCCGCGGCCGAGAAGGACTTCTGGTAGTCGGCGTACGAGTCGCCGGCGCCGTCGCCCGCGTTGGGGTTGTTGTCGTCGCCCGCGGCCTTGTTGGCCTCGAAACAGGTGAGGTCGGTCGGGTGGATGTTCCCGAACGAGTAGTTGATGACGTCCAGCCCCGCCGCGATGCCCCGCTCGTCGAGGTGCTTCGGGTAGAAGGCGTTCCCGTAGACGCTCCACTGGTCGTAGTACGCGATTTTCACGCCTCCCGTGGAGGCGGTGGTGCCGGTCTCGGCGGCCTGGGCGGAGCCGAGTCCGGCCGTGGCGGCGAGGGCGCCGGCGGCGAGGGCCGAGCTGAGGAGCGCGGCGATCAAGGGCTTACGGGGGTGCACGTGCTGCCTCCGGGAGGGGGTGGCGGTACGGAAGTTGGAGCAGTGATATCCGCCGCGTGAACAGCTCGTCAATGGTCTGAACCAGATTGAGGACTAGACCAATTTGATGGAGAAAGCCCTTGTCAGAGGGGTGAAGCACAAAAGGAAACCGCCCGCCACCATCGGTGACGAGCGGTTTAAGGTTCGCTTAGGGCGAGGGCGCGGTTCGTTCGACGCTGAACCAACGGCCCGGGATTTTCGCCCCCCGGCCCCCTGCGCGCCCTAGGCCTCCGGCAGTTCCGGCGACTCCGGCAGCTCCGGAAGCTCGTACGCGTCGGCGATCAGCTCGTAGCTCCGCACCCGCTCCGCGCCGCCGTGCCCGTTGGCCGTGATCATCAGCTCGTCCGCACCCGTCCGCTTCCGGAGGTCGTCCAGGCCGACGCGCACCTCGCCCGGCGTGCCGTACACGACGTTCGCGAGCCAGCCGTCGACGAACTCCCGCTCGGCGGGGCTGAATCCGTACGCCTCCGCCTCCTCCGGCGTCGGCACCAGGCCGGGCCGGCCGGTGCGCAGCCGCAGCATCGCGAGCGCGCCGGCGAGGACCTGGCGGCGGGCCTGCGCCGCCTCCTCGGCGGCGAACGCCGAGACGCCGATCATCGCGTACGGGGCGTCGAGGACCTCCGAGGGCCGGAAGGAGTCCCGGTAGAGGTCGAGCGCCGGGATCGTGTTCCTGGCCGAGAAGTGGTGGGCGAAGGCGAAGGGCAGCCCGAGCACCCCGGCGAGACGGGCGCTGAAGCCGGAGGAACCGAGCAGCCAGATCGGCGGGCGCCCCTTCGGGCCCTGCACCGGCCCCGGCACAGCGTGGATCCGGGCGTACGGGTGGCCGTCCGGGAAGTCGTCGTCCAGGAAGCGGGTCAGCTCGGCCAGCTGCTGCGGGAAGTCGTCGGCGCCCTCGTCGAGGGTGTCGGAGCGGCGCAGGGCCGCGGCCGTCACCCCGTCGGTGCCGGGCGCGCGCCCGAGGCCGAGGTCGACCCGGCCCGGGGCGAGGGCCTCCAGGGTGCCGAACTGCTCGGCGACGACGAGCGGGGCGTGGTTGGGCAGCATGACGCCGCCCGAGCCGAGCCGGATGCGCCGGGTGTGGGCCGCGAGGTGGGCGAGGATCACGGCCGGGGAGGAGGAGGCGACCCCGGGCATGGAGTGGTGCTCGGCCACCCAGTGCCGGTGGAAGCCGCGCCGCTCGGCGAGCCGGCTCAGCTCGACGCTCGTGGCGAGCGCCTGGGTCGCGGTCCGCCCGCTGCCGACGGTCACCAGGTCCAGCACGGACAGCGGCACGGGCGCGCTGCCCCGCGCCTCTCCTCGAATAGCGTCGGTCACCTTCGGGGCCCTCCTCGGCACACATGCGGATACATCAGGACGACAACAGGAGGGTGTCTCCGCTTATTCCGCTCCCTCGCGGCAGAAATTTTCTGCGCCCGCCGATGGCCGAACATCGACCTCGGCGCCGCCGCGCACGGCCCTGACCTGAGGCTCTGCGCGCCACTCATGACATGGGCATATGCCAGAGTGTCGCGTCGCAGCCCAGGGGCCCGCTCCGTCGCATCATTCTCGCCAACAGCCGCCCCGTGAAGGGCCCTTGGCGGTTATCGTGGTACGAAAGCTTGCGGTCACAACCTGGTAGGGGGAAACCGTGGCGCTGAAGCCCGAGCCCACCGCGCCGTTCCACTCGGTGCAATACGCCCTGCGCGTCCTCGAGACGGTCTCACGGCACGGTGGCGGAGTGACAGACGTCCAGATCGCGCGCGAGACCGGCCTGCCCGTCGCCCACCTGTCCTCACTGCTCCTCATGCTCCGCCGCGAGGGGTACGTCGAGCAGGTCGCCGACGGCGCGTACGTGATCGGGGACTCCCTCGTCCTCCTCGGCTCCGGCCTGACCCGCCGCGAAGCCCTGGAGGCCAAGCTCCAGGAGACCCTGACCGAGCTCCGGGACTCCGTCGGCGCGGCGGTCTACATCAGTCGGTACATCGACGGCGAGGTGAAGATCACCCAGTTCGCCGACGGCCCGCGCACGCCCAAGGTCAACGAGTGGGTGGACTTCCGCTCGGCCGCGCACGCCAGCGCGGTCGGCAAGTGCCTGCTCACCCAGCTCGACCAGAACGGCCGCCGGGACCACCTCTCCCGGCACAAGATCGCCCGGCTGACCTCCCGGACGATCACCAGCGAGCGGATCCTCTTCTCGAAGCTCGACAGCCAGCCGGCGACCGTCCCCGTGCTCGACCTCCAGGAGTACGCGGTGGGCACGGTCTGCGCGGCCGTCCCGCTGACGGCGGGCTCCGCCGTGGGCTGCCTGGCGCTCTCCCTGCCGATCGAGCACGCCCACCGGCTGCGCGCGGCGGCGGACACGCTCAACCGGCGGGCCGCTCCGGTGGTGCTCTCGCTGGCGATCTGAGGCCGCGGCCCGGCCTGCTCGGAGCCGGTCCCGCGGGGTGGTCGGAAGCACCCCTCGGGACCAGGTAGTATTTTCTCTGTCAGCAGGCGCCGCTAGCTCAGTTGGTTAGAGCAGCTGACTCTTAATCAGCGGGTCCGGGGTTCGAGTCCCTGGCGGCGCACAGACGAGAAGGGCCCCTCACCACGGTGAGGGGCCCTTCTCGTCATGCCCGGAGGTACGTGAGGACGGCGAGGACCCGGCGGTGGCTGTCCTCGGCCGGCGGCAGGTCCAGCTTCGCCAGGATGTTGCCGATGTGCTTGCCGACGGCGGCCTCGGTCACGACCAGACGGCGGGCGATCGCCCCGTTGGAACGGCCCTCCGCGACGAGACCCAGGACCTCGCGCTCGCGCGGGGTCAGCGCCTCCAGCGGATCCCGGTGCCGGCGCAGCAGCTGCCGCACGACCTCCGGATCGACGACCGTGCCGCCGGCCGCGACCCGGGCCAGGGCGTCCGCGAACTCCTCCACCTGCCCGACCCGGTCCTTCAGGAGGTAGCCGACACCGGTGCCGTCGCCCGCGTCCAGGAGATCGGCGGCGTAGCTGCGCTGCACGTACTGGCTGAGGACCAGGACCGGCAGGGCCGGCCGCTCGGCGCGGAGCGCGACCGCCGCGCGCAGGCCCTCGTCCTGGAAACCGGGCGGCATCCGGACGTCGGTCACGACGATGTCGGGCTCGTGGACGGCGACCGCCTCGCGCAGGGCGTCGGCGTCACCGACGGCGGCGACGACCTCGTGGCCGAACCGGGCCAGGAGCCCGATCAGTCCCTCCCGGAGGAGGACGCTGTCCTCGGCGAGGACGACACGGAGCCTGTCGGCAGTGCGGGACACGGGATCTCCACTCTCAGGAGGGTCGGCCCGCCCGGCGGGCTCATGATCGTCAGTGTGCCATCGAGGACGGCGATCCGGTCGGCGAGTCCGGTGAGGCCGGAGCCCCGGGCCGGGTCCGCGCCGCCGCGCCCGTCGTCCTCGGCGTCGAGCCGCAGGACGCCACCGGTGTGCCGGGCGGTGATCCGCGCCCGGCGGGCGCCGCTGTGCTTGCCGATGTTGGCGAGCGCCTCGCAGCCGGCGAAGTACGCGGCGCTCTCGACGGCGACGGGCAGCCGGGGCAGCGCGGAGAGGTCGGCGCCGACGTCGACGGGGACGGCGGAGCGGTCGGCGGCGTCCGCGAGCGCCGGGCCGAGTCCGTAGTCGGCGAGGACCTGCGGATGGATGCCGTGGATCAGCTCGCGGAGCTCCGTCAGGACCTGTCCGGCCTCCGCGTGGGCCTTCGCCAGCTGCTCGGCGAGCGGGCCGCCGGGCGGGGCGTCGAGCCGGGCCAGGCCCAGGGTCATGGTGAGGGCGACCAGGCGCTGCTGGGCCCCGTCGTGCAGGTCGCGCTCGATGCGGCGCCGCTCGGCCTCGAAGGCGTCGACGAGCCGGGCACGGGAGGCGATGACCTCGCCGATCGCGGCCTCCCTCTCGGTCTCACGGGGCGTGAGCAGCGCCCGGGCGAGGGCGGCGCGGGCGCCGGCGACGGCGGCGAGCGGGTAGGCGAGGGCGACGAGGAGGACGGCGCCGATGAGGGCGGCGGCCAGGGCCTCCGGGTAGGAGGTGACGAGGTACGCCTTGACGACCTTGGTCTCGTATCCGTCCGCGGCCAGCCGGAACGGGGCGCTGAGGAGGGCGAGGGGCAGGCCGACACCCACGGCGAGGGCGAGGAGGTCGAGCGGCCACAGGACGGTGGCGAACAGCAGGGCGTACGCGAGCTCCCGCCAGGTGGCCTGCTCCCCCGCCCGGACCCGGAGCCACGCGGCGAGGCCGGGCGCGGCGGGGACGCGGTGCGGGTCGGGGACGGGGTCCAGGTCGACGAGACGGAGCCGCAGGCGCTCGACCCGGCCGAGGGCGAGCCCGGAGAGGAGGAGCAGCGGCAGCCCGACGAGGAACATCGAGAACACCCCCAGCACCAGGAGCCCGGCCCCGGCGACGGCCCCGACGAGCCCGCCCGACACGAGGTATCCGACGGCCCGCCAGGGCCAGGGGCCGAGGGGGAAACGGGGGCGGGTGAGTGCCTGCCAGGGGGTACGGGGGTCCATGCGGCCCCACGTTAGGCCCGCCGGCCCGGACGGGGCGATGGGGCTGGGGGGTGGGACCGGGGTGGGGCTGGACCCACCGCCACGGCACCCGGTTGCAGGCGCCCGTTCCGCAAGGGCGGAACGGGCGGGCGCAACGCGGGGGCCCTAGGACTGGGCGAGGGCGTGCTCCTTGAGGAAGGCTCCCGCGTGGGCTGCCGCCTCTTCCCTCGTCGCGAAACGTTCGCCGCCGTCGGCCGGGCCGCTCGTTCCGTCGGCGCCCTTGCCGGTCCAACCCCAGCCTCCGGACGAGGGTGTCAGTTCGGCCGTTCCACCCCACAGTTCGAGTGCGACGGCCGCCGCACGGGTGACGGCGTCGGGCCACTTCTTGCGGGCGCCCTGCCGGGTGATGCCCCACACGGCACCCATCTGTTCGTAGCTCGCGCCGTAGGACCCGGCGGTGCCCGCCGCGATGGCCGTCAGTCGCTTGACCTCCGCGTCCACGACCTTCCACGCGGACAGTACGGACAGAGCCACGTCGACCGGGTCCGCCGCCCACATGCGGTCGGCCGGCAGCCCGGACGCTCGCTGCCGCAGGGCCGACGCGAGCGGGTTGAGGGCGTCATAGAGGGCCTTGTCGAGTTCGGCCTGCTCTTCGGGGGTGATCTCAGATGAAGGCATGCGACAACTTTAGTTACCGGTCAGCCATTTGTAAACTTTAGTTCCCTGCCATGGCGGACGTACTGCGCTTGGAGCGCGGTGGCGGCCGAGGGGGTCAGGGGCTCGTACGACGCGCCCGGCGTGGGGCGCCACCAGACCGGGTCCCGACAGAGGAACGCCGCCCGGCGGAGGGCCACCCGGTGGATCTTGTTCGTGGCCGTGAGGGGCAGCTCCCGCATCACGCGGACGAAGCGCGGCGCCATCTTCGTCCCCAGGTCCGGCTGGACGGCCAGGAAGTCGGCGAAGGCCGCCGGCTCGAAGTCCGCGCCCTCCCGCAGGGCCAGCGCCGCCATGACCTGGTCGCCCGTCACCGGGTCGGGTATCGCGTAGACGGCGACCCCCGCCGCCCGGTCCCAGCGGGCGAGGATGTTCTCGATCATCGCCGCGGCCAGGTTCTCGCTGTCGACCCGCAGGCGGTCGTCCGTACGGCCCGCGAAGTAGAGGAAGCCGTCGGCGTCCCGGTAGAAGAGGTCACCGGTCCAGTACCAGCCGCCGCGCAGCCGGGCCGCCTCCGCCTCGGGGTTGCGCCAGTAGCCCTCGAAGGGCGAGCGGCCCCGGTTGACGAGCTCGCCGACCGCCTCGGCGGCGTTGAGGAGCCGGCCCGTGGGCGAGAAGCGGGCCGGGGCGCATTCCTCGCCCGACTCCGCATCGATCACCGCCAGGTCGTCGCCCGGTGCCGCCCGGCCGATCGCGCCCGCCGGCGTGTCCGGGGTCCGCTGGATCGCCGCGCCGCCCTCGGAGGAGCCGTACCCCTCCACGAGCGGGACCCCGAAGCGTTCCCGGAAGCGGGCCGCGTCCACCGCCCCCGCCTCCGTGCCGAAGCCGAGCCGCAGCGGGTGCGCGCGGTCGTCGGGGCCGGGCGGGGTGGCAAGGAGGTACTGCACGGCTCGGCCCACGTAGGTGAAGTACGTGGCACCGAAGCGGCGTACGTCGGGGAGGAAGCGGGAGGCCGAGAAGCGGGCCCGTAGCGCCACCCCGGCCCCGGCGGCGAGCGCGGGCGCCCAGTCGGCGATCACGGCGTTGCCGTGGAACATCGGCATGCAGACGTAGTGGACGTCGTCCGGGCCGACGGAGAAGTGGGCGACGAGCGAGGAGCCCGCGGCGGCCAGGCGCCCCTGGCTGCACAGGGCGGCCTTCGGCGCGCCCGTCGAACCGGAGGTGAAGGAGAGCAGGAAGCGGCTGTCGGGGCGCACGGGGCCGAGGGTGGCGTCTCCCGGCCGGGCGTTCCCGTAGGGGGCGAGGAGTTCCCGGTAGGCCTCGGTGTCCGTGACCAGGATCCGCAGGCCCGGCAGCGCGAGCCCGTCGAGGAGCGGCAGGTGGGCGCGCTGGGTGACGAGGACCCGGCACTCGGTGTGGAGGATGTCCCGGGCGAGTTCGGGGCCGCGCCGGGTGGGGTTGATCCCGGCGACGGCGGCCCCCGCGAGGGCCGCCGCGCTGAGCCAGAGCGGGTACTCCGGCGTGTTGTCGAGCAGGATGCCGAGGTGTGGCTCACTCCTCGGCACGGGTGGCATCAGGTCCACGAGCAGTGCGGCCCGCGCGGCGGCGCCGGCGGCGACCTGGTGGTGGGTGAGGGTGTGGTGCTCGTCCCTCAGGCCGGTCCGGTGGTCGCCCCACTGGCGCCGTACGAGCTCCGCGACGGTGTCCGCGCTCCTCATGGGCCGGACCATAACTGACGGCCCATCAGAACTGAACCGTCAGGGACGGACCGTCAGAACGTGACGTCCGAGCAGGCGTAGAAGGCGTTCGCGGTGTCCGCGATCGTCCACACCGCCAGGATCAGGTGCCGGCCCGTCTTGCCCGCCGGGATCGTCCCGGAGTGCGAGAGCGTCGCCGGCGGCTGCTGGTTGTTGTAGGGGACGGTCAGGAACGGCTGGGGGTCGAGCGCGGCCCGCGTCAGCTTCTGCGTCGGGTCCCAGCCGTTCCTGGTGATGTAGTACTTGAAGTCGGTGGTGCGGTGGCGGGCCGTGAACTGCCAGCGGAAGCCGTAGCTCTGCCCCGCCGTGAGCCGGGTGGCGGGCCAGGCGCCGCCGCGCGGGTCGTCGAGCTGCGCGAACTGCGAGAGCCCGGCGGAGCAGATCTTCCCGTCGGCGGGACCGGCGGCGGGGAAGCCCTTCGGACCCTCGACCGACTGCGGCTCCCACTGGATGGGTCCGCAGTTCGTCACGGTGCCGTTGGCGCAGAGCTTCTGACGGCTGATCGGCGAGTCGGTGTAGCCGTGGCTGCCGGCGGTGCCGGTGCCCAGGAGGGTGGCGCCGGCGACGCCGAGCGCCACCACCGCCGCCCCGACTGACTTTTTGCGCATGCTTCGCTCCAGGAGAACGTGGGGGAGTTCCGTTGGGCCGTGCGCGCGCGTACGGTACTGCTTCACTCGTGCTTTGGTCTGGACCAAGTACCAAGGTATGGACGGACGTCGGCCGTGTCCATCCCCCTCACACCCCCTCCACCGGCCCCGTCCTGCCCGTGTAGAACGCCACCGTCAGGTCCTTGACCAGCGCCTTGCGCTCGTAGTCGTCCAGCTCCACCAGACCACGACTGGTCAGTCGGTGGACCACGTCGTCCACCGCGTCCACCACCGAGGTCAGCACGCTGTCCCGGTGCTTCGCGTCGATCGCCGCGATCCGGCGCCGGCGCATCGCCGCCGCCACCTCCGGCGCGTACTCGATGCGCGTCGGCTGCGCCGAGAACACGTCCACGCCGACCGGCGCGCACTCCGCCGACAGCATCCGCGTCAGGGCCTCGCCGACCGCCTCCGCGTCCCGCAGCGTCGGGGCGTCCTCGTGGAAAGCGTCCGCCGGAAGCTGCGACAGCACCCGGGCCATCGCCGCCTCCACCTGCTCCCGCAGGTAGTCCTCGTGACCGTCGACCCCGAGCACCGCCCGGACCGTGTCCCGCACCCGCCACACCACCAGGACCGTCACGTCGAGCGCGGTGCCCTTCGCGTCCACCGCCGACAGCGGCTCGCTGCGCCAGTGCCGCAGCCGGACGTCCACCCGACGGCGGAGCAGCAGCGGACTGACCCACACCAGGCCCGTACGGCGGACCGTGCCGCGGTAGTCGCCGAACAGGGACAGCACCCAGGCGTAACCGACCCGGCCACGGGTGAGACCGCCCAGCGCGAACAGCGCGAGCACCACGCCCAGGGCCAGGAGGGCCCACTGTCCGAGGGGGATGCCGTTGTACGGCCGTGTCGGCAGCCCCAGCATCCGCGCCGCCTCGGCGGGCACCGCCCCGACCCACCACACGACCCCCGCGCACCAGGCGATCGCCAGCACCCCGGCGACCACCCCGACCCACCCGGGCAGCACCGCCCCCGGCCGCTCCACGAGCGCGGGATCGGCGGTGGGGGCGGGACGCGAGGCGGCGACCTTCGGCCTCGGCCGGGACTCCGGCCCGTTCTTGGGCTGCGGGCGGGCCGGGGCCTTGGACGGTGGCGTGGAGTGCGACTTCTGCTTCGCCTTGGAGTTCGGCTCCGAGGTCGGCTCGGTCCGGGGCTCGGGGTCCGGCTTGGTCGGGACGGACTGGACCTTCGACGGGGCCGGGATGGCGGGCTTGCGGCCCACCGCCGGCGGGGTCGGCGCGGCCATGGAGATCGTGTCGGGCCCCTCGTCGCCCGCCGCGACGGGGACGGCGGTCTCCGGCTCGTCCCGGAAGAGCAGGTGCACCGGGATGGAGCCGGTGGTCTCGGTCCCGATCACGTTCTTCCGCCGCGCCACCCGCACCACGGCGGCGACGGGCACCGCGACGGTGCCGACCCGCGCCCCACTGATCCGCCGGAGGTCGAGCACGGCGGGGGCGGGGGTGAGAGCGGGGGCCGTGGCAGGCGCCAGGACGGAAGCCTCGTCGCCGTCGCCGCCCTCGTCGGCGACCTTCTCGGTGGGGCGGTCGGGAGCCGGGGCGGCGAGGACCGGGGCGGCGGAGGGTCGGGCCTCGGGGGCCGGGGCCGCCGCCGACGCACCGGGGACGGAACCACCCTCGACGGCAGCCCCCTCGCCGGAGGCGGGCCCGACCGAGGGCCCCCGCGTGATGCCGGGACCCACCCGGTCCGGGCCGGCACCGGGCGCGGGCCCGGTCGGAGCCGATGCCCCGGAGGCGAGCGCGGGCCCGGTCGGGGCCGAGGCCCCCGAGACGGGCGCGGGTCCGGCCGGGGCCGACGCCCCTGAGACGGGCGCGGACCTGGCCGGAGCCGACGCCCCTGAAGCGGGCGCGGGCCCGGCCGGAACCGGGGTCGAGGCGCCCGAGCCGGACACGGGCCCGGCGGAGACCGCCGCTCCCGGCCCCGGCGCGGGTCCGGTCGAAACCGCCACATCCGAGCCGGGCGCGAGACCGGCCGGAGCCGGGGCGCCCGCCCCGGCCGCGGACCCGGCGGAAACCGCCGCACCCGACCCGGGCGCGGGCCCGGTCGAAACCGCCACATCCGAGCCGGGCGCGAGACCGGCCGGAGCCCCCGGCCCCGGCCCGCCGGGAACCACCGCCCCCGAGCCCGACACAGGACCCGCCGGAACCGGTGCGCCCGTCGGAACCGGCGTCTCCGACGCCCCCGGCGCCGTGCCGGGCACGTCCCCGGCCGGGGGCGTCTCCCGCGTGCCCGTCGAGGTCACCGGCGGCGCACCGGACGCAAGCCCCGCCCCGCCGGGTCCCGTCGCGTCGGGCGCGGGCCCGGTCGGGGGCGGCCCCGGCGTACCCGTCGGAGGCATCGGCGCCGTACCGGACGCGGACCCCGCCACGGCGGGTCCCGTCGGCGGCTCCCCCTCCCCGCTCGGCGCCGGACCCGCCGGGGCCCCCGGTGCCGTGCCCGACTCCGGGTCCGGCCCCCGGTCCGGTTTCGGGGTGGGCAGGGGGCGGTCCTTGTCCGGTGGGGACGTGCGCGGGAGGGTGCCGTCCGTCAGGCGTCTGGCCGTGCGGGCCGCGTCACGCGAGGCCGCCGCGCCGGAGTCCGCGGGGTTCGGGGTCGATGCCGTCATTCGGGGTCCACCTCATGCTCTCGGGGTCATCGGAACAAACGCCGCCAGGTCTCCGGGCCCGGGTAGCCGTCGGCCGCTCCGCCGCGCCAGCCCTGTGCCCGCTGGAACGCCTCGACGTTGCGGCGGTCCGCCTCCGTCCAGCGCGGACCGGGTCCCGACAGGTAGTGCTTGCCGAAGCCCCGCTTCACCAGTTGTTTGCCCAGCTTCTCCACATATGCGTTGGATTGGCCCGGACGGAAGTAGCCACGCCCGGGAAACCCCGCCGCATTCGCGCTCGGGCCGCCCGAACCACTCGAACCGCCGATGCCCTTGCCCCCGCCGGTCGTCAGGAGCCGCCACGTGTGCGGCCCGGGCAGCCCGTCCGCCTCCGCGCCCTTCCAGCCCTGGGCGAGCTGGAACGCCTGGGTCGCCCTGCGGTCCGCCTCCCCCCACTTCGGACCGGGGCCCTGGCTGTAGAACTTCCTGCCGCCGCGCTCGACGAGGAGCTGCCCGAGTCGGGTGACGTACGCGTTGTTCGCGCCCGGGCCGAACTTCCCCGCTCCCGGGAACGGCGTCGTCGCCGTGGGCTCCGCACCGCCGCCCGTACTGCCGCTGACCACGCCCTTGTAGCGGTAGGGCACGTACCGGTCGGCGTTCTCCCAGTACGCCATGGGCGTCGCCTGCTTCCGCGTGCGCGGCTTCGTCTGCTCGTAGGCGATGTAGGAGGTGTGGGTGTAGTCGGTCCAGCCGCCGAAGATCGTGACGTGCGAGCCGCGGGTCGGGTTGGCCGGGTTGTGGAAGAGCAGGATGTCGCCGGGCTGGAGCTCGGTGCGGTCGATCCGCTCGGCGAAGCGGTCGAGGCTGCCGGTCCACTCGTTGCTGCGCAGGTTCCAGGCCATGGAGATGTAGCCGGAGCAGTCCTGGCGGTATCCGTCCGACCAGTACTCCTCCATGGAGTACGGGACTTGCGCGGCGACCCATGTCTTGGCCCGGTTGATGATCTCCGCGCGGGTCGTCCGCCGCAGCGTCTCCGTCGAGACCTGACTGGTCGTCGGGAAGGAGATCGGGGTCGGGTCCGGGCCGGGCCCCGGCGCGCCGTGCAGCGGTCCCCGCCCGCCCTGCGGGGTCTCGGGCCCCGGCCAGGGGGTGTCGGCGGCGCCGGCGGAGCCGGTGGATCCGACCGAGCCGACGGAGCCGGTGGCGTCGGCCGAGCCGACGGACCGGGTCACGGCCTGCTCCCGCAGGACCGCGGGGTCCGCCTCCACCGGGCCTGTTTCCGCCAGATCCGTTCCCGCCGAGCCTGTTCCCCCGGGGTCCACCCGGCCTGTTCCCGCCGGGCCTGTTCCCCTCGGGTCCGCCCGGCCCGTTTCCCTCGGGTCCGCCCGGCCCGTTCCCGTCGGGCCGCCCGGCGCGTCCGCCGGGGCGAGCGGGCCCGACGGGCCGGCGAGGGCCGTCGCCGCTCCGGTCCCACCCCCGCCCAGGACCACGCCCGCCGCCGTCACCAGGACCAGCGCGCGGCGGGCGCCGTGGGCCGCCGGGTGGCCGCCCGCCCGGACGGGCAGGCCCAGGGCGAGGTCACGCCGCTGCCGGGCGCAGCCCGGGCAGCCGCAGTCGGCCGCGGGTTCGAACTCCTCGAAGACCGGCACGCTCATGCGATTCCCCTCCACACTCGTCAAGATCTTTTGGACCCTCGTTTCGGGCGTCAGTGTCTCAACTGTCTGGACAAATCGCATTTTGACGGATCGAAGGCCTGATACGACCATCCGACAGGCCGGAGACGGTCGGTATTGGTCAGGAGCACGCCCTCACGTCAGGTAGAGTTCTCTCTGTCAGCAGGCGCCGCTAGCTCAGTTGGTTAGAGCAGCTGACTCTTAATCAGCGGGTCCGGGGTTCGAGTCCCTGGCGGCGCACGCAGAGTCAAGGCCCCCTCACCGATGGTGAGGGGGCCTTGGTCTTTCTCAGGGGCGGCGCAGAAGAACGATCCTCAGGCGCCCGTCCCCGTCAGGTACGCCGAGACCACCACGTTCGCCGTGTACGTCCCCGCCGCCCGGTCGAAGGTGCCGCCGCAGGTGATCAGGCGCAGCTCGGCGCGGTGGGGCTCGTGGGCGCCGTAGGCCTCGGCCGGGTCGAAGTCCTCGCGCGGGAGGACCTGGACGTCGTCGACGGTGAACTCGGCGATCGATCCGTCCGTCCGGGTGACGCGGACCTTCGCGCCGGGGCGGACCGCGCTCAGGCCGTAGAAGACGGCCGGGCGGGTCTCGGTGTCGACGTGGCCGACGAGGAGGGCCGCGCCGGCCGCGCCCGGCCGGGTGCCGGAGCCGTACCAGCCCACCGTGTGGGGCATCGCGAAGGGCGGCGGGTCGATGGCGCCCGTGTCGTCCAGGCCGCGCGCCACGACGGGCGCGCCGATGCCCAGGGAGGGGATCTCGACCCGCCGGGGTTCCAGGGGCGGGAGCGGGTCGTGGGCCGGGGGCAGCTCGATGCCGAGGGGGCGGCCGACGGCGGCGATGTCGCCGGTGGTCGGCGCGGAGCTGCCGCCGGGGCCCTCGGTGGCGTCGCGGCCCCAGAGCCAGAGCCCGGACAGCAGGACCGCCCAGGCCAGGCCGGTGACGAAGCGCCCGGTGCCCGCCGGGCGGGTGCCGGACGACACGGTCACTCGCCGTCGTCGCCGGTGCCGGCGCCGCGGCGGGAGCTGCGGAAGGCGACCGCGACGGCGGCGATCGCGGCCATGCCGAGGCCGAGCAGGGTGTACGGGGTGCCGAGGCCGCTCTCGGAGGTGGTCTGGGCGACGCCGGGGGCCGCGGGCGCGGCGAAGGCGGCGGTGCCTCCCCCGCCGGCGCGGACGGGCGCGATCGGGGTCGCGTGATGCGTCGGCTGGTGCGTGGGCCGGTGCGTGGGCTCCTGGTGGTGCCGGACCTGCACGGTGCCGACGTCCCGGTGCTCGTGTCCGTCGCAGGTCACGCTGACCTTGTACGCGCCGTCCTCGAGGCCGGACCGGATCGTGGTGTCGCCGAACAGCGGGTCGCCCCCGCCGTCCCGGCCGGTGAGCTCCGCGTCGGCGACGAACGCCCGGGACCTGGCGGCGCCGGTCGTGCCCTTGCAGCCCTGGACGCGGACGTCGACGTCGGCGCCGGGCGAGGCGGTGGACGGGGTGACGGTGACCTTCACCCCGTCGTGGGCGTACGCGCCACCGGCCGCCGGTGCCAGGACGAGCACCAGGGCCGCCCCTGCGGCACGGAGAGCAATGGGAACTGAACGCATCGTGACCTCCTGATACTGGCAGGGTCACCCGGATCGGCGCTTCTCGCATCCGCAGGGGACGTCCCCGGGTGCCCCTTACACGCGGTCGACCAGGTCCGCGATCGACTTCACGACCTTCGAGGGGCGGAACGGGAAGCGGTCGATCTCCGCCTGCGTCGTCAGGCCGGTCAGGACCAGGAAGGTCTGCATGCCCGCCTCCAGGCCGGCCAGGATGTCGGTGTCCATCCGGTCGCCGATCATCGCGCTGGACTCGGAGTGGGCGCCGATGGCGTTGAGTCCGGTGCGCATCATGAGCGGGTTGGGCTTGCCCGCGAAGTACGGCTCCTTGCCGGTGGCCTTCGTGATGAGGGCGGCGACGGAGCCGGTGGCCGGGAGCGGGCCCTCCAGGGAGGGGCCGGTCTCGTCGGGGTTGGTGCAGATGAAGCGGGCGCCGGCGTTGATGAGGCGGACGGCCTTGGTCATCGCCTCGAAGGAGTACGTGCGGGTCTCGCCGAGCACCACGTAGTCCGGGTCGTGGTCGGTGAGGACGTAGCCGATGTCGTGCAGCGCGGTGGTGAGGCCGGCCTCGCCGATGACGTACGCGGTGCCGCCGGGGCGCTGGTCGTCGAGGAACTTGGCGGTGGCGAGGGCCGAGGTCCAGATGTTCTCGACGGGGACTTCGAGGCCCATGCGGGCGAGGCGGGCGTGCAGGTCGCGGGCCGTGTAGATCGAGTTGTTGGTGAGGACCAGGAACGGCTTCCCGGTCTCCCGCAGCTTCTTGATGAACGCGTCGGCGCCGGGGATCGGCACGCCCTCGTGGATGAGGACGCCGTCCATGTCGGTCAGCCAGGATTCGATCGGCTTGCGCTCTGCCATGGGTGCGGGACTCCTGCCGTACGGACGTGCGGTGTGCTGGGGGCGCCGCGACAGCGCTGTGGCGACGCCCCCCAGCGTAATCAGGATGTGCTGATCTTGACCCCGTCGATCGTCCAGTACCAGTTGTTGGATCCGGTGTACCGGAAGCGGAAGCTCACGCTGGAGGCGCCGGCGGGGACGGCGACCGTGAGGGACTGGGGCTGGGAGATGACGTCGGCGGTGTAACTCTTGACGAGCGTGGGGGTGCCGCCGTTGAAGCTCGCGAGGATCTGGGCGGTCTGGCTGCCCTCCTGGAGGTAGAGGGTCGTGAAGTCGAGCGTGACCCTGGACGCGCCCGAGACGGCGTACGCGGGGGTGACGAGCGTCGAGTCGTACGTGCCGGAGAAGGCCTTGTCGGCCCACTCGTCGGAGTCGGCGACGGCGAAGACGCCGCGGGCGCGGACGTTGAGCTCGCGGGACTGGTCTCGCTGGGCGCGGGACCAGAACTCGTCGGTGGCGAAGGACCAGCCGCGCCACTCGGTCGTGCCGCCGGTGCCCATGGCGTTGTTGATGACGGACCAGCCGCTGGGCGCGGTGTGGGTGAAGCCGAGGATCCCCGCGGGGATGCCGGTCTCGTCGACGCGGCCGGAGAGGGACGGGTAGAGGCTGTCGAAGGGGTCGGTGGAGCGCTGCTGGATCGGCTTGCCGTCGAGGCCCCAGGCCGGGTCGGGGGCGATGCCGAGCTGCTGGAAGACGGTGGCGGCGACGTCGACGAGCCGGGTGTCGATGGGGCGGGCGCCGGCGGCGATGCCGGGGCCCTGGGCGAGGACGAAGGTGCGGCGCTCCTCGATGGTGGAGCCGCCGTGGCCGCCGGCGTCGGTGTGGCCGTGGTCGGTGGCGACGATGACGGTCCAGCGCTCCGTGGCGTACGTGGGGCGGGCCTCGATCGCGTCGAGGAGCCGGCCGAGGTAGCCGTCCTGGACGTCGATGGCGTCGAGGTACTTCTGGCTGGCGGCGCCGTAGCCGTGGCCGATCTCGTCGGTCTCGCCGAAGTAGACGAAGAGGACGTCGGGGTTCTGGTTGCGCAGGACGTCCTCGGTGATGTCGGTGATCGTGAGGTCGTTGACCGCGTAGTTGTTGTCGTAGACGAGCTTGGCGTCGGCGCCGGGGGTGACGGTGCCGTACGTGTCGAGCTCGGGCCAGTCGACGGCGGCGAAGAGCGAGAGCGCGGGGCGGACCTGGTTCAGGCGGGCGAGGAAGCCGGGGTAACGGGCGTAGTTGCGGCCGGTGAAGGTGTTGTCCTTCACGCCGTGCTTGTCGGGCCAGACGCCGGTGGAGATGGTCGACCAGCCGGGGCCGGAGGAGGTCGCGGCCATCGGGTTGGCGTAGAGCAGGGAGCGGCCGTAGGTGCCGTTCGCCATCAGGTACTTGAGGTGGGGGGCCTTGGCGGCGTCGATCCGGTCGTACCGCAGGCCGTCCATGCCGACGACGAGCACCTTGTCCTGGCTGGTGCCGTTCGGGAGCGTCGGGGCGGCGGTGGCGGCCCGGGCGGTGGGGGCGGTGGCGAGTCCGGTGGCGGCGACGGCCGCGGTGGCACCGGCGGCGGCGAGCACGGTGCGGCGGGAGAGCGGGGCGGAGATGCCGTCGATCGGCATGTCGGGGTCCTCCGTCAGGGGGTGATGGGGGCATGAACGCACACCAACGCCCCTGATTCCTCAGGGGCGTTGGTCCGTACCCGTTATCTTTCCGCTACATGCGGAGGCGTTCCAGGGTCGTACGGTGAACTCTTGGCTGCCGATCAGCTACCGGTCAGCTACCGGTCGCGGACTTCCACGCGTCGACGTACGCCGCGAGGTTCTTGTCGATGTCGGCCCAGTCCGGCTCGAAGACCTCGACGCCCTCCATCAGCTTGGCCAGTGCGATGGCGTTGGCGTCGGTGCCCTTGACGTCCTTGCGGGCCGGGAAGCCGCCGCCGATCGCGCTGACCTCGCGCTGGGCGCCCTCGCTCAGCATGAAGTCGAGGAGCTTCTTGCCGTTCTCGGTGTGCGGCGCCTTGTTCACCAGTCCTGCGGCGTACGGCAGGGCGAAGGTGGTGGGCTTGCCGCCGCCCTTGGCCGGGAACCAGATGCCGAGGTTCGGCATGCTCTTGGCCTGGGCGAAGTTCATCTGGACGTCGCCGTTGGCGACGAGGAGTTCGCCCTTGTCCACCTTGGGGGCGAGCTTGGAGGTGGAGGAGGACGGGCCGACGTTGTTGGCCTGGAGCTTCTTCAGGTACTCCATGGCGGGCTCCTTGCCGCCGAAGTCGTGCATCGCCTTGATGAGGACGGCGGTGCCGTCGCCCGCGACGCCGGGCGTGGAGTACTGCAGCTTGTCCTTGTACGTGGCGTCGAGCAGCTCCTCCCAGCTCTTCGGGGCGGCGGGCAGCTCCTTCTTGTTGTGGACGAAGCCGAAGTAGTTGTTGACGACGGAGGTCCAGGTGCCGTCGCCGGACTTGTCGCCGCCGTCGACCTGGTCGGCGCCCTTCGGCTCGTACGACTGGAGCAGACCCTTGGAGCCGGCCTGCTGGATGAAGGGCGGCAGGGTGACGAGGACGTCGGCCTGGGTGTTGCTCTTCTCGCGGAGGGCGCGCTGCACCATCTCGCCGGAGCCGCCCTCGACGTACTCGACCTTGATGCCGGTCTGCTTCTCGAAGTCGGCGAAGACCTTGTCGTACCAGCCGTCGCCCGCCTCTCCCTTGAGGCCGTCGGCGCTGTAGACGGTGACGACCTTCTCGTCGGAGGCGGCGGAGGAGCCGTCGCAGGCGGTGAGGGTGGCGGCGAGGACGAGGGCGCCGGTGACGGCGGCGAGCGGCTTGGCGTACGTAAGCATGACGTTGTTCTCTCCTGGCAGTACTAGCGGTACGAGGCTTTGGTACGGATACGGGAGACGGCGAGGAGCACGAGGAGCGTCGCGGCCATGAGGACCACGGCGAGCGCCGAGCCGGTGAAGAGGGAGCCGCGGTCCGTGGCGGTGAAGATGAGCACCGGCAGCGGCATCCAGTCCGGCGGGTAGAGCATCATCGTGGCGCTCAGCTCCCCCATGGACAGGGCGAAGCAGAGCCCGGCGGCCGCGGTCAGGGACGGCAGCAGGAGCGGGAGTTTCACCCGGAGCAGTACGTACGAGGGGCGGGCGCCGAGACTGGCCGCCGCCTGCTCGTACACCGGGTCCAGGCGCCGGAGGGCGGCCGAGACCGACTGGTGGGCGAAGGCCGTGACGAGGACGGTGTGCGCGAGGATCACGATCCAGCGCGTGCCGTTGAGGAGCACCGGCGGCTGCGAGAAGGCGACGAGGACGGCGAGGCCCACGACCACGGACGGCACGGCGACCGGCAGCATGAACAGGGCGTCGAGGACCCTCTTGCCCTTCTTCCCCAGGGCGGCCGCGGCGAGCGCGGCCCAGGTGCCGACGGTCAGCGCGACCACGCTCGCGGTGACGGCCGTGACCAGGCTGGTGGTGAGCGCCTGGAGGGACTCCCCGCGCACGGCCGCCGTGTAGTGGGCGGTGGTGGGTCCGGAGGGGAAGGCGCCGGACCAGTGCGTGGAGAACGAGGCGGCGAGGATGACGAGGAGGGGCAGGGCGAAGAGCGGGACGAACAGGACGGCGAACAGGGCCCACGCCGTCCACCTGCCCGTACGGCTATGCACCAGCACGGCGGCTCACCCCCCGGTAGAGGACGTACAGGCCGACCGACAGGGCGACGTTGACGACGGCGACGACGCAGGCGGCGGCGTAGTCGGATTCGAGGATCGCCTTGGAGTAGACGAGCATCGGGAGGGTCGTGACGCCCTTGGCGCCGGTGAAGAGGACGATCCCGAACTCGTTGAGGCACATGACGAGGACGAGGCTGCCGCCGGCGGCGAGCGCGGGCAGCGCCTCGGGGAGGATCACCTGCCGGACGATCCGCGGCGGCCGGGCGCCGAGCGAGGACGCCACCTCCAGCTGGGCGGTCTCCATCTGCGAGAACGCGGCCAGGAGCGGCCGCATCACGAACGGCGTGAAGTACGTGATCTCGGCGAGGAGCACGCCCCACGGCGTGCTGAGGAACCGGAAGGGGCCGGCCGGGTCCCCGGTGACGTCCGTCCAGATCCCGTTGGCCATGCCGACCGTGCCGTAGAGGAACAGCAGGGCGAGCGTGATCAGGAAGGACGGGAAGGAGAGGAAGACGTCGATGAACTTCGACACCGCCTTCCCCCCGGGGAAGGGCACGAACGCGATCACGAGCGCGAGGACGAACCCGAGGACCAGACAGCCGACGGTGGAGGCGACGGCCAGCCACACGGTGGTGACGAGCGCGTCCCGGAAGGACACGGAGGCGAAGACCTCGGCGTACGCCCCGGGGGCGAGGGACTCCTGGACGACGAGGGCGAGGGGGTAGAGGAAGACGAGGGCGAGGACGGCGACGGGGGGCAAGGACCAAAGCCACCTGGATGTGGGCATACGTTCCGCAGGGGCGGAACGGGTGGGCACAACCGCCGGTGCGGAGTTCCGTTCCATCAGCCCTGTGCCGGGACTAGCCATCGCTGACCCCCGCGGCAAGCAGCACGGCGTCGTCGGGCGCGAAGTGCACCGTCACCTCGGTACCGAGTGCCGGCGTCTCCCTGAGCTCCCGCACGTCCGCCTTGACCCGGTGCCCGCCCACCTCGACGTACAGCCGGTGGGTGGAGCCGCGCCACTGGACCTCGGTGATCCGGCCGCTCAGGGCATTGGGCCCCGGCCCGAGTCCCACGAGGTGCGGGCGGACGCAGAGGGTGGCGGCCGCCCCCGGCAGGGCGCCGGCGACCGGGACGTCGAGGGCGACGCCCTCGAAGGCGACGCCGCCCTCCCCGACCCGCACCGGCAGCAGGTTCGCGTTGCCGACGAACGAGGCCGTGAACTCCGTACGGGGGCGCCGGTACAGGTCCTGCGGGGTGCCGCAGTCCTGGAGCCTGGCCTTGTCCATGACGGCGATCCGGTCGGCCAGGGTCAGCGCCTCGGCCTGGTCGTGGGTGACGTACAGGATCGACACGTCGGGGAGCTCGCGGTGGAGCCGGGCCAGTTCGGCCAGCATCCCGGAGCGCAGCTGGGCGTCGAGCGCGGAGAGCGGCTCGTCGAGGAGGAGCACGTTCGGGCGGATGGCGAGGGCGCGGGCGATGGCGACGCGCTGCTGCTGGCCGCCGGAGAGCTCCCGGGGGTAGCGCTGGGCGTAGGCCGCCATGCCGGTCATCTCCAGGGCTTCGGCGACCCGCCCCGGGATCTCGCCCTTGGGCACCTTCTGGGCCTTCAGGCCGAAGGCGACGTTGGCCTCCACCTTGAGGTGGGGGAAGAGGGCGTACTGCTGGACGACCATGCCGATGCCCCGCTTGTAGGGCGGGAGCGCGGTGACGTCGCGGTCGCCGATGAGCACCCGTCCGGCGGCCGGCCGGACGAATCCGGCGACGGCCCGCAGCGCGGTCGTCTTGCCGGAGCCGGAGGGGCCGAGGAGGGCCATGACCTCGCCGGGCTCGACGGTGAGGTCGAGGGAGTCGAGGACGGTGTTGCCGCCGTACGTGACGGTGACGCCGTCGAAGCGGATGCCGCTGGTCATGCGCCGTGCTCCTCGTGCTCCCGTATCAGTCCGGGCAGTTCCGCGACCGAGGAGAGGACGTGCGTGGCGCCGTGCTCCTTGAGGGCGGTTTCGTCGTGCGCGCCGGTCAGGACGCCCGCGACGATCCCGGCGCCGGAGCGGACGCCGCTGAGCATGTCGTACGAGGTGTCGCCCGCGACGGCCACCTGGCGGACGTCGTCCACGACTCCGGTGCGGAGGAGGGCGGCGAGGACCATGTCCGGGTAGGGGCGCCCCCGGCCGCCCGCGTCCGCCGGGCAGAGGGTCAGCTCGACGAGGTCCCGCCAGCCGAGGGCGTCGAGGATGGCGTCCTGGGTGACCCGGGCGAAGCCGGTGGTGAGGACGACCGCCCGGCCCTCTTCGCGGAGGTCGGCGATCACCTCGGCCGCACCGGGGACGGGCGCGATCAGTCCGCCGGAGACCAGCTCCCCGTAGGCCGCCTCGAAGGCGAGGTTGGCCTCCTGGGCGCGGGTCTCGTCGCCGCCGAAGAGGTGGCGGAAGACGGAGATCTTGGACTCGCCCATGGTGGCGCGGACGTAGTCGATCATCGTGGCGGGGTCTTCGCCGAGGCGTTCGGCGGCGGCCGTGAAGGCCTGCTCGACGAGGCCGCCGTCGGCGACGGTGGTGCCTGCCATGTCCAGTACGACGAGGTTCATGTCGGTCATCTCGTTCACCAGCCCAGTTCGTTCGCGGTCGTCTCGGCGATGGCGGGCGAGCAGGTCATGCCTCGGCCGCCGGGCCCGGTCACCAGCCAGACGCCGTCGCGGACCCGCTGGCGGTGCACGACCCGGCTGGTGTCGACGCACTGCGCGTACACCCCGGCCCAGCGGCGCCGGATCTTCGGCAGCGGGCGGCCGAGGAAGGACTCGACGACGCGGGTGAGGTGCTCGTAGGGGTCTTCGAGGGTGTCGAAGGCGAAGGGGTGCTCGTACTCGTGGGTGTCGCCGATGGTCAGTCCGCCGTCGAGCCGCTGCACCATGAGCAGCTGCATCTTGTGGGTGGCGGCGGTGGGATCCTGCGCCTGGCCCTCGTTGAGGGCGTCGAGGGCGGGGGAGGCGTAGGCCGGGTAGTAGCGGAAGGAGTCGGCGTCGGCGACGGAGGTGGTGAGCGGCTCGCCGAGGGGCGCGGTCTGCATCATCTGGAGCCGGACGCGGCGGACCGGTATCTCGCCGGCGACCTCGCGGACGAGGCCGGAGAGCCAGGCGCCGGTGCACAGGACGACGGCGTCGCCGGTGTGGGTCTGGCCCCGGTCGTCGCGGACCGCGTTCTCGCCGACCACGTCCCGGACCTCGCGGTTCGGCAGGAAGGTGTAGCGGCCGGTGGCGAGGAGGGCCTCGCGGAGGGCGAGCTGGGCGAGGCGCGGTTCGACGGCCGCGTCCCGCTCGCACCACAGGGCGGCCTCGAACGCCCCGCGCAGGGCGGGGTTGATCGCCCGCGCCTCGTCGGCGGTGAGGAGCTTGTAGCCGCGGGCGGCGGCGTCGGGGCGGGCCACGGCGGCCTCGGCGACGGCGAGTTCGAGCGCACCCCGCACGGGGGTGAGGGAGCCGATGGCCCGGAAGCCGAGGCCGGGGACGCGGGCGCCGATGCCCTCCCACAGTTCGCGGGCGCGCAGCGCGGTGTCGAGCTCCTCGCCGCCCGCCCGTCCGCTCACCCAGATCTGGCCGAAGTTGCGGAGGGAGGCCCCGCGCGCCTCGGCCTCGCGCTCGATGTGTACGACCTCGTGGCCGCGTTCCACTGCGTGCCAGGCGTGCATGGTTCCCACCACGCCGGCTCCTACGACGATCACCTTCATGACGTCGACGGTCGCGGGGACGGGTGGACCGGACGGATCCGGGGGACGACGGGACGGTGAACGGACCGACAAGCTTGGACCAGACCCGTTACCGTTCCGTTACCTCGCGCGTGGTCAGCCCTGCCGCCCCAGATGGGCGGTGAAGCTGAACCGGTCCCCCCGGTAGAGCGTGCGGACGCGCTCCAGGGGCCGCCCCGCGGTGTCCCGGGAGACGCGGTGGAGCAGCAGCATCGGCAGCGCCGGCGGCGTGCCGATGAGCAGGGCCTCGCGCGGGGTCGCGAGGACGGTCTCGATGCGCTCGTCGGCGTCGCCGAAGGAGATGCCGAGCCGGTCGTGCAGATAGGCGTAGAAGGAGGAGTCCGGGTCGAACTCGGTGTCCAGACGGGGGGCGCGGGCCTCGGAGACGTACGTGCTCTCCAGGCCGACCCGCTCGTCGTCGGCGAGCAGCACGCGCTCCATGTGCCAGACGGGCTCGCCCCGTTCGGCGCCGACCTCGGGGGCGAGCGCCTCCGGGCAGGGGAAGCGGTCGAGCGAGATCAGGCTGCGGCCGGGGCGGCGGCCCTGGCGACGCACGCCCTCCGTGTAGCTGGCGAGCGAGAGGGGCTGCTCCAGCTTGGGGCCGGCGACGACCGTGCCCCGGCCCTGGCGGCGCAGCCGCCCCTCCAGGAGCAGTTCGCGCAGCGCCTGCCGGACGGTCTCGCGGGACACCTCGTACCGGACGGCGAGATCGCGCTCGGTGGGCAGCAGCCCGCCCTCCCCCAACTCGTCGACCAACAGGGCGATCTTGGCCTTGACGGCGTAGTACTTGGGGACGCGGCCGTGCTCGGGGATGCCGGAGCGGACGGGGGCGCCGGGGCTGGTCTGGTAGTTCATCCGGGGATGGTCGCAGACCGGGATGAACGGGAAGGTGTACGGAGCATGGCTCAGCGGTGCCGGGGGCGGCGGGCGGCCCGCAGCAGCACCGCGCCGAGCAGGAGGAGGCCTGCGGCGAGCGGGACGAGGACGCGCGCGTACTCCTCCGACTCCCTTCCTGTACCGGCCAGTTCGCGGTCCGGCGCCGCGTCGGCGGGTCTCTCCGGGCTCCGGGTGGCGGGCGCGCTGGGGGTCGGCGGGCGGGTCTCCTTGGCGGGCGGCGCCGACGGGTGGGGCGTGCGGGTCGTGTCGGGTGTGGGAGTCGCGGCAGGCGCGGTGGGGGTGCCGGGCCCGGCGGGGCCCACGGTCAGGCGGTAGTCGCCGGACTCGCCGACCCAGTCGCCGTCCTCGCCCTGGCGCTGCACGACCGCCGCGTTCACGACGACCTCGTCGGGCGGCGTCCCCGCCTCGAACGCCAGGCGCACGGGGACGGTGAGCGTCCGGCCTGCCGGCACCGCGAAGCCGCCGAAACCGGTGAACGCGCCCACGTTCTCGGCGTCCTCGGTCGACTCGAAGGCCACCGGACGCCAGAGCGCCGACCCGGCGTCGTAGAACTCGAACCGGATCTGCTCCGGGCGCAGGGCCCGGTCGCGGTCGGTGAGGACGAGCACCGGGTGGACGCCCGAGCAGGGGGCGTCGGTGGTGTTGGTGAGGTCCAGCTTCCAGCCCTGGAACGGTCCGCCCGCCGGATAGTCGTCCGGCCCCCCGTGGATCCGGGTGTCCAGGGGGAAGCCACCGCCGTCGGGGGTGCCGCAGGCGGGGGTGGGCGGGTCGGGCGCGGGGGCGGCGGGGGCCGGGGCGACGATCACGAGCGGGGCGGCCGTGGCGGCGGCCACGGTCACGGCGACGCGGACGCCGCGCGGACGCAGGGGGGCGGGGGCCATGGGAGGGGTGCCTTTGCTGCTAGGTCCTGAAGGGCAGGGAACGGCGGAGACGCTGCCACGCGGGAGGGGACGGGCGGGTCAGCGACGCCGGGGGAACCCCCCGTTAGGACCGACACATCCGCTCGATCGGCCTACTTTCCGATGATCGGAAGACCAGGGTTTCGTCTACTTCCCGAAGACCGGCGCCCGCGTCAGCCACGCCGCGCCCTCCGCCACGGCGTCCCGGCCGGTCGCGAGGCCCACGGGGGTCGCCAGGCCGAGGCCGCCCAGCACCTCCCGTACGCCCGCCGCGAAGACCTCCGGCGCGGCCAGCACCACCCGGCCGCCCAGGAGGACCTGGTCGATGTCGAGGAGCCGGACGAGGTTGGCCGCCCCCACGCCCAGGATCCGCGCGGCCTCGTCGTGTTCGCCGCGCGCGACGGCCGCCAGGCACAGGACCTCCAGGCAGCCGCGCCCGCCGCAGCCGCACGGCGGACCGTCGAGCTGGACGGTCTGGTGGCCGAGCTCGCCCGCCCCGGTCCTGTCCCCGCGCAGCGGCGCGCCGCCGAGGACGAGGCCGGCGCCGAGGCCCGTACCGAGGTGGACGTAGGCGAAGGAGCCGGGGGCAGCGGGGCGCAGGGCGAGGCCGAGGGCGGCGGCGTTGGTGTCCTTGTCGAGGACGACGGGCAGCCCGAGGCGGGCCGTCAGCTCGTCCCGTACGGGACGGCCGGCCCACTCGGGAAAGCCGGTCACCCGGCCGGTCACCCCGGCGCGATGATCCAGCGGCCCGGGCATGGCGACCCCGACGCCGAGGACACGCCCGGGGCGGGGGCCGGGGCGGAGGCCGGGGTCCGCCCCGGGCGCGCTTTCGCCGGGCGGGGCCGCGGCGAGCAGGGTCTCGCCGGGCGGGGCCGCGCTCGGCAGGCCTCCGTCAGGCAGGCTCCCGCCCGGCAGGCCTCCGCCGGGCGGCCCTCCGTCAGGCAAGCCTCCGCCGGGCAGGCTCCCGCCGGGCGGGGCCGCGCCGGGCCGGCCTCCGCCCGGCAGGGCTGCGTCGGGCAGGGCCGGCCCCGGCGAGTGCGCGCCGTGCGAGATCGCGCCCCCGTCCCCCGGAACCATGGCGAGCAGCGCCCGTACCTCCTCCGTCACGGCGTCCAGGACCGGGCCCGGACCCGCGCCCAGGTCCACGGGGCGGCGGCGCAGGGCGGCGGTCGCGCCCGCGAGGTCGGCCAGGAGGGTCGTCAGCTGGTCGCGGTCGAGGTGGACGCCGACGGCGTACGCGGCGGAGGGCACCAGCCGCAGGACCGTGCGGGGCTTGCCGCCGGTCGAGGCGCGGTGGCCGGCCTCCGTGGCGAGGCCCTCGGCCCGGAGCCTCGCGGTGATCTTGCTGACGGCCTGCGGGGTGAGCCCGGTCCGCTCGGCCAGCTCCAGGCGGCTGATCCCGGTCTCCCCCGCCGTGCGCAGCAGGTCGAGCACGAGCGCCGCGTTGTGGCTGCGCAGGGCCGGCACGTTCACTCCCACCAGGTCTTTCCTCACTCCCCCATTGTGGCGGTCGCTTGCACTTTGGCAACAGCGTTGCTTAAGTGGAACGCATGACTGGCACCGACCCCCGCACCCCGCTCCGCGTCGGACTCGTCGGCTACGGCCTCGCGGGCTCCGTCTTCCACGCCCCGCTGATCGCCGCCTCCGAGGACCTCGTCCTCGCCGCCGTCACCACCGGCAACCCCGAGCGGGCCGCCGAGGCCCGTGCCGCCCACCCCGGCGTCCGGGTCGCCGCCCGCCCCGAGGAGCTGTGGGAGCGGGGGACGGACGAGCTGGACCTGGTCGTCGTCGCCTCCCCCAACAAGACGCACGTCGCCGTCGCCACGGCCGCCCTGGAGGCCGGCCTCCCGGTCGTCGTCGACAAGCCGCTCGCCGGGACCGCCGCCGAGGCCCGCGCGCTCGCCGCCCTCGCCGAGGAGCGCGGCCTGCTGCTCTCGGTCTTCCAGAACCGCCGCTGGGACGGCGACTTCCGCACGCTGCGCCGGCTGCTCGACGAGGACGCGCTCGGCGAGGTCCAGCGCTTCGAGTCCCGCTTCGAGCGGTGGCGCCCGCGGCCCAAGGGCGGCTGGCGCGAGTCGGGCGCGCCGGAGGAGATCGGCGGGCTCCTGTACGACCTGGGCAGCCACGTCGTCGACCAGGCCCTCGTCCTCTTCGGCCCGGTCGTCTCGGTGTACGCCGAGTCGGACGTGCGCCGGCCGGGCGCCGAGGCCGACGACGACACCTTCCTCGCGCTCACCCACGCGAACGGGGTCCGCTCCCACCTGTACGTGAGCGCCACCACCGCCCAGCTCGGCCCCCGCTTCCGGGTGCTCGGGCAGCGCGCGGGCTTCGTGAAGTACGGACTCGACCCGCAGGAGGCCGCCCTCCGCGAGGGGCTGCGGCCGGAGCCGGGCGCCGTCTGGGGCGCCGAGCCCGAGGAGCTGTGGGGCCGGCTCGGCGCCGGCGAGTCTCCGCTGACCGGCGGCGGCACCCCGGTGGAGTCGCTGCCCGGCGACTATCCGGCGTACTACGCGGCCGTCGCCGCCGCGGTGCGCGGCACCGGCGAGAACCCGGTCACCGCGCACGAGGCGGCCGCCGCCCTCGACGTCCTGGAGGCGGCACGGCGGTCGGCCCGCGAGGGAACCACGGTGAAGCTGTGACCGAGATCGCCGAACTGGAGGCCCAGGAGGCCCGCCTGACGCTCCCCCGGTTCACGTACGAGGACGCCTGGACGCTCGGCACCCTCCTCGTCGGCCTGGGCCGGGAGCGGAGGGCCCCCGTCGCGATCGACGTCCGGCGCGGGGCGCAGCAGCTGTTCCACTGCGCGCTGCCGGGGTCCAGCGCGGACAACGACGCCTGGATCGACCGCAAGCGGCGGGTCGTCGAGCGGTACGGAGAGAGCTCGTTCCTGGTCGGGGCCCGTTTCCGGGCCAAGGGGACGACGTTCGAGGCGTCCTCGCGCCTCGACCCCGACCGGTACGCCGCCCATGGGGGTTCGTTCCCGATCGCGGTCGAGGGCGCGGGCGTGATCGGCTCGGTCACGGTCTCGGGCCTGCCGCAGGCCGAGGACCACGCCCTGGTCGTCGAGGCGCTGGAGCGACTGCTCGACTCGTACGCGGCGGACGGGGCCTGACCACCGGCGGACGGGACCTGACCACCGGCCGGGCGCCGGACGCCGAGGACATCGGCGCCCGGCCCCGTCGGATCAGTCGGATCAGGCGCTCTTGAGCTCCTGCCGCTGCCGGCCGAGGCCCTCGACCTCCAGCTCGACCACGTCGCCGGGGCGCAGGTACGGCTTGGGCTCCGGCTGGCCCATGGCGACGCCCGCGGGCGTGCCGGTGTTGATGATGTCGCCCGGGTACAGGGTCATGAACCGGCTGACGTACCGGACGACCTCCGCGACCGGGAAGATCTGGTCCGAGGTGTGTCCGTCCTGCTTGAGCTCGCCGTTGACCCACAGTTTCAGGCCGAGGTCCTGCGGGTCCGGCACCTCGTCGGCGGTGACGAGCCAGGGGCCGAGCGGGTTGAAGGTCTCGCAGTTCTTGCCCTTGTCCCAGGTGCCGCCGCGCTCGATCTGGAACTCGCGCTCGGAGACGTCGTGCGCGACGGCGTATCCGGCGACGTGCGCGAGGGCCTCCTCGTCGGTCTCCAGGTAGCGGGCGGTGCGGCCGATCACGATGGCGAGCTCCACCTCCCAGTCGGTCTTCACCGAGCCGCGCGGTACGAGCACGGTGTCGTCCGGCCCGACGACGGTGTCGGCGGCTTTGAGGAAGACGACGGGCTCGGCGGGGGTGGCCTGGCCGGTCTCGGCGGCGTGTCCGTGGTAGTTCAGCCCGATGCACACGACCTTGCCGATGCGGCCGACCGGCGGGCCGACGCGCAGCCCGGTGGCGTCGAGCGCGGGCAGCACGCCGGCGCCGGCGGCGCCCCGGATGCGGTCGAGGGCGGAGGCGTCGGCGAGCAGACTGCCGTCGATGTCGTCGACGAGGGCGGACAGATCGCGGAGGGTTCCGTCCTGGTCGAGCAGGGCGGGACGCTCGGCTCCCGGCGGCCCGACACGCAGCAGCTTCATGGTCTTCTCCTTGTGGTCGAGGTGGGCCCGGTAAGGCCCAGAGGGTGCCCCGGCCGATGGAGTGCGGCCATCGGAGGATTGGTCGATCGTCCAAGACGACGGGTCACTCTGCAAGACCCCGTTCACACACTGGACCCTTACGCGGGAGTAACCAGGGCCGCCTGCGGCATGTCCCGGTAGAGGAAGGCCCGCTCGACGGCGGTCCAGGTGGTGCTGGTGACGATGTAGAGCGCGGCGGCCAGGGGTACGACGGCGACCGAGATCAGGGTCGCGAAGGAGAGCAGCGGCAGGTACCGGGCCATGCCGGCGGCCATCCCGGCACCCGGCTGCCCGGGCTCCACCGCGACCGGCGCGGGCTGCCGCCTGGCCCGGAGGTAGTTGTACGTGGCGACGGCGGTGACGATCGCGAAGAGCACGAGGTAGACCAGGCCGGCGGGGCCGAGGACGCCGCCGTGGGCGAGCGCGTCGGCGTAGTGGTCGCCGAGCGGGGCGGCGAAGAGGCTGTGCCCGGCCATCCGCCCGCTGGAGAAGAGGTGGTACATCAGGAAGAAGGCGGGCGCCTGGAGCAGGCTGGGCAGACAGCCCGCGAACGGCGAGACCTTCTCCCGGGCGTGCAGCTCCATGATCGCCTTCTGCATCCGCTCGGGGTTCTTGGCGTGCTTCTTGCGGAGGGCGGCGAGCTGCGGGGCGAGCCGGGTGCGGGCCTTCTGACCGCGGGCGGCGGCCCGGGAGAGCGGGTGGACGGCGAGCCGTACGAGCAGGGTGAAGAGGACGATCGCGGCGGCCGTGGCGGTGGTGGCGAAGAGCGGCTGGAGCAGGTCGGCGAGCCGCTCGACCAGGGAAGCGAAGACGTTCAAGGGAGCCCTCCGTGGGGTCTCGTCGTGCCGGGAGCATGGAGATTCGGCATGACGGATCCGCGAAAGGTGCTTCCTGTGAGGGCGGGCTCCCTACGCGGCCGTCGGGAGGGGACGGCCGGGAGCGCGGGGTCTGCGACGGCCGGCGGCGTCGGGGTCCCGCTGGGGCAGGAAGGCGGTGCGCCGCTCGCGGTCGCGGATGGCGGTGCGCACGGCGGTGGGCGGTACGGCGGGGGCCGTACGGGCGCCGAGGAGGGCGAGGACGACACCGGTCGCGGCGAGGGCGACGGCGGTGGAGAGGCTCGCGCCGTCGGAGAGGAGCAGGTCGGCGAGGGCGAGCAGGAAGAACAGCGGCGCGACGATGCGCAGGACCAGGTCCCTGATGGTCATCCCGTCACCTCCTCCTCTCGGCCGTCCGACGGTGAGGACGCACGGCGAGACCCGGAAGTTCCCGCACTCCCTCGGAACTTTCTCCGAGGGTCAGGAGGACGTCGGCTCCGGCTCCAGGGGGACGAGGAGGCGGCGGGGCCGGAGGAGGGCGCGGCTGACGGGATCGGCGGGGTCGGGGTCGAGGCCGGCGCCGGGCCGCATCTCGACGTCGGGGAGCGGCACGGGGAGGCGGCAGGAGGGGCATTCGCCGTACGGGCCGAGTTCGGTGCCGCAGTCGGCGTGGTGGAAGTGGCGCAGCGGTACGGCTCCGGGGACCTCGGCCCGGCCCCAGGCGCCGAGCGAGCGCAGGACGGGCCAGAGGGCGAGGCCGCGTTCGGTGAGCACGTACTCGTCGCGCGGGGGCGACTCCTGGTAGCGCCGCCGGTCGAGGACGCCGGCCTCGACGAGGGCCTGGAGGCGGGCGGCGAGGACGGCGCGGGGGATGCCGAGGTGGACGAGGAAGTCGTTGTAGCGGCGGACGCCGTAGAAGGCGTCGCGGACGACGAGCAGGGTCCAGCGTTCGCCGATGACCTCCAGGGCGCGGGCGATGGAGCACTGCTGCCGGGCGTAGTCCTTGCCGAGAGCCATGGGGCCCATCGTACGCACAACGGGTTCGGTGAACGAACCTTGCTGCTACCTTAAGGTTCATTCACTGAACCTGAGAGGTGGAGGTCCCTGCCATGCCCCCGCTCGCCACCACGGCCCGGCCCGCGCCCAGCACCCGCGCCGGCCGCCCCCGGGCCACCCTCGCCGTCACGGCCGCCGCCACCGCGGTCGCGCTGATGAACTACACGGCGCCGATGCTGACCCTCCCCGACATGGCCGCCGCCTTCGGGACCCCGGCCTCGGCGCAGGCCTGGCTGCTCAACGGCACGCCGCTCGGCCTGGCCGTCCTCCTCCTCGTGGCAGGCAGCCTCGCCGACGCGCACGGACGGCGCCGGATCTTCCTCCTGGGCACTCTCACGCTCGGCCTCACCACCGCCCTCGGCGCGTTCACCGGCTCGACGCTCGCCTTCACCCTGGCCCGGATCGCCCAGGGCGCGGCGAGCGCGGCCGTCCTGGCGGGCAGCCTGGGCCTCCTCGCCCACGCGTACCCGGCGGGCCGGGACCGGATCAGGGCCACCGGGATCTGGGGCGCCTCGGTGAGCGCCGGCATCGCGCTGGGCCCGCTCCTCGCGGGCGCGCTGAGCCTGGTCGACTGGCGGCTGGCCTACGGGACGCTGGGGGCGGCGGCCCTGGTGATCGCGGCGACGGGAGCGCGGGCGCTGGCGCACGACGGGAGGCGAGGAACAGGAGCGGGGCGCCCCGACATCGCGGGAGCGCTCACTCTCGGCCTCGGGATGTCGGCACTGCTGACCGCACTCACGCTCGGCCGCGACGGCTGGCTGCGGGCCCCGGTGGCCCTGCTCCTCCTGGCCTCGGCCGCCCTGACGGCGCTGTTCACTGCGGTCGAGCACCGGAGCCGGGCGCCCATGGTGGACCTGGCGCTGCTGCGACGGCCCGCGTTCCTGGCGTCGACGCTGGGGGCGCTGTTCACGGGCTTGGCGGTGATCGGCCTGTTCAGCGTGGTGCCGGCGCTGCTGCAGGCCGGGGCGGGGATGGCACCGCTGGGCTCGGCGTGGCTCTTCCTCCTCTGGTCGGGCACGGCGTTCGTGGCGGCGCTGCAGGCACGGCGCCTCGCGGGCCGGCTCTCCGCCGCGTACCAACTGGCCCTGGGCTTCGCCCTGTCGGCGGCGGGGATCCTCGCCCTCCTCGGCGGCCTGGAGGGCCCCTGGCCGCGACTCGTTCCCGGTCTCCTGGTGGCGGGCGCGGGCAGCGGCCTCCTGAACGCGGCGCTGCCCCGGCTCGCGGTCGACTCCGTGCCGCCGGAGCGGGCGGCGATGGGCTCGGGCGCCAACAACACCGCCCGCTACATCGGTTCCTCGGCCGGGGTGGCCCTGACGCTGGCACTGGTGACGACGGGCCCGGACACGGCACTCCTCGTCTCGGCGGCCCTGGCGCTGACGGGCGCGGTGCTCACGCTCGTACTGGGCCGCGGGCGCGCCTGATCACCCGGCCGACACCAGCTTCGCCCAGACGACGAGCCGGTAGGCACTGCTGAACTCGGGGGTGCAGGTGGTGAGGGTGAGGTAGGCGCCGGGTTCCTCGTACCCGTAAGAGGGCTTGACGAGGGACCGGGGAACATCCCGAATGACCCCGACGTCACGAGGAGAGGTCGAGGCCAGCACAAGATCGACGCGATAGACATAGGTACGCGCACGCGTACGCACGAAAACCCGATCCCCCTCCCCGAGCCGGTTGACGTACCGAAAGGGCTCGCCGTGGGTGTTCCGATGCCCGGCGAGGGCGAAGTTCCCGACGCGCCCGGGGCCGGCGGTGCCGGGGTAGTGCCCGACGTACCCCTTGTCGAGGACGGACCGCTTGGAGACGCCTTCGGCGACGGGGACGGTGAGCCCGAGCCGGGGGATGCGGAGGACGGCGAAGGCGGCGGAGGAGGAAGGCACGGGAGACGCGGCCGCAGGCGCCCGGGACTCGACCGAGGGCCCGGCAGAGGGCTCGCCCTCCGCCACGCCCTCCACCGCACCCCCCTCGTCATCGGTCCCGGAAACGGACTCGGGAACGGACTCGGGAACCGGAGAGATGTCCCACTCCCGCTCCAGGACGCGCACCTGGTCGAGGGCCTCGGCGCGGGCCTCCCGATTGGTCCACCAGAGCTGATGGACGACGAGAAGCAGGATGAGAACCCCGCAGGTGACGGCGGTCTCGGCGGCCAGCCACAGCGCGCGTGCGCCCGTACGAGATCGTCCTCCCGTCTGGACGACGACCGGCACCCGCTCCCGTTGCGTGACCCGCACGCGGGGCACGATAAGCGCTGAGGCGCCAACTCTCCAGGCCCGTACAGCAGTACGGTGGAGGGCATGCGCCCAGACACGCCTGCCGCCCACATCACCGAAGCCGAGCGTCTGCTGCGCACGGCAGCGCAGTACCCGGGAGACCGGGAACCCCTGTACCTCCAGGCCGCGGCCCATCGCGAACTGGCGGGAGACCGCCCGGGCGCGACGGCCCTGTACGACGAGCTCCTCGCCGGGGAACCGGCGAGCCCCCACCTGATCAGGGCGCTGAAGGCGGCGAACCTGTGGGAGTACGGGCACGAGGCCGAGGCCCGGGCGATCATCGACGGCATCCGGCGGACGAGGCCGTCGGACGCGGCGGCGTGGGAGATCACGGCGGAGACGCTGGAGGCGCACGACGAGCTGGAAGCGGCGGAGTCGACACTCACGGAAGCAGCGAACCTCCTGGTCGCACCCCCGCCCGAGGACCTCCCCCACGCGACCCGCTCCCTGATCACGACCCGGCACCGGATCCGGCGGATGCTGGCGCTGACACACGACGAGTGGGACGACCTGGCGGACCGGCTGCACGCCGGCACTGTCGGGCTGGACGAACTCCACGACCCGAAGCGCCTGTGGTCGCTCGGCTCCTCGGACCCGGCGGAGCTCCAGGCGGAGATCACCCGCCTCCGCTCGGAACTGGGCACGTACCGCACGGCCCTCTCCCGCCCCTTCCCGGTCGCGGTCCTCCACTGGCCGGAAGCGGAACTGGACGAGCTCCTGGCGGCCTACCCGGAGCTGGAGGCCGAGTACCCCACGTACCGCGCACACCTGACGGACATCGAGGCGTCCCTCCGCGAACTCGCGACCGCCGGCACCCCGAACCTCGGCATCGTCCGCGCCACGGTCCCCTCCTACGAAGCCTTCGCCGCCTCGGAATCCACCCACCCCTCGAACGCGGACCTCCTCCCCCAGTACGCCACCACCCTGGCGGCCAGGGGGCGCGCCACGGCTTGGCCACCGGCCCGGGGGGCGGAGTGCTGGTGCGGGTCGGGGCGGGCTTATGGGGGGTGCCACGGGGCGGACCTGCCGTAGTCGGTACGTCAATGTCGGTACCGTCCATTAGGGTCGCGATCGACCTGATGTAGCGCGCATATCCCAAGGCCCGACATGACGACTGACTGGCAGTTCGAGGTACCGACGAGCGGCAGCAAGCACCTGCCTCCGGATGCGCGCTACATGGAAGCGCTCAGCAGTCAGGGCTACGGCTTCGAGGCGGCGCTCGCGGACTTGGTGGACAACTCCATCGACGCCGGGGCCAAGGACGTCGTGATCCACTTCCTCCGCGACGGGGACAGGCTCGTCAGTCTGCTGGTCGTGGACGACGGCAAAGGCATGGACGAGGAGGAGCTCGATGTCGCAATGACCGTCGGCGGCCGGCGCGACTATGACGCCCGGGCCCTCGGCATGTTCGGCACCGGCCTGAAGTCCGCCTCTCTCAGCCATGCGGCCGCCGTCACCGTCGTCAGCAAGGTAAGACGCACGCGGGCCGCGGCGCCGGCTGGACGGCGTTGGACAATGGAGCGCGCCGTGACCGGGTACCAGTGCGACATCGTCGCGCCCGACTACGCCCAACAGCTCATCGACCGCTACTACGACTGCCCGATCGTCTGGCAGGGCACAATCATCCGCTGGGACGGGGTCAAGGACTTCCCGCACACCGGCGGTGGCGGTCAGACCGATCGTTATCTCCATCGCACGATCAACAAGCTGGGTCTCCACCTCGGCTTGCACCTGCATCGCTTCCTGGCTCGCGACGACTTCAACATCACCATCGCCGTGGAGGACGTGTCCACCGGCGTCGAGTACATGAACTTCGGCGTGCAGCCGCTCGACCCCTTCGCCTACCCGGTCAGCGGCCATCCGGACTACGCACGCGATTTCGTCGCCGACATCCCCTCCGTCGGCCCTGTCACGTTGACCGCGCACATATGGCCGCCGAAGTCCAACACCGACGAATTCAAGGCCGTAGGTACAGGAATCGACCGCCAGGGGTTCTACTTCTACCGGCATGACCGGCTGGTCCAGGCCGGTGGATGGAACAACTTCCGCCAGCCTGAACAGCATCTCGCCCTCGCCCGTGTCGCCGTCGATCTGCCGGACGACGCCGTGGCCTCGAAGGCGTTCCGTCTCACCGTGAAGAAGGACGGCGTCGACACGTCTCCCGAGTTCGTGATGGCCCTGGAATCCGCGACGGACGCCGAAGGGAGGGTGTTCTCTCAGTACGTGGCCGACGCCGATGCGACGTACCGGGACGCACGGAAGCGGACCGGAACGACCCGCAAACCTGTGATCCCCGCCGGCAAGGGCTTCGAGTCGTCCGTGCGCGAGGCCATCGAGGATGAACTGCCGCTCATCCCCGGTGAGGATCCGATCACCGTCCGCTGGCAGAAGATCGACAACAGCTCGTTCTTCGAAATCGACCGCGAGGCGCGGACGATCGTCCTCAACCATCACTACCGTGCCGCGATCCTCGGCGGCCGACGTGGTGGCCTCAACGATGCCCCGACGCTCAAGTCGCTCATGTACCTCCTGCTGCACCGAGTCTTCGAGAAGGAGTACAGCGGCAGCAGGGAGAAGGACAACCTGCAGCTCTGGCAGTCCGTCCTGGTGGCCGCTGCCCGTGCCGAGATGAACCGGGTGGCGGACGATGACTGACTCCGAGGCAGGTCCGGCACTTGCCTGGTCGACGGTCGAGCACTACCTGGGCGAGGGGCTCGGCGCGAGCTACCGCCTCTCCCTCGCCGACAGGCATCCCGTCGTCTCATACGAGATAGGGCACGGCGGGCGGGACATCGCGCTCTTCGTCGAGCTCGGCCGTAACCAACGACCGCCCCGCTCCTCGCTTCCCGCCGTTCACATCGATCAGGTGGCCGTGGACGGAGGCCTCCGCATGGCCCGTATCAGGACCACCCAAGTGGAGTTGATGCGCGACTTCCACGACATGGTGATTGCGGTAGCGGATCGGATCGTCATGCAGAACCGTTCGCTCGATCACGCCTTCCACGAGACCGTGGAAGGGTGGAGTTCGTTGCTCGACCGTCCCCGAGCGATGAGCGTCGAGCGGCGGGTCGGGCTGTTGGGCGAGCTTTCGATACTGAACCGCCTCGCCGAGACGTACGGTTGGGACGCCGCCGTCGAGGCGTGGACCGGTCCGTACGGTGAGGAGCACGACTTCGCACTCGTCGACTTCGACATCGAAGTCAAGACGACCGTGCTGGAACGGCGGCGCCACGTCGTTCACGGGATCGGACAGCTTCAGCCCGCCACCGACCGTCCCCTCTGGTTCACTTCCCTTCGGTTGACCCGTGGCGGCGCCGGTGGCCGTACCCTCGCCGAGTCGGTCCATGCGGTACGCGATGCCGTGGCCGAACACTCCCCGGCGGCCCTGACTCGACTGGATTCCGCACTGGAGCGATGCGGATGGTCGCCTCGGCGTGACGACGACGAGCGCTGGACTCCCCGGGACGAGGCACTGGTCCTGGCTGCAGAGGCCGTGCCCAGGCTCACCCCCGAACTGATCGCGGCCGCCTCACTCGAGCGAATATCGGCCATACGTTACGAAACGGATGTCACTGGTCTCGACCCCACCCCCGGTGCGCCGATCGACCTCTCCGGTCTTCGTCTCCCATGAATCCCTGCACATCCCGCCTCACACCCTCTCGACCGCCGAGGAACCGTTGATGACCAGTCCCGACACAGCCGCCGGAATCCGTCTCGACCTGCACGCCCGAGCGCTCGGCGACATGAGTTCGGGCAAACCGAAGAGGCTCGTCCGCGCCTTGGAGTACCAGGCCGAAGATCTCGCGCCCGAGGCCATGGTCTACGCCACCGAAGCGGATTTCCTCTCCGTGCTTCGCGGCGCACGGGCCACGGACCAACTGGTGGAGATGTGGCGCAAGCAGCTCACACGCTGGGACTACCACGAGAACGCCCCCTGGTCGGCCCATCCTCCCCGCACCGACGAGCGGCGCGCCGACGTATACGCGTTGCTCGGCCTCGGCGACGAGGTCGGCAAGCACCTCACTGCCCTCGTCCCCGTCTCCAAGGCCGCCGGTGCGGTCGTCATCAGCACCGAGCACAAGCCGTGGTACACCCCTCAGTCCCTGCAGGGGCGCCCTTGGTACTGGCCTGCCTACCGCAAGCTGCTGACGGACAAAGGATGGCCCGAGGACGTCGTCGCCGGTCTCGACGAGGCGACCGACCGCGTGATGGAACGCCTGGCCGACCCGACGGCACCCGAGGCGTACCAGTCGAAGGGGCTCGTGGTCGGGTACGTCCAGTCCGGCAAGACCGCCAACTTCGCCGGCGTCATCGCCAAGGCGATCGACGCCGGCTATCGACTCGTGATCGTCCTGGGCGGCACGCTCAACATGCTGCGTGCCCAGACCCAGCGTCGTCTGGACATGGAGCTGGTCGGCCGCGAGAACATCCTGCGCGGCGGAAACGAGTACGAGTCCGACTACGCCGACGACCCCGCCTGGAGCCAAGGCAAGTTCGCCGCCTTCGGAGCCATGCCCTCCGCCCTCGGGGCCTTCGACATCCACCGGATGACGACCCGCGACGTCGACTATCAGAGCCTTCAGACGGGGATCGCGGCCCTCGAAGCCGACAAGCAGGAGCCAGGGCTCCCGCTGTACGATCCGCGCAACCTGCACCGGGCGGCGGCTCGCCTGATGGTGGTGAAGAAGAACAAGATCGTCCTGGGCAAGCTGGTCAGGGACCTGCGGAAGATCCAGACGCCTCTCTCCGAAATCCCGGTGCTGATCGTGGACGACGAATCGGACGAGGCGTCGGTGAACACCACCGACCTGGCCAAGCCGAATGCCGAGCGAACCGCGATCAACCAGAAGATCTCGGAGCTGCTGCGGATGCTGCCGCGCGCCCAATACGTGGGCTACACCGCGACGCCGTTCGCGAATGTCTTCATCGACCCCAGTGACACCGAGGACATCTTCCCGAAGGACTTCATCCTCTCCCTGCCGCGACCGGCGGGATACATGGGCGCCCGAGACTTCCACGACCTCGACTCGGACCTGTCCGACGAGGAGCGAACGTTCGCGAACTCCAACGAGATGGCGCACGTCCGATCCATTGTCGGGGAGAGCGACGAGGACGACACCTGTCTTGAGCGCGCCATGGACATGTTCGTACTGACGGCCGCGATGAAGTTGTACCGCGAGGACAAAGGCGGGCTCGGAGACCGCTACTTCCAGCACCACACCATGTTGATCCACGAGTCGGTACGGCAGGACGATCATCGCGAGCTGCTGGGTCGGGTGACGGGACTGTGGTGGAACGCCGGTTACCTCGGGGCAGCCGGTCGCGAGCGGCTGCGCACGCTGTTCGACACCGACATCGCGCCGGTATCCGCGGTGCGCGCCGACGGCCAGGCCGTTCCCTCCTCTTTCGAGGAACTCGCGCCCTACATCGGTCCCGCCGCGATCCGGATCGGCGGTGACGACAAGCCGATCATCGTGGTCAACGGCGACAAGGACATCGAGACCGGAGAGGCCGACTTCGACAAGAGGTCCATCTGGAAGATCCTCATCGGCGGACAGAAGCTGGCCCGAGGGTTCACCGTGGAAGGGCTGACTGTCTCGTACTTCCGACGTCGGGCCGGCAACGCGTCCACACTCATGCAGATGGGCCGCTGGTTCGGCTTCCGCAAGGGCTACCGGGACCTGGTGCGTCTCTACCTGGGTCGCCAGGAATCCATGGGGAAGAAGGAGATCGACCTTTACGAGGGGTTCGAGGCCATCTGCCGGGACGAGGAGGCGTTCCGCACCGAGCTGGCCCAGTATTCGGTGACGGTCGACGGCCGCCCGCAGGTCACCCCGGATCGGGTCCCGCCGCTCGTATGGCAGCACATCCCGTGGCTCAAGCCGACAAGCCCGAAGAAGATGTACAACTCGCGCCTGATCACCGTCCGCTCCCCCGGCGAATGGCAGGAGCCCACCGCCTACCCGACGAAGGTCGTCGACCTGCGGTACAACACCAACCTGTGGACGCCTGTCCTGGAGACCTTGTCGGCAGAGCCGACACAGCTCTCCTACCACTTCCCCGAAAAGGGCGTCACGCACCGTTTCTCCGCGCTCACGGGGCGAATGGGCGCTGTGGAGCTCCTCGATCTGGTGTCGCACGTGCGCTGGGGAGCGCCTTCCCAGTTCGCCCCCCACCTGGACTACCTGCGGGAGATCACCACGGGTGATTCCGTCCAGGTGGACGACTGGATCGTGCTCGCGCCGCAGCATGCCCAAGCCGGCAAGCGGATCCGCCTCGGCGCCGACGGTCGTACGTATTCCTACTTCGGCCGCGACCGTCGCCGCGCCCCGCTCTTCGGCGCGATCAGCGACGTCAAGCACCGTGCGGCGGCCCTGCGCATCTCTGGCGCGCTCGCCGATTCCGGTGATGCGACCGTCGAAAGCCTGGTCGCCCCGCGACGCGGTGCGATCGTCCTCTATCCGATCGTCGAGCCCGAACATCGAGCCACGCTCGTGGAGAACGCTCCCCTCGATCCGAGTCGGGTCGTGATGGCCTTCAGCTTCGTCGCCCCGGCCTCGGCCCGCAGTGACGACGGTCGCGTGCTGCGTTTCACGACCGTCGACTCCGCTCAGGAGGGGGTCGCCATCATCGACACGAACTCCGGAGCGGCAACCGGCTGACGTCCCGGGGTTGCCCTGGTGGAACGGGCATGGGCCCCAGTCCACCAGGGGAGCCCGGCTACGCGAGGAGACTCGGAATCCACCCGATGAGGATGACGGAGATCGTGATGACCACCAAGACGTCCCGCATGCGGAGCGTCGGCGTCTGCGCGGGCGCGGGGGGCCTCGCCCTCGGCTTGGAGGAGGCGGGTTTCGACCCCGTGCTCCTCCTCGACAACAGGACCGTCACCTGTGACACCCTCCGCGCGAACAGACCCGACTGGAACGTGCTGGACATCGACCTGCTCGATTTCGACCCCGTCGACCACCAGCAGACCTACGACGTGGACCTGCTCGCGGCCGGGCTCCCTCGTGTCAAGGCCACGGCCTCCGTCCGCCGCCCCGAAAGGGACGACGAGCTCGAGGTGCTCAAGGCCACGATCATGCTCATGCACGGGGTCCGACCCCGGGCGCTGTTGATCGAGAACGTCCCCGATCTCGTCACCAAGGCGGCTTACGGCCCGGTCCGGGAGTACATCACCGAGGAACTCGTCCACCTCGGTTACGACATTCATTGGTTCGTGCTCAACGCCGCCGACTTCGGAGTGGCTCAAGATCGGAAGGAGGGGGTCGTCGTGGCCTTCAGGGACGGACGCCTGGACTCCTTCACGCCTCCCATGGCCTCGGTCGCACGCCACCGAACGGTCGGGGAGGTGCTCGGCGCGTCGATGGCCGCCCGTGGCTGGCCCCAGGCCGCCGAGTGGGCGGCTCAGGCCGACCGCCCGGCCCCGACCCTGGTCGGAGGTTCCTGGAACCGAGGCGGCGCGGACCTGGGGCCGACAGGCACCAAGCGGGCCTGGGCGCGCATGGGCGTGGACGGAGGCACGGTGGCCGACGACGTCCCCGGCCCGGCATTCACCTGGGATCCGTCACTCGGTCGCCCCGGCATGATGCCCCTCACCGTGCGCCAGACCGCCGCGCTCCAGGGCTTTCCACCTGAATGGGACTTCGCGGGCCGGAAGACCGCCCAGTACCGTCAGGTGGGCCACGCCACACCGCCCCCGGTCGGGCGGGCGCTCGGCGAGGCGATCAGAACGGCTCTGAAGTCCTGACCGCGATGACCGGAATCCGTCACCTCCGGCCGATCGGGGGCGACGCCCGACAGGCCGGCCGCTCGGTCGGCCGCTCCGGGTAACCTGTAGCGCTGCGGGGTCCCCGGTCCCCTTGACGAACACACCACCCCTGGAGATCACGTGCCACGCCCCGAGATTGTCGACTTGTTCGCCGGACCGGGCGGGCTCGACGTTGCGGCGCGCGACCTCGGTTACGAGGTGACGGGGATCGAGTTCGATCAGGACGCGTGCGACACCCGAGCCGAGGCCAAGCTCCTCACCCTGCAGGGCGACGTGCGAGATTTCGGCCCGCACAAGTTCCCGAACGCGACCGTGCTGGCCGGCGGACCTCCGTGTCAGACGTTCACCGTGGCCGGCACCGGAGCAGGGCGCCGTGCGCTGGACGAGGTGATCGACTTCGTCAGGAGGATGGCGCGCGGCGAGGACATCCGGTCCAAGCTCGCGCTGCTCGACGACGAACGAACCGGTCTGGTCCTCGAGCCTCTGCGATGGGCCTTGGAAGCGCTCCGCGACGGACGCCCCTACGAAGCGATCGTGCTGGAGCAGGTGCCCGCAGTCCTCCCCGTCTGGGAAGAATACGCGAAAGTCCTGTCCGAGAACGGATACTGGGTGGCCAAGCCGAAGGTGCTGCACACGGAGCAGTTCGGCGTCCCTCAGACCCGGCGTCGCGCCATCCTCGTGGCCCGCCTCAACCGCATCGTCGAGCTTCCCACCCCCACCCACCGCCTGTATCGCAAGGGCGTACCTCAGAACCAGGGCGATCCGGACCTGAGGCCCTGGGTGTCGATGGCCGAAGTCCTCGATCGGCCGACCGACTTCGAGGTGATCTCGAACTACGGCACCGGAGGCGACCCCAAGACGCGCGGCCGTCGGTCCTCCGGCGAACCCGCGTTCACGGTCACGGGCAAGGTCTCCCGTAACCGGGTCGTCGCGACCGACGGCAAGGAGCTTCCGCGCTTCTCTGTGCACGAGGCGGGCATCCTCCAGACGTTCCCCGACAGCTACCCCTGGTCGGGCAGGGCGATCGCCCAGCAAATCGGCAACGCAATCCCGCCCCTACTGGGCAAGGCGGTCCTGATGGCCGCCCTCGGAACCGCCAAGGAGTACGCGACCGAGACCGAGGGCTGATCGAACGGTCAGCCGAAGTCCGAAGGCTTCGACAGGACCACTCCGGATGCCCGAGGACCGGGAACGGTCGCATCGGCGTCCTCAACGCCCTCGGCACGCTTCCTCTGCCTGAGCGGGGCCTCGACACGCAGTTTCTCGAACAGAGGGAGCAACGCATCGACGGCAGCGGCTCTGACCCGCCCGTCGTGCGGCCCCTCCGGAAGCCAATCCCAGTCCACCGCCTCCCCGACACCCGCCTCGATCCACTCAAACAGCTCGTCCGTGTCGGGGTCCACGTCCTCCGCCAGCACGTCGTACATCAGGGTGCTGCCGGCCGCGTTCACGGCTGCGGAGAAGGCGTTGACGTGATCGGCGGGGCGGGTGACCCCTGCGTCGAGAAAATCTCCGATGACGCGAATCATCGCTTGGGCCGTGGGGCGGTGGTCGATGACGTCCAGACGCAGTGTGGTGTTGAGGATGTCCTGGAGGCGACAGGCGGTGACGACAGGAGCGTAGTCGTGCCCGTCTCGGAAGAGTTCCGCGGCCCACCAAAGCCGGGAGAACGCCTGGGTGTAGTGAATTCCGCTGAAGCGGGCGGCGGGGGCGATGCCACGTCCGTCGGCACTGTCGACGCCCTTGTGACGCCAGACGACGTAGTCAGGTGCGACGATCATGGCCAGATGATTCCAGAGACGGCTGTCTGCGGCCTCGGCACGCGTCATCCGGAGGGTTGCGTGGATCCGGGGGGCGAGCCACCCGTCGGCGGCGGAGCGGTCATCCGTGAAGCGCCGCATGGCTTCGTCGAGGAGTTCTCGGACCGGGGCGGTCCGCCGGCGCCCGGCGGTCTCGGCATCGTACGCAACACAGGCACGGGCGAGCGCCACCTGCGGCGGAAGTTCCAGACCCGACTGAATACCCCGAGTGAGGTGCTTGGTGACGGCGGCGTCGGGCAGCAGAGCGAATACCTGTGGCTGGTCGACGGGGGCAAGAAGACTCATCGCGTGCCGCTCCTTTCCGCGGCGTCGACGGAACGCACCGCATTGGTCAGCTTCTTCGTGATCTGGCTTCTCTTGCCCGCCGCGTACTGGATGGTCGTCTGAAGTTCGGCCCAGCCAAACCCCTTGATGCGCCGCTCCTCGATGTCGTAAAGGGCATCGGTGAGCTGCCGGCCTGGGAGCACGTCGGGCAGCATCATCCGCAGGACGGACTCACGCCAGCCCGTCGGCATGACCGGGGTGCCGTCCTCGTCGACGTCGAGATCACTGATGGCCGTGTGGAACATGGCAGTCCACGCGTCCTGAGCGATCTGGCCGGAGGTCACGTCGCGCAACAATTTCTCGGCCGGGCTCCCCCCGGTGCCGCCGAGCATGTCGACGAATCCGTCGGCGCATGCGGTGTTGAGGTAGACGGTCGGTACCTCGCCGGTGGTCTCCACGATCCAGGGCGAGTCCTTGTAAGGACGGAGCCACTCCTCGGGCCCTTCGCGGAAGTTCGTCTCGACGATCTCGATCTCGCGTTGCCGTACGGGGACGGCGCCCTTGAGATCGACGTACCAGTCCTGTGCGGTAGCACCGATGGCCCGTCCTTCCACCCCGTCGCAAGTGGCCACGACGGTCAGACCGAGCGTCGCCCGGCTCAGGTGCCGGCTCCGATACAGGTCGATACTGCCGCTCCACCCACCGTCGGCGGACCGCTTGAGGCGCGCGGTCGTGCGGGCGTTGGTCGCCTTCTCCGTGAGGGCCGCCAGACAGACGAGGTCCGTCCACTCTCCTTCGGCGATCTCCGGATCGGGAAGCGTCGCCTGCAACCGCAGGGTGCAGTACTCCCAGTTCTCGCGACCGGCCCGGTGGAGGGCCACGGTGCGTTCGGTTTTGGAGACGTGCGAGTACGGCAGCGGAGACGTCCCGTCGACGGTGATCGAGAGCACGTCGAGTTCGACGTCGCCGAAGAGGGTCGGGTAGGGATACACGGACTTCATGCCGCTCCTCCACGAGCCTTCTGAACGTCCACAACCAGCCGTGCGAAAGCACCTGGAACAGGGTGAGTGGTCGGATCGGTCACACCAGTGAACACAGCCGTCCGCACACCGGGATCGACGACGATGTTGCCGTTCTCCACACGGCAGTCGTCGGAGGCGGCGAGCACCGCCCAGCCAACGGCCGGACGACCGCCGGATCGCACATCGAACTTGGCGACGGGGGTGAGAACCCAGGGATCCTCGGCATCGGGAAGCTTGAGGCCGACGGTCATGTTCCAGGCACCACTGTCATCGACGCGCGCCTGCACGCTGCGAACGACGGGGAAGCCCTGCACGCGCTTCCCGCCAGCGGCGCTGCCGGCGCCACCGTCCAGCTTGAGCAGCTCGCGAAGGGCGGCAGGGCCCTCCGAACGCGTGGTTTCGCGTCGCCCGACCAGACCCCGCACGGTCTTGTCGATCTCGGTCCGGAATTCCTTGAGACGAGTAAGAGCGCCACGCTCATAGAGAGAGGTGAGCTCCTCCGTGCGATCCCAACGGTCGTGCTCCGGTGGCTCGGAGGCCCGCAGGAAGGCTTCCGCGAGTTCCACGTCCTCGCCCTCCCGACCGGTCGCGAAACCGGCCAGCAGGACAGCTTGGAAGGGGGCTGTTCCAAGGGGCAGCTCGCGGGGGCGCTGCTCGGTGATGGTCATCCGGTTGCCGCGCATGCAGACGACCCGACTGTGCCGCTCGTCCCGGTCCCCGGCCGAGGTCAACAGGAGAACGGCACGATGTTCGCGTCCCTTGTCGCGGGCACGACCACGTCCCTTGAGGGGCGAGACGACGAGCGGAACCTCTGCGAGCGCGACCTGATCACCGGCTGTCAGTTCGGGGACCGTCTCCCCGTCGAGGTACGTCTGCAGGGCACGACCGAGAGTGGGATGGTGGGCGTGCGGATCGACACGCTCCTCCGAGATGAACACATGGCCGTTACGGAGGGTGGTGACACTGGCCTCCATCAGCGCTCCGGCCGCCTTACCTCCGATCATGGTCGCCCAGAACCCGTCGGCAAGTGATCGGACGAGCTTGTCGTGCATCTCCTGGAGCGTCTCGGCGTCCCCCGACGCATCGTGGGCTCCGACGATGAGGAACGACGTACCGGGGTCGGGGCTGAGCCGGTCGAGATGGAGGGAACGGACTTCGTCCTCTCCAGCCCACCAGGATCGGGACACGCCCTTGTGTACGGGGCCGGGTTCAGGCTCGCCGAACCAAGCGGGACCGGCATAGGCCTCGCCGCCGAGTTCATGCCAGGGCAGGTCGAGCCGCCCCACGACACGACGCTCGAAGCGCCCCTCGTAAGCGTCGGAGAGGGTGGAATTGACGAGGACGAGCCCCAGACGACTGGTGGCCCAGAGGGTGGCCTTCCCCAGACCGTAGGAGCCACCGGCGCGCCCGCCCGCCTGCTTGTGGCTGTCGAGCTGGCGACGGACCACGGCGGCATAGCGACCGTCCTGGTATTCCGGACCGGTAAGGCCGGCCGCGTTGTAGTCCTCGACACGAAGAAGCAACAGGGAACACTGCTCGTCCAGGTCGTCGAGTGCGGCGCGAAGGCTACGGGAGACCTTCTGCCCTCCCACGGCGGCCGCCTCGTAATGGGGGCGAAGGTCGTCCCACCGCATCGCCGCGAGAAAGGCATCGAGGTGTTCGCCGGTGAGTTCGTGGAGCACGTAGCGGACCCGAACCGGCGTCGTGAGGTCGTGACGTTCGTCGAGTGAGTTCTGAGTCGCCTCACGGGCGAGGACGGAGAGATCGGCATCGAAGGCGAAAGCCGCGGCGTTGCCGTACTCTCGGCCCCCGTCGGTATGAGCAGGCCGATGGTGCCACTGGCGCGGACGTACCGAAGCGATGTCGCCGGTCCGGTTGTGGACCGAAGCGGGATCGATCTCGAATACCGCGGCGATGGCTCGCTTGGTCTCCTCACGAGGTTCGGCACGACCGGTGATCCACGCAGAGACTGCGGCTCGGGTAAGTCCGAGACGTTGTGCGAGGTCCGCCTGTTTCATATCGGCTCGTGCGAGCTGGCGTACTAGCCAGGGGCCGAACTCTTCGCCTTGTGGGTCCGTCACGCCCATCCCCCCGAAGCTCCGATCACCGCGCAGCTGTGCGTGCACCGAGCATCCCCCACCCGCCACACGCTTGCGACGGACAGGCTACCACCAGGGATTTGACACATCACATGGTGTCAAATTCCGGTAGACAGAGGCGTTTTCACCGCGCTTTTGCCCCTCTCTGCAGGAGCATTCGCCGCTCCGCGACGATCGCAGCCACCCGTGGGGCGGCCAGGTCCGCGCTCTCGTGTTCCCAGATCCGTACGGACAACCAACCCGCCTCCCTCAAGCGCGCATCGGTGTTCGCGTCTCGCGCCCGGTTCTTCTCGATCTTCTCCCGCCAAAACTTCGAGTTCCTCTTCGGCCACGTCGCATGCTCCGGGCAGCCGTGCCAGTAGCAGCCGTCGACGAAGACAGCCACCTTGGCCGGACCGAAGACGATGTCCGCTTCTCGCCGCAGCCCCTTCACCGGACGCTTGTGGATCCGATAGCGGAGCCCGGCGGCATGCAGAGCGCTACGCAGCGCCTTCTCCACGCCGGTATCCCGGCTGCGCTGCCGGCTCATCCGGGAACTCGTCACCGGATCCGTCTCCAGGATCCTCATGACGGTCATTGTGACGTGGGCTGCTGGTGGAAGCGTCATGCGGCGTCGTTTCGCTCTGATCTACGCTCGAAGGACGACCCGTCGACCAGGAAGGTCCCACCATGCCCCGCATCCCCTCCCCCGCCATAGCCGCCGCCGGGCTCGTGGGCGGTTACGCAGTTGCTCGGTGGACCAAGAAGCGGCCCCTCGGGGGTGTCGTGCTTGCCGTGGCCGGTGGGGTGGCCGCGCGGGAGTGGCAGCAGGTGGGTGGGGTCAAGGCCTCCGTGGGGCTGACGACCGCGTACGTCGCCGCCTTCGCCGGGTCCCACCCGCTCGCCAAGAAGATCGGGGCCTGGCCCGCCGTGTTCTCCGTCGCCGGGGGCATGGCCGCCGCCTCCTGGGCCGTGACGCGCGGGAGGGACTGACCACCCGCCTGGGCCGTGACCCGCGGGAGGGACTGACCACCCTCCCAGGCCGCCACGCACGGGAGGGACTGCCCCCTCCCAGGCCGTCACCCGCGGGAAGGTCAGCCCCCGCACGCCGTCACCCGCGGGAAGGCCCGAGCCCCTCGATCAGCGGGCCCGACTAGCCCCCCGCCACCCGGCTCACCGCGTAGATCAGCAGTCCCGCCAGCGCGCCGACCACCGTGCCGTTGATGCGGATGAACTGGAGGTCGCGGCCGATGTTGGCCTCGATCTTGCGGGAGGTCTGGGTGGCGTCCCAGCCGGCGATCGTGTCGGTGATCAGGGACGTGATCTCGTGGCGGTACGTCGTGACGACGTACGCCGCCGCGTCCTCCGCCCAGCCCTCGACCTTCGCCTGGAGGCGGGAGTCCGTCGCCAGGCGGGTGCCCAGGGAGATCAGGGAGGCGCGGGCGCGGAGGCGGAGCTGGCTGCGGTCGTCCTCGGCCGCCGCGATGATCAGGGACCGGATCGACGACCAGGCCGAGGCGATGATGTCCTGGACCTCCGGGCGGGCCAGGAGGTCCGCCTTCAGGCGTTCCACGCGGGCGCGGGTGTCCGTGTCCGCCTGGAGGTCGGCCGCGAAGTCGGTGAGGAAGCGGTCGATCGCGGCGCGCGCCGGGTGGCCCGGCATGTCGCGCATCTCGGTGACGAAGCGGAGCAGTTCGCGGTAGACCCGCTCGCCGACCTTGCGGTCCACGAAGCGTGGCGTCCAGCCCGGGGCGCCGCCCTGGACCGCGTCCATCACCGATTCCCCGTGCGTGACCAGCCAGTCGTGGGCCCGGGTGCAGATCAGGTCGACCGCCCGGTGGTGCGCCCCGTCGGCGACGATCCGCTCCAGGGTCTTGCCCAGGCCCGGGGCGATCTCCGCCGATTCGGCGCGGCGGGTGATCGCCTCCCCGACGACCGCCTGGACGTCCGCGTCCCGGAGCACCGTGAGCGCGCCCCGCAGGGCCGTCGCCGACTCCGCCGTCACCCGGTCCGCGTGCGCCGGGTCCGCCAGCCAGGTGCCCAGTCGGCCGCCGATGCCCAGGGCGTGGAGTCTGCCTCGTACGACGTCCGCCGAGAGGAAGTTCTCGCCGACGAACGTGCCCAGCGACGCGCCCAGCTGGTCCTTCTTCGTCGGAATGATCGCCGTGTGGGGGATGGGGAGCCCCAGGGGGCGCCGGAAGAGGGCCGTGACCGCGAACCAGTCCGCGAGCGCGCCGACCATGCCCGCCTCCGCCGCCGCCGCGACGTAGCCGGCCCAGGCCCCCCAGCCCGCGTTCCGCGCCCAGGTCGCCAGGGCGTAGATCACGGCCACGACGATCAGCAGGGACGTGGCCAGCGTCTTCATGCGGCGGACGCCTCTGCTCTTCTCCTCGTCCGCCGCCGTGTACGAGAAACTCACCATCGGTTCGACCTCCTACATCAGGGACTCCCGGCGCTCGTCCCGAGTTCCCCCGTACATCTTCGCGATCACCGCCTCGATGTCCGGCTCCCGCACCGAGAGGTCGAGGAGGGGATGTCTCGCCGCCACCGCCGCCACCAGCGGGGCCGCCGAGGTCGTCGCCGGGAACGCCAGCCACTGACGCGGTCCCTCGGCCCGTACGAACCGTGCTCCCGGCACGTCCGTGATCGGGGGCAGCTCGCGCTCCAGGTCCACCATCAGGAGCCGTTCGCTCTCGCCCACGGCGTGCAGGCCGGCCAGTTCGCCGTCGTACATCAGGCGCCCGTGGTCGATGACCATCACCCGTGAGCAGAGCTGTTCGATGTCCGTGAGGTCGTGGGTGGTCAGGAGGACGGTGGTGCCCTGGGTGGCGTTCAGGTCGCGGAGGAACTCCCTCACCCTCGCCTTCGACACCACGTCCAGGCCGATCGTCGGCTCGTCCAGGTACAGCACCTCCGGGTCGTGCAGCAGCGCCGCCGCGATGTCGCCGCGCATCCGCTGGCCGAGGGAGAGCTGCCGTACCGGCACGTCGAGGAGGTCTCCCAGGTCGAGGAGGTCCACGCAGCGGGCGAGGTTCTCCTCGTAGCGGTCGTCGGGGATGCGGTACATGCGGTGGGTCAGCCGGTACGAGTCCTTCAGCGGCAGGTCCCACCACAGCGTCGTGCGCTGGCCGAAGACCACGCCGATCCGCCGGGCGAGCCGGGTGCGCTCCCGGGCCGGGTCGATGCCCGCGACCCGCAGCCGGCCGCCGCTGGGGGTGAGGATGCCGGTGAGCATCTTGATCGTGGTCGACTTCCCGGCGCCGTTCGGGCCGATGTAGCCGACCATCTCCCCGCGCTCCACGGTGAAGGAGATGCCGTCGACCGCCCTGACCTCCTTCTTCTCGCGGCGGAGCAGGCCGGTCTTCCGGCGGACCGTGAAGGTCTTCTCCAGGGAGTCGAGCTCGATGAAGGGCATGGTCGTTCAGCTTCCCGTCGATCGGTACGAACGGATTCCGGCGCGCCACGCGAGCCCCGCGGCCCCGCAGCAGACCGCCGCCACCAGGGGCGACGCGAACGCCGCCCACTCCGGCACCCCCGCCGGGGCCGGTCGGCCCAGCACGTACAGCGCGGGCAGCCAGCTCACGAACGCCAGCGGTACGACGTACACGACGCCCCGCACCAGCTCCTGGGCGAAGATCGTCGGCGGGTACTGGAGGAGGGTGTTCCCGCCGTACGTGAAGGAGTTCGTGACCTCGGCGGCGTCCTGCATCCAGAACTGGGTCGACGCCCCCAGCACCATCACCGCGCCGAAGATCACCGCCCCGCACACCACCGTCACCGGCAGCAGCAGCGCCTTCGGCGGCGTCCACTCCACGTCCAGCAGGAACAGTCCCCAGACCAGGACCATCAGGCCCTGCGCGACCCTGCCGAACCGCCGCAGCGCGAACTTGTCCGCCGCGACCTGCGCGAGCAGCGGCGCCGGACGCATCAGGAAGGTGTCGAGCGAGCCGTCCCTGATCCGCTTCCCCATCTTCTGCAGCGAGCCCATCGTCAGGTCGGCGATCCCGAAGGACGTGCCGGCCGTCCCGTACAGGAGGGCGACCTCCGCGAACGAGAAGCCGCCCAGGCCCCGCACCTGACCGAACATCAGGAGGATGACGACGAAGTCGAAGAAGGTGACGCAGAAGCTCGTGACGAGGGTCAGGGCGAAGGAGGAGCGGTACGCCATCGTGGAGCGGATCCACATGCCCGCCACCATCCGGTACGCGCGCCAGGAGGCCCGTACCCCCGTCTCCCGGTACGTGCGCCAGGAGTTGCCCAGGAGCCCCGGACCCGTCGCCTCAACCACCCTGCACCACCACCTTCCGCGTCGCCGCCACCTGCGCCGCCCGGCCCGCGCCGAGCAGGACCAGCGCCCAGCAGCCCTGGAAGCCGTACGCCCCCGCCAGCTCCCAGCCCTCGTACCTCCCCAGGTACACATCGGCCGGCACCTGGAGCAGCGACGCCCACGGCAGCAGCCGTGCGAGCTCGCCCAGGGCGCCCGGGAAGACGTTCAGCGGGAGCAGCATCCCCGAGAAGAACAGGCCCGCCAGCCAGGCCGCCTGCACCACGCCCTGGCCGTCGAGCAGCCAGAAGGCGCTCATCGCCACCAGGTACCAGAGCGCGAAGCCGACCACCGAGCCCAGCGCCACCGCGAGCAGGAAGGCGAGCCACGCGCCCGGCCCCGACGGCAGGGTGAAGTCGAAGACGAGCGCGCCGACGGCCATCGGGGCGACGCCGCGGCCGAGGAGCTGGTAGGCGGAGCGGCCGGCGTTGGCCGAGAACCACCAGGCCTGGAGGTCGGCGGGGCGGTAGAGGTCGACGGCGATGTCGCCGGTCCTGATCCGCTCGATCAGCTCGTCCTCGAAGCCGCCGCCCATCAGTCCGCAGACGGTGATCAGCGCCTGGCCGATCCAGACGTAGGCGAGGGCGTCGTCCATGGAGTAGCCGCCGAGCCGCGGCCGTTCGTCCCAGAGGGCGATGTAGGTGGAGGAGAGGACGAAGCCGAAGACGGTGTTGGTGAAGACTCCGGCGGCCGTGGCCACGCGGTAGGCGGCGAAGCGCCGGAACCCGCCCGCGGCCACCATCGCGTACAGCCGCAGCATCCGTGTCCCTTTCCGGCGCGCATGAGGAGATGCCGTGACGAGGACGGCGAAGCGCACGACCCTAGTGGCTTCGCCCGGCGCGCCGCGAGCGGTTTTCGCGCCACCTTCGGGTCGGTTGAGGGAGTTTCGGCGCATTCCGTGCAGTATGTGATGCCATGTCCCCTTCCTCCGATGCGAACGGTACGAGCGGCACGAGCGACGACGACCCCCACCCGGGCGGCTGGGAGCCTCGGGACCCCACCCTCGCCGACCCCGCCCCGCCGAGACGCCCCCGCCGTGTCCTGCGGACCCTCTTCGGGCTCCTCCTGCTCGGCGGGCTGCTGCTCGTCGGCGGCTTCGCCGCCGGCTACCTCCTGGTGGAGATCCCGCCCGCCAACGCCGCCGCCGTCGCCCAGTCCAACGTCTACCTCTACCGGGACGGCACCCCGCTCGCCCGCGACGGCGAGGTCAACCGCGAGAGCGTCCGCCTCGACCAGATCCCGCTCCCCGTCCGGCGGGCCGTCCTCGCCGCCGAGGAGCGCGACTTCCAGACCTCGCGCGCCGTCGACCCCAAGGCCATGGTCCGCGCCGCCTGGAACACCGTCACCGGCAAGGGCCGTCAGTCCGGCTCCACCATCACCCAGCAGTACGTCAAGAACTACTACCTCGGCCAGGAACAGACCGTCACCCGCAAGGCCAAGGAGTTCTTCATCGCCCTCAAGCTCGGCCGCGAGAAGAGCAAGGAGGAGATCCTCCAGGGCTATCTGAACACCAGCTACTTCGGCCGCAACGCCTACGGAGTCCAGGCCGCCGCCCGCGCCTACTACGGCAAGGACGTCCAGCAGCTCGACACCGCCGAGGGCGCCTACCTGGCCTCCCTCCTCAAGGCCCCCAGCGCCTACGACGTCACCACCCACCCCGAGAACCGGGCCAAGGCCGTCGCCCGCTGGCACTACGTCCTTGACGGCATGGTCGGCGAGGGATGGCTCAGCCCCGCGGCCCGCGCCGCCGCCCGCTTCCCCGTCCCCCAGACCGCCCGCGCCACGACCGCCCTCTCCGGCCAGCGCGGCTACCTCGTCCAGGCCGTCGAGGAGTACCTCACCGACCACGGGATCATCGACGAGAAGACCCTCGCCGGCGGCGGCTTCCGCATCACCACCACCCTGGAGCCCGCCAAGCAGGAGGCCCTCGTCCAGGCCGTCGAGGACGGGGTCGTCTCTCGGCTCGACCCGGCGAGCGCCCCCACCGACCGGTACGTACGGGTCGGGGCCGCGGCCGTCGACCCGGCGACCGGCAAGGTCCTCGCCATGTACGGCGGCATCGACTACACCCAGCAGTACGTCAACAACGCGACCCGCCGCGACTACCAGGTCGGCTCCACCTTCAAGCCCTTCGTCTTCACGGCCGCCGTCCAGAGCGGCGCCCAGACCCAGCAGGGCCGGCCCATCACCCCGTACACCGTCTACGACGGCACCAACCGGCGCCCGGTGGAGGGCTGGAACGGCGACCCGTACGACCCCGCCAACGAGGACGACGCCAGCTACGGCGAGATCAACGTCGGCGCCGCCACCGGCCTGTCGGTGAACACCGTGTACGCCCAGATGGCGGTGGACGTCGGCCCCGCGCACGTACGGCGCACCGCGATCGCCCTCGGCCTGCCCGGCTCCACCCCCGACCTCACCGCCTCCCCGTCCATCGCCCTCGGCTCCGCCACCGCCAGCGTCCTCGACATGGCCTCGGCCTACGCCACGCTCGCCGCACACGGCCGGAACGGCACGTACTCCCTCGTCGAGGGCATCAGCAGGGGCGGCCGGGAAGTGGAGCTCCCGGCCGTCGCCCGCCGGCAGGCGGTGAGCCGCGAGGCCGCCGACACGACCACGTCGGTCCTGCGCGGCGTCGTCGACACGGGCACCGGCACGGCCGCGCAGGCGGCGGGCCGCCCGGCCGCCGGCAAGACGGGCACGGCGGAGGACGACAAGGCCGCCTGGTTCGCCGGCTACACCCCGGAGCTCGCGACGGTCGTCGCGCTCATGGGGCAGGACCCGGAGTCGGGAGCCCAGAAGTCGCTGTACGGCGCCCTGGGCCAGCCGCGCATGAACGGCGGCGGGGTGCCGGCCGAGATCTGGGCCCGGTTCACCCGGGAGGCGCTGGCCGGGACGCCGCCCCGGGACTTCGAGCTCCGGCTGATGCCGGGGGCCGAGCCGATGCCACCGGCGCCGCCGACACCCGACGGGCCCGACGGACCGGACGGGCCTGACGGACCGGACGGATCGGAGGACTGGTACGAGACGGGCGAGGCCGGACCGGGCGCGGCGACACGCACCCCCGGCCCCGGTCCCGACCTCTCCCGCAGCACCGGTCAGTGACCGCTCGTCGCCTTGAGTCCCACCACGGCGACGAGCAGCAGACAGACGAAGAAGATCCGGGCGGCGGTCGCCGGCTCACCGAGCACCACCATGCCGAGCACCGCCGCACCGGCCGCGCCGATGCCGACCCACACGCCGTACGCCGTACCGATCGGCAGCGTCTTGGCCGCCTGCGACAGCAGCATCATGGAAGCGACGATCCCCGCGCCGGTGAGGACACTGGGCCAGAGGCGGGTGAAACCGTCGGTGTACTTCATCCCGATGGACCAGCCGACCTCCAGCAGACCGGCGACGACCAGCAGAACCCAGGCCATGACGAGACACCTCCGCGAGACGGATCAACAGGGGTGCGTCGTCTTGTCGTGAAACCCGGTACGGCGCGTCTCGTCGGGGTGTCTCCAGGCTAGCAAAGAACGGGCAAAGGCCCCGGTGACTCCGGTCACCAGGGCCTTCGCGCGCTTCTTCCCACAGATACAAGTTCCTACAGATACAAGCCGGTCGAGTCCGACGTCCCCTGGAACCGGTCCGCGGCCACCGCGTGCAGGTCGCGCTCCCTCATCAGGACGTACGCGACGCCCCGCACCTCGACCTCGGCACGGTCCTCGGGGTCGTACAGCACCCGGTCGCCGATCTCGACGGTGCGGACGTTCTGGCCGACCGCGACCACCTCGGCCCAGGCGAGGCGACGGCCCACGGCGGCCGTCGCCGGAATCAGGATGCCGCCGCCGGAACGCCGCTCCCCCTCCGGGGAGTCGGTGCGGACGAGGACCCGGTCGTGGAGCATCCGGATGGGCAGCTTGTCGTGCGTGTTCTCGCTCACGCGTCGAACCTACCTGCCCGGGCGTGTCGCCCGTACCCGGGGAGGCTCACGCCTTGTGCCGCCGCGAGGAGGAGACGATCAGCCCGACGACCGCGAGGGCCACGACGGCCGCCGGGACGACCCGCTCCAGACGGGGAGCGCCGTCCTCGGTCGTGAAGCGGGCCTTCACGTCCGAGACGACCCGGTTGACGGCGACGAAGGCGCGTCCGGCCGTCTGGTCGACGGTCGAGGCGACCTTCGCCTTGGCGTCCCCGATGATCGTCTTCGGGTGCATCCGAATGCCGATCTCGTCGAGCGTGATGGCAAGCTGCTCGCGCCGGCGGACGATGTCCGCCTCGATCTGCGCAGGGGTCCTGGCCTCCGACACCGCGCTGCCTCCGTAGTCGTGATCCGGTCGTTGACGGCCAGTCTGTCAGCTCTGCCGCCGAAGGGTCGCCTCAGACCCCCATTAGGCTCTGGACGCGTAAGCGAACATTCCCGAGGAGAGCCATGAGCGAGCGACTGCAGCCCGGCGACACCGCCCCCGCCTTCACCCTTCCCGACGCGGACGGCAACGAGGTCTCCCTCGCGGACCACAAGGGCCGCAAGGTCATCGTCTACTTCTACCCGGCGGCCCTCACCCCCGGCTGCACCAAGCAGGCCTGCGACTTCACGGACAACCTGGACGTGCTGGCGGCCGCGGGCTACGACGTCATCGGCGTGTCCCCCGACAAGCCGGAGAAGCTCGCGAAGTTCCGCGAGAAGGAGAACCTCAAGGTCACCCTGGTCGGCGACCCGGAGAAGACGACCCTGGAGGCGTACGGCGCCTTCGGCGAGAAGAAGCTGTACGGCAAGGTGGTGACGGGCGTGATCCGCTCCACGGTCGTGGTCGACGAGAACGGCAAGGTGGAACACGCCTTCTACAACGTCAAGGCCACCGGCCACGTCGCCAAGATCATCCGGGACCTGGCCATCGAGGGCTGAGCCCCGGCCGACGTGACGGACGTCCCATTCCGGGGCCGGTTCCGTTTGTGAACGGCATGACCGTACAGAAGTGCCTCTGGATTCTGTTCCCCCAGAGAGGACGTACGGTCATGCCGGCCACAGACCGCGACCCCGCGGCAGATCCCGAGGCCCTGAGACGCCACCCGCGCCTGTTCAAGGCCGTCACCCGGCGCCGGCAGCCCAGACTGCGGCGGACCGACATCACGGTCACCGACGAGGCGGCGGTCAAGCGGGCGGTGAGGGCGGCCTCTCTGGGCAACGCCATGGAGTGGTTCGACTTCGGCATCTACGCCTACCTCGCCGTCACCCTCGGACACGTCTTCTTCCCGTCCGGCAACCACACGGTCCAGCTGCTGTCGTCGTTCGCGACGTTCGCGGTCGCCTTCCTGATCCGCCCCCTCGGCGGCATGGTGTTCGGCCCGATGGGTGACCGGCTGGGCCGGAAGAAGGTCCTCGCGCTGACCATGATCCTCATGGCGGTCGGCACCTTCGCGATCGGCGTCATCCCCTCGTACGCCTCGATCGGGTTCTGGGCGCCCGCCCTCCTGGTGTTCTTCCGCATGCTCCAGGGGTTCTCGACCGGCGGCGAGTACGGCGGCGCCTCCACCTTCATCGCCGAGTACGCACCCGACCGCCGCCGCGGCTACTTCGGCAGCTTCCTCGAATTCGGCACCCTGGCGGGTTACGTCGGCGCGGCGAGCCTCGTCACGGCGCTCACCACGTGGCTCGGCACCGACACGATGGAGGCGTGGGGCTGGCGCGTGCCGTTCCTCGTCGCGGGACCCCTGGGTCTGGTCGGCCTCTACCTGCGGCTCCGGCTGGACGAGACGCCCGCCTTCCAGAAGCTGGAGAGCGAGTCGGCGCGCGCCTCGGAGGCGGCGGACCCGGTGGAGACCTCCCCCAAGGGCGACCTGGCGAAGATCTTCCGGCAGCAGTGGCCCGCGCTGATCCTGTGCGTCGCCCTGGTCGGCGCGTACAACATCGCCGACTACATGCTGCTGTCGTACATGCCGACGTACCTCTCCGACGAGCTCGGCTACAGCGAGACCCACGGCCTGCTGATCCTCCTGCTCGTGATGGTCCTGCTCATGCTGATCATCACTCAGGTCGGCCGTCTGAACGACCGTTTCGGGCGGAAACCGGTACTCATGGCGGGCATGCTGGGCTTCCTCTTCCTGTCGCTGCCCGCGTTCCTCCTGATCGGCCAGGGCGGCATACCGGCGATCACGGCGGGCATGCTGATGCTCGGCCTGTCGCTTGTCTGCATGCTCGGCACCATGTCGGCGGCGCTGCCCGCCCTCTTCCCGACGGAGGTGCGGTACGGCTCCCTCTCGGTCGGCTACAACCTGTCCACCTCGCTCTTCGGCGGCACGACCCCGCTCGTCATCACGGCCCTGATCGGCGCGACCGGCAGCAACCTCATGCCGGCGTACTACGCGATGGGCGCGGCGCTCGTCGGCGTGGTGGCGGTGGCCTGCATGAAGGAGACGGCCCAGCGGCCCCTGGACGGATCGCCGCCGTCGGTGGAGACCCCGGAGGAGGCGGCCGAACTGATCCTGGCCCAGACCCCGGAACCGAGGTTCTGACCCCTTCGCCGCCGGAGCGGCCCGCATCGGAGTGCGTCCGGTGCGGGCCGTTCCGCTTTTCATGCGCGATACGTACGCGATATGGCGTGACCGTCCGATATCCGGATCGTTACTCCGTACGAGATCCGTACTGGGGAGGGGGCTCGATGGGGACGAGCGCGTACACGAAGGAACGGCTGGAAGCGGCGGTGCGGGGAGCGCGGACGCCGACGGAGGCGCTGGAGCGGCTGGGGGTGGACCCGAGGAGGGGGTCGCGGCGCTATCTGCACGACCGCATGCGGAAGCTGGGGGTGGACACGTCGCACGGGGACTGGCGCGACGACCGCCGCGAGAATCTCCGGCTGCTGTGCCCCAACTGCCATGCCGTCACCAGTACCTGGTGTCGTGGTGGCGCCCGCTACCATGGCAGACAGTCGAGCGGCGGTGGTGCAATGGCTGACACAGCAGACTTAGGATCTGTGGCCCCTGACCGGGCTTGAGGGTTCGAATCCCTTCCGCCGCACAGAAATGGCCTGCGAATCGAATGATTGATTCGCAGGCCATTCGCATACGCCCCTCAGCCCACCAGCTCCCGCACCACCGGCACCAGTGCCCTGAACGCCTTGCCGCGGTGGCTGATCGCGTTCTTCTCCTCCGGCGACAGCTGCGCGCAGGTCACCTCGTGGCCCTGCGGCTGGAGGATCGGGTCGTAGCCGAAGCCGTTCGTGCCTACCGGAGCGTGGCGCAACACGCCCTCCATGCGGCCCTCGACCACGCGTTCCGTGCCGTCGGGCAGTGCCAGGGCCGCCGCGCAGGCGAAGTGGGCGCCGCGGTGTTCGTCCGCGATGTCCGAGAGCTGGGCCAGGAGCAGGTTCAGGTTGGCCTTGTCGTCGCCGTGGGCGCCGGCCCAGCGGGCGGAGAAGATGCCGGGGGCGCCGTTCAGGACGTCGACGCAGAGGCCGGAGTCGTCGGCGACGGCCGGGAGGCCCGTGGCCTGCGCCAGGGCGTGGGCCTTGAGCAGGGCGTTCTCGGCGAAGGTGATGCCCGTTTCCTTGACGTCGGGCACGTCGGGGTACGCGTCCGCGCCGACGAGTTCGAGGTCGAGGCCCGCGTCGGCGAGGATCGCGTGGAGTTCGGTGATCTTGCCCGCGTTGCGGGTGGCGAGGATCAGTCGCTGTCGGGTCATGCCCTCGATTATCCCGGGGTGCAGACCTTGGCCACCTCGCCGGCCGCGTCGGTGATCGGCGTGATGTCCGGGGTCGCGTCGCCGTTCTTGACCGCCGTGCGGACGGAGTCGACGCCCTTGGTGAGGTCGTCGACGGCCTTGGAGAGGTCGGCGTTGTCCGTCGTGTTCTTGAGGTTGCCGAGTTCGGTGGAGATCGCGTCGAGGGACTCCTCGATCTGCGTGACGTCGTTGGAGGCGTTGGAGACGGCCTGCTGGAGGTTCTGCACGGACGTGGCTATCGCGTCGGCGGTCTTGACGCAGTCCATGGCCGTGTCGAGGGCTCCGCAGCCGCTCAGGACGGTGGTGAGCGCGGCGGCCGTGGCCATGGCGAGTGCGAGACGGCGCTTCAAGGCGGGTCCTCCCCCAGATACGTACATGACAGTCTTCGGGCGCACGGATCGTATCGGGTACGTTCCGTGCGCCCGTCGCCCGTCAGGACGCAGCCGACCGTCAGAGGGTTCCTTCGAGGGCCTTGCGCTGGATCTCGGCCAGGTCGGCGCAGCCGCCGGAGGCGAGGTCGAGGAGGGCGTTGAGCTCCTTGCGGTCGAAGGGCTCGGCCTCGGCGGTGCCCTGGACCTCGACGAAGCGGCCGTCGCCGGTGCAGACGACGTTCATGTCGGTGTCGGCGCGGACGTCCTCCTCGTAGCAGAGGTCGAGGAGGGGGACGCCGTCGACGATGCCGACGGAGACGGCGGCGACGGTGCCGGTGAGGGGCTTGCGGCCGGCCTTCACCAGCTTCTTGCCCTGGGCCCAGGCGACGGCGTCGGCGAGGGCGACGTAGGCGCCGGTGATGGCGGCGGTGCGGGTGCCGCCGTCGGCCTGGAGGACGTCGCAGTCGAGGACGATGGTGTTCTCGCCGAGGGCCTTGTAGTCGATGACGGCGCGCAGGGAGCGGCCGATGAGGCGGGAGATCTCGTGGGTGCGGCCGCCGATCTTGCCGCGGACGGATTCGCGGTCGCCGCGGGTGTTGGTGGCGCGGGGGAGCATGGAGTACTCCCCGGTGACCCAGCCTTCGCCGCTGCCCTTGCGCCAGCGCGGGACGCCTTCGGTGACGGAGGCGGTGCAGAAGACCTTGGTGTCGCCGAAGGAGATGAGGACGGAGCCCTCGGCGTGCTTGCTCCAGCCGCGTTCGATGGTGACGGGGCGGAGCTGTTCGGGGGTACGGCCGTCGATGCGAGACATGGGACGAGCCTATCGGGATGTGCCGGACGTGACGGAGGGCCCGTTCCCCTGCCGGAACGGGCCCTCGTCGATGTGAGTCAGTGGCTCACATCAGGTCTTCGATCTCCGCGGCGATCGGGTCGGCGTCGGTGCCGATGACGACCTGGATGGCGGTGCCCATCTTCACGACGCCGTGGGCGCCGGCGGCCTTCAGGGCGGCCTCGTCGACGAGATCGGGGTTCGCGACCTCGGTGCGCAGGCGGGTGATGCAGCCTTCGATCTCTTCGATGTTGTCGATGCCGCCGAGCCCGGCGACGATCTTCTCAGCCTTGCTGGCCATGCGTTTCTCCCTGTCCGTTCCGTTCGCGAGCACGCGAATCTCGGCGCACCTGCGGTCCGCTTTGTCACGTTAACCCACGGTTGGCCCAACTTCGCGAGCAAGGACAGTCGTTCTGCCGAATGATGACGATCACCGGCGGCCTGTCCTCAGCGGGCTCCCGGAGCCTACCGCAACTGGTCTACACCAGTGTGCAACGAGATGCGGGCCCGGCCTGTTCCGGGCAGGGAGGACGCCGATGAGTACGGACAGCGCCGCGGCGGCACCGAAACCGGAACCGAAACCGAAGAAGTCCGTCTCCTGGGGCGGACTCTTCCAGGGCCTCCAGAAGATGGGCCGCAGCCTCCAGCTCCCCATCGCCGTCCTCCCGGCCGCCGGCATCATCAACCGTCTGGGGCAGCCGGACGTCTTCGGGGCCGACGGTCTCGGCTGGGACAACGTCGCGAAGGTGATGGCGGGCGCCGGTGGCGCGCTGCTGAACGGCAGTCTCGGCCTTCCGCTGCTGTTCTGCATCGGCGTGGCGATCGGCATGGCGAAGAAGGCGGACGGCTCGACCGCGCTGGCCGCGGTGGTCGGCTTCCTCGTCTACTACACGGTGCTCCAGCAGTTCCCGAAGGACTGCCCGGTGGGCACGAAGGACATCGGGGGCGGCTGCCTCGGCGCGGACGACTCCTTCGCCGGGTACACGTACCAGAACCCGGGCGTCTTCGGCGGCATCGTCATGGGTCTGCTCGCCGCCTGGTTCTGGCAGCGCTATCACCGGAAGAAGCTGGTCGACTGGCTGGGCTTCTTCAACGGCCGCCGCCTGGTCCCGATCATCATGACGTTCGTCGCGATCGCCTTCGCCGCGCTCTGCCTGTGGGTCTGGCCGCCCATCGGCGACGCCCTGGAGAGCTTCAGCGACTGGCTGGTCGGGCTCGGCGCGTGGGGCTCGGGCATCTTCGGCGTCGCCAACCGGGCGCTGCTCGTCATCGGCCTGCACCAGTTCCTGAACGTGCCCATCTGGTTCCAGTTCGGCACGTACACCAAGCCGGACAACACGGTGGTCCACGGCGACATCCCCATGTTCCTCGCGGGCGACCCGAACGCCGGCCAGTTCCTGACGGGCTTCTTCCCGATCATGATGTTCGCGCTGCCCGCGGCGGCGCTCGCGATCACCCACACCGCGAAGCCGCACCGCCGCAAGGCGGTCGGCGGCATGATGCTCTCGGTCGCCCTGACCTCGTTCGTCACCGGCATCACCGAGCCGATCGAGTACTCGTTCCTCTTCATCGCGCCGCTGCTGTACGCGATCCACGCCGTGCTGACGGGCGTCTCGATGGCGGTGACCTGGGCGCTCGGGGTGAAGGACGGCTTCAGCTTCTCGGCCGGTCTGATCGACTACGTGATCAACTGGAACCTCGCGACGAAACCGTGGCTGATCATTCCGATCGGCCTGGGGTTCGCGGTCGTGTACTACGTGATCTTCAGGTTCGCGATCGTCAGGTTCGACCTCCCCACCCCGGGCCGCGAGCCGGAGGAGGTCGAGGAGGAGATCGAGCGCGACAACGTCAGATGACCCGGCGATCACCCGCCGCAGCCCGACCGCTTTCGGGGCTTTCGCCCCCCTCGCGAGGCCCGTGAAAGGCCCCCGGACCCGACCGTCCGGGGGCCTTTTGTCGTGCATTTCCAGCTATGGCTGAGCGCACAGAATTCACAGGTTCCTTATCTAAGTCCCACGTGCTACAACTGGTCTACACCTCCCATTGGTGTAGACCACGCGGTCCAGACCACCGCGTTCCACGAGACGCCGCCGTCACCCCCTTTCCATGTCCTCTGGCGGCGCCTTGCCTTACTGGAGGAAGTTGATGAGTACGGCCACCGCCCAGGCCGCCGCTCCCGCGAAGAAGCGCGGATCCGGCCTGTTCCAGGGCCTGCAGAAGGTCGGTCGCAGCCTGCAGCTGCCGATCGCCGTGCTGCCGGCCGCGGGTATCTTGCTCCGTCTCGGCCAGCCCGACGTCTTCGGCGCCGAAGGCCTCGGCTGGGACAAGGTCGCTTCCGTCTTCGCCACGGCGGGTGACGCGGTCTTCGCCAACATGCCGCTGCTCTTCTGCGTCGGCATCGCCATCGGCTTCGCGAAGAAGGCCGACGGCTCCACCGCGCTCGCCGCGCTGGTCGGCTTCCTGGTCTACAAGAACGTGCTGACCGCGTTCCCGACCTCCGAGGCCGTCGTCAACACGACCGCCAACAAGGGTGTCGACGTCGCCGCGACGTACAACGACCCCAAGGTCTTCGGCGGCATCATCATGGGCCTCCTGGCCGCCGTCATCTGGCAGCGGTACCACCGCAAGAAGCTGGTCGACTGGCTCGGCTTCTTCAACGGCCGCCGGCTCGTCCCGATCATCATGGCCTTCGTCGGCACCCTCATGGGCGTCCTCTTCGGTCTCCTCTGGGAGCCCATCGGCAACGTGATCACCGACTTCGGCAACTGGATGACCGGACTCGGGGCCGTCGGCTCCGGCATCTTCGGCGCCATCAACCGCGGTCTGCTCCCGATCGGCATGCACCAGTTCGTGAACACCGTCGCCTGGCAGGAGATCGGCACCTTCACCGACTCCACCGGTGCCGTCTGGCACGGCGACCTGCCGCGCTTCTTCCACGGTGACCCGTCGGCCGGCCAGTTCATGTCCGGCTTCTTCCCGATCATGATGTTCGCCCTGCCGGCCGTCGCCCTCGCGATCACCCACGCCGCCCGTCCCGAGCGCCGCAAGGTCGTCGGCGGCATGATGTTCTCGCTCGCCCTGACCTCGTTCGTCACGGGCATCACCGAGCCCATCGAGTTCGCCTTCATGTTCCTGGCGCCCCTGCTGTACGTGATCCACGCCGTGCTCACCGCCGCCTCGATGGTCATCACCTCGGCCCTGGGCGTGCACCACGGCTTCACCTTCTCCGCCGGCGCGCTGGACTACTTCCTGAACTGGACGTACGCCTCCAAGCCGTGGCTGATCATCCCGATCGGCCTCGTCTTCGCGGCGATCTACTACGTGGTCTTCCGCTTCGCGATCGTCAAGTTCAACCTCGCGACCCCGGGCCGCGAGCCCGAGGAGGAGATCGAGGACCTCACCAAGGCGTGAGCCTCCCCCGCACGGCGGAAGGGCCCCGGAACCGTACGTACGGTTCCGGGGCCCTTCCCGTGTCTCGGAGTCCTCAGATCTCGTAGACCGCGCCCGGTCTCGCCAGCTCCGACGGGCCCTTGTAGACCTCGCGCGCGTCCGCCAGGTTCCGCTCGCCGTCCGTCCACGGCGGGATGTGGGTGAGCACCAGGCGGCCCACCCCCGCCCGGGTCGCGTGGGCGCCGGCCTCCCGGCCGTTGAGGTGGAGGTCCGGGACGTCCTCCTTGCCGTGGGTGAAGGAGGCCTCGCAGAGGAAGAGGTCGGCGCCGTCGGCGAGGTCGTGCAGCGCGTCGCAGACCCCGGTGTCCCCGGAGTACGTGAGCGAACGGCCGCCGTGTTCGACCCGGATGCCGTACGCCTCGACCGGATGGCACACCTTCTCCGTACGGACGGAGAACGGGCCGATCTCGAAACTGCCGCCGGACTTCAGCGTGTGGAAGTCGAAGACCTCGCTCATCGAGGTGGCCGAGGGCGTGTCGGCGTACGCCGTGGTCAGCCGCTGCTCGGCACCCTCCGGCGCGTAGACGGGGATCGCGTCGCAGCGCCCGCCGTCGTGCCGGTAGTAGCGGGCGACGAAGTACCCGCACATGTCGATGCAGTGATCCGCGTGCAGGTGGCTGAGGAAGATCGCGTCGAGGTCGTACAGACCGATGTGGCGCTGCAGCTCGCCCAGGGCGCCGTTGCCCATGTCGAGGAGCAGCCGGAAGCCGTCGGCCTCGACGAGGTAGCTCGAACAGGCCGAGTCCGCGGACGGGAACGACCCGGAGCAGCCGACGACGGTGAGCTTCATGGAGCGTGAACCTCCGTGGACGGGTGCGGGAAGCGCGCTGAGGGAGGGGAGGCTGTGCGGTCTGTCGAGCGTAAGGCGCACCCGGGCCCGCCGCTCCTTCGTGGTGGCCCGTTGTGGGCGAACTCACGGGCTCTGTCACCGGTTCGGATGGATGGTGGGGCGCGGCGGCGGGGTGCGGCGCGCACCGGTACCTTCTTGAGGTATGGACACGTCGTGGTGGCCCGCGCTGGTCGCGGTCGTGGTGATCGCGCTGGTGGTGGCGCTCGCCGACGGGTGGAAGCGGTCGTCGCGCCGTCCGAAGGGGCGGCCGTCGGGGCGGACCCGGCCGCCGGGGCGTCCGCCGCGCGGACCCGCCGGGCCCCGGCGGGCGCCCGCGCGGCCTGGCCGGTCGCCACGGGCGGCCGAGATCTGGTGGGCGGACGTGCCCTTCGAGGACGGGCCCGGGTCGAAGGACCGGCCCTGTCTGGTGCTCGTGGTACGGGGGGACAGCGCGCTCGTCGCCAAGATCACCAGCAAGTACCACGACGAGCGGCCGGGAGTGATCGCGCTGCCGCCGGGGTCGGTGGGCGACGCGCAGGGGCGGCCGAGCTTCCTGGAGACGGACGAGTTGCGGGAGGTCCCGGTGACGGACTTCCGCCGGAGAGCGGGAGAGGCGGACCCGGTCGTGTGGGACCAGGTCCGCCATCTCGCGCGCTAGCTGTTCGCGGGGCCCGCGGGTGCGGGTTCGGGTTCGGGTTCGGGTTCGGGTTCGGGCGACGGAAGTCTAGGCCCGGCAGAAGGCGCCGTCCGGTGTGCCCACCCTCCCCCAAGCTCTCGGCTTCGCTCGAGCAGGGGGACCCCCTCGCCCCTGGCGGACGATTGCCCACACCTACTACGCCCAGAGCTGGCCCTGGACCGTCGCGATCGCTTCTTCCGTCGTCTTGGCCGTGTAGAGGCCCGTCGACAGGTACTTCCAGCCGCCGTCCGCGACGACGAAGGCGATGTCGGCGGACTCGCCCGCCTTGAGCGCCTTGTTGCCGACGCCGATGGCCGCGTGCAGGGCGGCACCGGTGGAGACGCCCGCGAAGATGCCCTCCTGCTGGAGGAGTTCGCGGGTGCGGGTGACCGCGTCGGCGGAGCCGACCGAGAAGCGGGTGGTGAGGACGGAGGCGTCGTACAGCTCGGGTACGAAGCCCTCGTCGAGGTTGCGCAGGCCGTAGACGAGGTCGTCGTAGCGCGGTTCGGCGGCGACGATCTTGACGTCGGGCTTGTGCTCGCGCAGGTAGCGGCCGACGCCCATCAGCGTCCCCGTCGTGCCGAGGCCCGCGACGAAGTGGGTGATGGAGGGGAGGTCGGCGAGGATCTCGGGGCCGGTGGTGGCGTAGTGGGCGCCCGCGTTGTCCGGGTTGCCGTACTGGTAGAGCATCACCCAGTCGGGGTGCTGCTCGGAGAGCTCCTTGGCGACCCGTACGGCCGTGTTCGACCCGCCGGCCGCGGGGGACGAGATGATCTCGGCGCCCCACATGGCAAGCAGCTGGCGGCGCTCCTCGCTGGTGTTCTCGGGCATGACGCAGACGATGCGGTAGCCCTTGAGCTTGGCGGCCATGGCGAGGGAGATGCCGGTGTTGCCGCTGGTCGGCTCCAGGATGGTGCAGCCGGGGGTGAGGCGGCCGTCCTTCTCCGCCTGCTCGATCATGTGGAGCGCGGGGCGGTCCTTGACCGAGCCGGTGGGGTTGCGGTCCTCCAGCTTCGCCCAGATGCGGACGTCGTCCGAGGGCGAGAGCCGGGGGAGGCGGACCAGCGGCGTGTTGCCGACCGCGGCCAGCGAGGAGTCGTAACGCATGTGGATCAGACCATGCCGCCGGCGACGGCCGGCAGGATCGTGACGTTGTCGCCGTCGGCGAGCTTGGTCTCGATGCCGTCGAGGAAGCGGACGTCCTCGTCGTTCAGGTAGACGTTGACGAAGCGGCGGAGCTTGCCGCCGTCGACGATGCGCGCCTCGATCCCGGTGTGGCGCTTCTCCAGGTCGGCGAAGAGCTCGGCGAGGGTGTCACCGCTGCCCTGGACGGCCTTCTCGCCGTCGGTGTAGGTGCGGAGGATGGTCGGGATGCGGACCTCGATGGCCATGGCGTGGGCTCCTGTCGGAAGTGGCGTGATGGGCGCGCTTCTGTGGCCCCGCGCGGAGGGGGTCGTACGGTGAGGGCGCTCGGCCGGTCGCTCAGAGCGCAGCGCGTGAGGTACAGATCGCGCTGGCCAGGCGGCACAGGTCGACGTGCAGGCGTGCCACGAGCAGGGTGGTGCTCGGAGTCTCTTCGCTCACGTCGTGGGAAACCATGGGCTCATCGTATCGATTCCCAGTCCGGGTTTCGGAATGTGATCTCACATCGTGGATACTTTCTGACCGACTGGCGGACCGCGCAAGTGGAGGGCGCCCTTCACTCGGGCCAGGCGGAGTCCCGGATCGTCGTCACGAAGTCCCCGGGGACGAATCCGGGGACGAAATGACGCAGGACGTCGGCTTTGACATTGCCGAAGGTGGTGTCCGGCCTGGGCGAGACGCCCTCCGCGAAGGCCCTCAGGATCCGGCGCTTGAAGTCGGGGCGGGGGTGGGCGGCGACGATCGCGGCACGGTCCTCGGGGGTGACGGCGGCGGGGTCGTCGTAGCCGATGCCGAGGACGTCGTACTCGACGCCGGCGGTGACGAGGGCGACCTCGGGCTCCATGAACTCGGGGATGCCGGGGGTGGTGTGGAGGGCGATCGCGGTCCAGACGCGGCGGACGGCGTCCTCGTCGGCACCGTGGGAGCGGAGGAAGGCGGCGGCCTCCTCGGCTCCGTCGACCTCGAAGCGGCGGCCGCCGGTCCGGTGCGCCTCGCCGAGGCCGAGGTCGTGGAACATGGCGCCGACGTAGAGGAGTTCGGGGTCGAAGGCGAGGCCGCGGGCGCGGCCCTGGAGGGCGCCGAAGAGGTAGACGCGGCGGGAGTGGTCGTAGATCAGCTCGCTCGTCGTGTCGCGGACGAGTTCGGTGGCGGCGGTGGCGAGCTTGCTGTCGGGGACGAGCGTCATCGGGTTCATGGGGCAAGCCTCGCCGTCGGGGCCGTGGGCCCGCCATGTCCTCGGGGACGGGCATCCCACAGAATCGGACACATGACGACGACGCACGACGTGTGGGTGTTCGCTTTCGACGGAGTCCGGCTGCTCGACGTCTCCGCACCGCTGGAGGTGTTCTCGACGGCCGGGTCCGGCTACGAGGTGCGGGTGTGCACGCCGGACGGGCAGGGCGTACGGACCTCGTGCGGGCTGCGGATCGGCGCGGACCGCGCGGCCGGGGAGGTGCCGGGCGCGGACACGCTGGTCGTCCCCGGGGCGGTGGACGTGGAGCGGTGCGTGGCGGTCGCCCCGGAGGTGGCGGGGCTCGCGGCGCGCTCGGGCCGGGTGGCGTCCGTGTGCACGGGGGCGTTCGCGCTCGCGGCGGCGGGGCTGCTCGACGGGCGCCGGGCGGCGACCCACTGGGAGCACGCGGAGGCCCTCGCCCGGCGGTATCCGGCGGTCGAGGTGAGCGCGGACGCGATCCACGTACGGGACGGGGAGGTGTGGTCCTCGGCGGGGGTGACGGCCGGGATCGACCTGTGCCTGGCGCTCGTGGAGGAGGACCGGGGGCCGGAGGCGGCCCGGGCGGTGGCGCGGGACCTGGTGGTGTTCCTCCAGCGGCCGGGCGGGCAGTCGCAGTTCTCGGCGGCTTCGCGCACTCCCCCGACCCGGCACCCGGTGGTGCGCCCGCTCCTGGACGCGGTCGCGGCGGATCCGGCGGCCGACCACAGCGCGCCGGCGCTGGCGCGGCGGGCGGGGCTGAGCGCCCGGCATCTGGCGCGGCTGTTCCGCGAGCAGGTGGGGGCGACGCCGGCGGGGTACGTGGAGCGGGTGCGGGTGGAGGCGGCGCGGATGCTGCTCGAGGGCGGGGCGAGCGTGACGGGGGCGGCGGCGCGGAGCGGGCTCAGCAGTGACGAGAGCCTGCGGAGGGCGTTCGCCCGGCATGTCGGGGTGACGCCCTCCGCCTATGTGGCGCGCTTCCGGACGACGTCCTGCTCGTAGGCTCGCCGGCGCCGCGCCGTGCCGGTACTCCTCGCTACTCGTAGGCCTCGACGACCTTGACCTCTTCCTCGGTCACGACGCCGTCGACGATCGAGTAGGAGCGGAACTGGAAGGGGCCGGCGCCGTCGGTGTCGGCGGTGGAGACGAGGACGTAGTGGGCGTTCGGCTCGTTCGCGTACGAGATGTCCGTGCGGGACGGGTAGGCCTCGGTGGCGGTGTGCGAGTGGTAGACGACGACGGGCTCCTCGTCCCGGTCGTCCATGTCGCGGTAGAGCTTGAGCAGGTCCCCGGAGTCGAACTCGTAGAAGGTGGGCGAGCGGGCGGCGTTGAGCATCGGGATGAACCGCTCGGGGCGTCCGCTGCCGACGGGGCCCGCGACCACGCCGCAGGCCTCGTCGGGGTGGTCCGCGCGGGAGTGCTCCACGATCTGGTCGTACAGGGCCCGGGTGATGGTCAGCATGCCGACAGGATAAGCAGACGGGCCGTTCCGTACCGATGTTTGGTACGGAACGGCCCGGATGCTGAGACCTTGCAGGTCAGGAGGGTCAGGAGCGCTTCGCGAAGGCCGCGCCCTGGGGGTTGCGGGCCTTGAGGACCAGGTAGGAGACCGCGAGGATCAGGCCCCAGACCGGAGCGCCGTACAGCGCGACCCGGTTGTCCTTGTCCATGCCCATGGTCACGACGACCATCCCGATGAAGGCGAGCGAGAAGACGCTGAACCAGATGCCGCCCGGGGCCTTGAAGGGCGACTGGGGCAGCTCGCCGCGGTCGGCCTTGAGCCGGTAGCGGATCTGACAGATCAGGATGACGATCCAGGCCCACATGCCGGAGATGGTGGCGAAGGAGACGACGTAGTTGAACGCCTCGCCGGGCCACTGGTAGTTGATCCAGACGCCGACCATCATCAGCGCGGCCGAGACGGTGGTGCCGACCAGCGGGGTGCCGCTCTTCGTCAGCTTGGTGAAGACCTTCGGGCCCTGGCCGTTGAGCGCGAGGTCGCGCAGCATGCGGCCGGTGGAGTACATGCCCGAGTTGCAGGAGGACAGGGCCGCCGTGAGGACGACGAAGTTGACGATCGCGGCGCCGATGCCGAGGCCCATCTTCTCGAAGGCCGCGACGAACGGGCTGACGCCCGGCTGGAACTCGGTCCACGGGACGACCGACAGGATCATGATCAGCGCGCCGACGTAGAAGACGGCGATGCGCCACGGCACGGTGTTGATCGCCTTCGGCAGGACCGTCTTGGGGTCCTTCGACTCGCCCGCCGTCACACCGACCAGCTCGACCGCGAGGAACGCGAACATGACCATCTGGAGGGTCATCAGGGTCGAGCCGATGCCGTCCTCGCCGGCGAAGAAGCCGCCGAGGTCCCACAGGTGGGTGACGGAGGCGGTGTCGCCGGCGTCGGAGAAGCCGAGGGTGAGGATGCCGGCGCAGATCAGGATCATGCCGACGATCGCGGTGACCTTGACCATGGAGAACCAGAACTCCAGCTCACCGAAGAGCTTCACGGAGATCAGGTTGGCGGCGTAGAGGATCACGGTGAAGACGAGGGCGGAGAGCCACTGCGGGATGTCCCACCAGTACGTCATGTAGGTGGCCGCGGCGGTGACTTCGGTGATGCCGGTGACGACCCAGAAGAGCCAGTACGTCCAGCCGGTCGCGAAGCCCGCGAAGGGGCCGATGAACTCGCGGGCGTACTCCGAGAAGGAGCCCGACACCGGGCGGTACATGAGGAGCTCGCCGAGCGCCCGCATGATGAAGAAGATGACGAGGCCCGCGATGGCGTACGCGAGGATCAGGCTGGGTCCCGCGATGGAGATGCCCTTGCCCGCGCCGAGGAAGAGCCCGGTGCCGATGGCGCCGCCGATCGCGATCATCTGGATCTGGCGGGCGCCGAGTGCCCGGTGGTAACCCTCGCCCGAGGCGGAGTCCGCGGCCTCATTGCCGTCGTGCTGCTTGTCGACCTGCACTGAGGTCATGGTGGTGCGCCTTTCTCCATGCTGATCCGCGCGACTGCGAGTGCGTCTGCCGCGGATCAGATCCTGATCCCCCCGGATGTGGATGGAGTGCTACCGGCGGTCAGCCGGCCCAAGCGCCCTCGGGAACAGGGGTGGCGTGCCCGAGTGGTCGTGAAGATTTATCACGACGTGGGGGGTGATCGACGGAGTTCGGTGTGGCGCACGCCACAAAAAAATACGGACAAAGGGTGCGCAAGATGGCCAGGCGGACGCTCTGATAACGCATTCGTTATCCGGATTTGAGCGTCCGCTGAGCGAACACCCCCTTTCCCGGGGGTGTCGCTACGACATCAGGGTCATGACGAGGGACTCCTGGAGCGCCCCCAGCCAGAGGTACGCCATCACCATCGGCTTGCGCGGATCGGAGTCCGGCAGGCGGTACAGCTGCTCGCTGTCCTCGTCGTCCGTGACCTCCAGGCGGGTGCCGATGGTCAGCCGGAGGTCGTTGAGCGCGCCGAGCCAGGACCGGGACTCGTCCGGGGTGAGCTTCAGGACCGCGCCGCCCTCCCCCGCCGCCTCGGCGGAGAGGGAGTCCAGGGCGCGCACGACCGCGAGGGCGTCCTCGCGCTTGCGGGCCCGCAGGTCGTTCTCGGTGTAGCGGCGGAAGTCGGACGCGGCCGCCCGCAGCTCCTCGCTGTCGTCCCCGTACGCGTCGGGGAAGAGGCGCCGGAGGGCGGGGTCGGACGGCGGCTCGCTCGGTCCCTCGGCGAAGAGCGCGGCCAGCGGGTCCTCGTCCGCGGCGGGCTCGTCGCCCGGGCCGATCAGCTCCATGAGCTGGACGGCGAGGGAGCGGAGGATGGAGATCTCGACGTCGTCGAGCGCGACGGCCGCGCCGCCGCCCGGGAGGGCCTCGAACTGCCCGGCCATCAGAGGCGGTCCTGGGAGAGGGTCGCCCACAGGCCGTAGCCGTGCATCGCCTGCACGTCCCGTTCCATCTCCTCGCGGGTGCCGCTGGAGACCACCGCGCGGCCCTTGTTGTGCACGTCGAGCATCAGCTTGTGCGCCTTGTCCTTGGAGTATCCGAAGTACGACTGGAAGACGTACTCCACATAGCTCATCAGGTTGACCGGATCGTTGTGCACGAGGGTCACCCAGGGCACGTCGGGTTCGACGACCGCGGAGACCTCCTCGGCCGATTCCGTACGTTCGATCTCAATAGGCGCGACGCTCACTCACCCCATGTTGTCACCCCTGGGGGGCGGTCGCGCAAACGGGGCACGCGCATGGACCCACTATTCGTCACTCTGACGATTTCTGCGCTAGCATCGCTGACATGAACGCTGCGGACCTTGGGCTGCCGGTGGACGTGCCGTCGACCGCGCTCTTCACCGATCAGTACGAGCTGACCATGCTCCAGGCGGCCCTGCGGGCCGGCACCGCCGACCGGCGCTCCGTCTTCGAGGTCTTCACCCGGCGGCTGCCCGAGGGACGGCGCTACGGCGTCCTCGCGGGCGTCGGCCGGGTCCTGGACGCCGTCGAGAACTTCCGGTTCGACCCCGCCGTCCTCGGCTTCCTCCGGGAGCGGAGCATCGTCGACGAGCCGACCCTGGAATGGCTCGCCCGCTACCGCTTCTCCGGCGACATCTGGGGCTACCCCGAGGGCGAGGTGTACTTCCCCGGCTCCCCCGTGCTGCGCGTCGAGGGCTCCTTCGCGGAGTGCGTGCTCCTGGAGACCGTGATCCTCTCGATCCTCAACCACGACTCGGCCATCGCGGCCGCCGCCTCCCGCATGTCGGCCGCCGCCGGCGGGCGGCGCCTGATCGAGATGGGCGCCCGCCGCACCCACGAGCTGGCGGCCGTCGCCGCCTCCCGCGCCGCCTACGTCGGCGGCTTCGACTCGACCTCCGACCTCGCGGCCGGCTTCCGCTACGGCATCCCGACCGTCGGCACCTCCGCCCACGCCTTCACCCTGCTCCACGACAGCGAGCGGGACGCCTTCCGGGCCCAGGTGGAGACCCTGGGACGCGGCACGACCCTGCTCGTCGACACGTACGACGTGGCCGAGGCCGTCCGCACCGCCGTCGAGGTCGCCGGGCCCGAGCTGGGGGCCGTACGGATCGACTCCGGCGACCTGCTGCTCGTCGCGCACCGGGTGCGGGCTCAGCTCGACGAGCTGGGCGCGCGGGACACGAAGATCGTGGTCACCTCGGACCTCGACGAGTACGCCATCGCCTCGCTCGCGGCGGCCCCGGTCGACGCGTACGGGGTGGGCACGCAGCTGGTCACCGGCAGCGGCCACCCGACCTGCTCCATGGTCTACAAGCTGGTCGCCCGGGCCGCCTCGGCCGACCCGAAGGCGCCCCTGGTGCCGGTGGCCAAGAAGTCGCTGGGCGGCAAGGCCTCCGTCGGCGGCCGCAAGTGGGCGGCGCGCCGGCCCGACGCGGCCGGGGTCGCCGAGGCGGAGGTCGTGGGCACCGGCCCGGTCCCGCCGGAGCTCGCCGACCACCAGCTGCTCGTCGAGCTGGTCAAGGGCGGCGACGTGGTGGCCCGCGAGCCCCTGGAGGCCGCCAGGTCGCGGCACATCGCGGCCCGCACGGGGCTGCCGATGTCGGCGATGCAGCTGTCGCGCGGCGAGCCGGTCCTGCCGACCGAGTACGCCTGACCCCGCGCGCACAGGAGTCCTCGGTGACGCCCCCTCCCGCCGGGAGGGGGAAGTCTCTAGGCTCGAAGAACTCCCTCCGACCCGCTAAGGACACCCGCCATGCACCGCGCATTGATCGTTGTGGACGTTCAGAACGACTTCTGCGAGGGCGGCAGCCTCGCGGTGACCGGCGGCGCGGACGTCGCCGCCGCCATCACCGACCTGGTGGGCCAGACGGCGGGCACCTCCTACCGGCACGTCGTCGCCACCCGCGACCACCACGTCGACCCGGGCGAGCACTTCGCCCCGGCCGGCGAGGAGCCGGACTACGTGTCCTCCTGGCCGGTGCACTGCGTGGCCGGCACGGAGGGCGTCGGCTTCCACCCGAACTTCGCGCCCGCCGTCGCGAGCGGCGCGATCGACGCCGTCTTCGACAAGGGCGCGTACTCGGCGGCGTACAGCGGCTTCGAGGGGCTCGACGAGAACGGGGAGACGCTCGCGGAGTGGCTGCGCTCCCGGGACGTCACCGAGGTCGACGTGGTCGGCATCGCCACCGACCACTGCGTCCGTGCCACGGCCCTGGACGCGGCCCGCGAGGGCTTCCGGACCCACGTCCTGCTCGACCTGACGGCCGGCGTGGCCGAGGAGACCACGAACCGGGCCCTGGAGGAGCTCCGGACGGCGGGCGTGCGACTGACGGGCAAGCCGGTCGTCGCGTAGCGCCCCGAGCCCCGGGATCAGGCGGCGGGCTCCCTCGGGAGGGACCGTACGGGGTGCCAGAGCTCCTGGGCGGCGCCCGGTGCGGATCTCCACAGCAGACCGTCCGGGTGGTGCAGGACCGCGGTGACCTCGTCCGGGGTGGGCGGCTCGGAGTTGCCCCGGAGGTAGACCGCCCGCAGCCCCAGGTTCCGCAGCCTGGTCAGGGCGCGGGCACGGTTGGCGGCGTGGACCAGGAAGCGGACGGTGGCGCCGTCGCCGGCCGGGCTGGGCAGCCCTATGGCGACGACCACACTGCCTCCCGGCAGTTTGCAGAACCCTCCATTGGGCATGCGGAACCACTCCCCCGTGGATGAGATGTCAATAAGAAACGCGTCAGACGCACCTAAACACGAACGGCCGCCGCCCGCTAGAGGGCGACGGCCGATCATGCTTTGACCTGCGATTTTACCAATTACTTGGTCGAGGGACCGACCTGAACCGTGATCGTCTGGCCATCCTTCGGCTCCTTGACGACCTGGATCTTGGTGTTGGTGTCAGTTACCTGGACACCGGCACGCTCGGTCTCCTTGAACCAGTAGACGCCCTTGTGGTCGTCGAAGGTCGGGTTGCCGGCCTGGGACGGGACCCAGGTGCCGACGCCCTTGTTGTGCAGCTGGAAGCCGTCCGTGCGGGAGATGCTGAACGGCGAGTCGTACGCCTGGACGCGGTTGCGCATCAGCTCACCGTTGGACCACTTCAGCGGGCTCGGGTGCGCGTCGATCGGGAGGACCAGACCGGCGCCCGGGTGCTGGGAGGTGTTGTTGTCCTTCTGGGACAGGTCCCACTTCCAGATGAGCAGACCGTTCTGGTACGGGTAGTGCTCGACCCAGCCGGCCTTGTCACCCGTGAACCCGAAGTTGTACGGGCCGACCTTGAGGGTCGAGTCGTACGAGACGTACTGGCGGTTCTCCGCGATGTAGTACTGCTCGTACTCCTTCGTGAAGCCCTTGCCGATCCGCGAGAAGCCCTTGCCGACCCAGCCGTTGTCACCGTTCTCGGCGTTGTCCGAGAAGACGGCGGCACCGTCGGCGGTCAGCGTGATGGCGTCGGCGGTGAAGCCCTTGCCGCCCGCGCCGCCGTCCGTCTGGTAGCGGAAGCGGAGGTCGAACTTCTTGCCCGCGTAGGCGCCCAGGTTGTAGACGAGCTTCTTGTGCGCGTCGGAGACGCCGGTCAGCGCCGGGGCGCCGGAGGCGTCCTTCGGGATGGCCACGCCGTCGGCGGTGCCGTCCAGGGCCGTCCAGTTGGCGCCGCCGTCCGTCGACACCTCGGCGTAGAGGTAGTCGTAGTCCAGCTCGATGTCGTACCAGCCCTGGAGCTCCAGGGAGGCGGACGTCTTGCCCGTGAGGTCGACGGAGCGGGTCAGGGTGTTCTTGAGGTCGTCACCCATGTTGCTCCACCACTGCGAGGCGCCCTCGGCGGGCGCGACGACATCGGTGGTGACCTGCTTCTTCGGCAGCTCGACGACGAGCGCCTGCGGGTTCTTGGTGTTGTACTCCGAGACGCCCAGCTTGTGGGTGGTCTTGGTGGAGCGCTGCCAGTCGTTGACCTTGGCGTAGTTCAGCCAGCCGAGCTGGAGCTTGTCCCAGGCGGTCATGTCGCCGGGCAGGTCGCCGATGGAGTCCTTGCCCTGGCCGAGCCAGGAGCCGGACGACATCAGGGTCCAGAACCCGGTGGAGTTCTCGCCGCCCGCGGTGTCGTAGTGGTCCGGCAGACCGAGGTCGTGGCCGTACTCGTGCGCGAAGACGCCGAGGCCGCCGTTCTCCGGCTGCATCGTGTAGTCGCCGACCCAGATGCCGGTGTCACCGATCGGGGTGCCGCCGGCCTTGTTGTTCTCGGGGCCGGTCTTGCCCGCGTTGGTGCCGTAGGCGTACCAGCGGTGGGCCCACAGGGCGTTCTTGCCCTCGGCGCCGCCGCCGGCCGACTCGTCCTCGCCCGCGTGCACGAGCTGGAAGTGGTCGATGTAGCCGTCGGGCTCGTTGAAGTTGCCGTCGCCGTCGAAGTCGTAACGGTCCCACTGGTCGTACGTGGCCAGCTGGGCCTTGATCTGGGCGTCGGTCTGGCCCTTGGCCTTCTGGTCGGCGACCCAGGCGTTGAGACCGTCGCGGACGGTGTCCCAGACGTTGGCGCAGTTGGTCTGGCCGCAGTAGTTCGAGCCGTAACGGGCCTCGTTGTACGGGACCTTGACCCAGTCGGAGACCGCGCCGTCGACCGAGTAACGGCCGGACGAGGTGCGCTCGTAGAAGGTCTTCAGGGACTGCTTCGGCTTGCCGGCGGCGTCCTTGCCGGTGCCGAAGTACAGGTCCTGGAAGTGCTGCTGGTTGTAGTCCGCCTGCCAGGCCGTGGAGTTGTCGTTCGCACGGTCCGGCTGGGCTATACGGTTGTGCAGCGGGCCGGGCTCGCCACCGTACTTCGGCTTGAGCTCGGGCGTGTCGTCGTCCTTGCGGTCGACCAGGGTGGTGTTGTCCACCTGGTCGCCGAACTCGACGAGGATGGTGAAGATCTTGTCGGTCTTCTCGCGGCCGAGCTCGACGTACTTCTTGGCGCCGAGCTTGACGACCTGGGAGCCGCCACGGTTCTCGATCTTGGCGTCGCCGTTCAGGACCCGCTCCAGGGCAGCCTTGCGCTGCTGCTCCTGCTGGTCGCTGTAGGGGCCGTCGAGGTCGTGGTCGACCGTCGTCTTGTCGACGGTCTGGATGCCGGCCGGCGTCACGCTGCCGTGATTGTCGGCCCAGGCGGTGGTGAAGGTCGAGGCGGTGGCGGCGGTGGCCGCGAGCGCCACGACGACTGCGGACGCTCTGATCGCCCGTCGTCTGTTGGTCACTTGATGTTGTCCTCCCCGGCGCCCGCGCCCACGGACCGAAGGTGGGGTGTCCGTCCGGCGGGGTCGCGCGTCACAAGTGACGACATTCGACCGGAGTGGGGCAAGAAAAGACAGATCTTGACTTGAACGGGTCAACTGCACTATGCAGGATCCGTTTTCCGATTATCGAACATTCAGCGGGCGCACCGTGAAGGAAGATTGACGATTCCGTGACCCCGTGCGCCCCCCGTGCATCGGCGCCGTGGGTAAGGTCACGCTTACCTGTCACACCCTCCGGGCATCCACCGTCGTAGAGTCGAACCGCGAAGCCTGGAGGGGCGGTACCCGTCATGCAGCGTCCGAACGCCGCACAGCTCACCTACGGTTCGGCCACCGTCGTCCTCACGACCGTCGCCCTGCTGCTGCTCTCGGGCACGACGGCACCCCTGGGCATCGCGGTGATCTGCACCGCCGGCCTGCTGCTCGGCGCCCTCGTGGCGGTGACGATGCCGGTGCGCGGGCGACCCGTCAATACCCCCGTGGACGAAGAGATCCGGGTGCCGGCCCAGCGCGTGGGCGCGGGGATCGACACCCGGATCGGTTCGTGACGCTTCGTCCGTATTACTGCGTTGTCGTCCCTACTGGGGGACGGTGACGACGACCGTCTTCGCCGCCTTGTCGTGCAGACCCTGCTTGTACGGCTTGTCGACCACGATCAGGATCAGGATCAGCAGCGGCCACAGACAGGCGCAGCAGATCAGCGCGGGAAGCCAGAGCACGACGGCGCGCAGCAGCGACTGGCTCATCGGCGGCGTCGTCCCGTCGTTGAGCATCGCGACCCGCAGCTTCATCAGCTTCTTGCCGATGGTCTGGCCGTTCTTGGCCGTCAGCACGGTGTCGTACGCGATGTACGCGACGATCGTGATGAGCTGGAAGACGAGCTGGCTGCCGCCGTTGAGGCTGTTGACCGTGTCCCCGAAGTCGTTGCCGTCCCGGCTCGCCCGTTGGTAGATGTCGAAGGGGATGCCGATGATCGCGAGCGGCACCGCGATGATCACCCAGTCGATCAGCCGGGCGAGGACGCGCCGGCCCGTCTCCGCGAGCGGCGGCATCCCGGAGAGCGGATCGTTTCCGCCGTAACCGCCACCGTAAGCATTGCCGTACGGGGGCGGGGGCATGTCGCCGTACGGGGAGCCGCCGCCGTACGGGGAGTCGTACGGGCTCCCCGGCGGCGGGCCGCCCGGCGGAGGCCCTCCCGGGGGCGGCCCCGACGGCGGCGGCCCTCCCGGCGGCGGCTCCGGAGGCCTCTTGCTGAAGGGGTCGTCCTCGGGCGGCTGGCCGGGCGGCGGCTGGTCGGTGCTCATGGGGGCAGTGCATCCCGGGCGGGACGGCCCCGCAAGGAATCACCGCCCGTTCGGGGGACGGCGCCCGCTCAGCGCGCGACGAAGGTGCGGGCCGCCTTGTCGTGCCAGCACTGGCGCCAGGGACGGTCGAAGAGACACCACAGGACGTTGACGACCCCGATGACCAGGAGCCCCAGGACGCTGTAGACGAACCAGCGGCGGAGCGCCTTCCCGAACGTCGGCGGCTCGTGCGCCTCGATGTCCCGCACCTCGATCCCGCACAGCTTCTTGCCCAGGGTGCGGCCCCACTTGGCGGTGGGCAGCGCCTCGTACAGGACGCCGAGGACGAACAGCGAGGCGAGCACGATGCCGAACTGGACGGAGGTCGTGGAGTCGAGCAGCCAGACCTGGACGGTGGTCCCGGACTGCCTGGCAGCCTCGATCTTGTCCTCGATGTGGTCGACGGCCGCGGTCACGAAGGGCACGGAGGCCGCGCCGACCAGCGCGCCCAGGACGACGCTGTCGATCAGCCGGGCGACCAGCCGCCTGCCGAGCCCGGCGGGGCGCGCGGCGGCCTGCGCGCGGGCCGCCTGCTGGAACACGTCTTCGACGGGCGGCTTCCACGGGAGGACGGGCTGTTGCTCCTGGGGCTGCTGCTGGGGTTGGGCGTGCGGCTGGGGCTGGGCTTGGGCCTGCGGCTGGGGGTGGGGCTGCTGGGTCCAGGAGGGGGCGGAGGGGGTGGCCGGTGTCGTCGGCGTGAGGGACGGGGCCTGGGCCGCCGCCGAGGGGGCCGGGGCCGGTTGGGGCTGGGGTGCCGGGGAGGGCGTCGGGATCGGGGTGACCGGCATGCCTCCGAGGCGTGCCGCTCCCCCGGTCGCCCGGGGATCCACGGCGGGCGTCGGGGCGGGGGAGGCAGGCGCCTGGGTGACGGGCGTCGGAGCGGCGGGCGCCTGGGGGGCGGGCCGCTCCTCCTCCGGCTCGCTCCCGCCCGCGACCGGCCACTCCGTCGGAGTACGCGGGTCGGGCGTGCGGGGCGCACCCCAGGAGACCTTCTGGTCGAGGTCACCGCCGAAGCCGGTCTGACGGGAGGAGTCCGCCTGCCAGGCCGACGCGGGCTCCGGCGCGAGCGGCTCCTCGTCGAGGAAGACGGGCCCGGTCTCCTCCACCGTGGGTACGGGGGTGGGGGCGGGGGCGGGCGTGGACGCGGGGGGCTGCGCCTGGGCGGGCACGTGCGCGGGGGCCTGCACCTGCGCGGGGGCCTGCACCTGCGCGGGGGCCGCGGCGGACTGGACGGGCGCGGCCGACTGCGCGGGCGCCGCCGACCGGACGGGTGCCGCCGACTGCGCGGGCGCGGCGGTCGCCGGTGTCACGGCAGGGGCCGGGGCCGGGCCGGGGGCCAGGATCGGGCCGGCCGGGATCGCCGAAGCGGGCGGGTGTGGTGGAACCTCGCCGTCCGCCGGGGCGGGCCGGCTCGTGCCGGGCACCCACGCGCCCCCGTTCCAGTACCGGATGTATCCGGGAATGGACGGGTCCGGGTAGTACCCCGCCTGCGGTACCTCTCCGCCGCCTCCAGGAGGAGTAGCCACTGCCCCGACTCCGTTCAGTCACAACGCCTTTGATCCGCACGGCCGCGTGCCGGGCGTGCCGCACCCAAGGAGGACAGTAACGAAGAACGTCCCCGAGGGAACAAAGAGCCCACGAGAAAGCCCGCCTTCGGGGGGACGCGCACCGGAACCCATCACTCCCCGTGATGTTCGGGCCGTTGCATCCTGCCCTGAAGACCCCCCGGAAAAACTTCCCGAAAAACTTCCCGAAGTCGCGTAATGAACCGCGACCACCCCGCTCTCTCCAGGTGAAGGCCCGCCCGGGGCCCGTCCGCGAGAAGGAGCACGGCCATGCAGAACACCGACAACACCACCGTCGAGCGCGAGCTGGAGCTGAAGCTGGTGCTCTCCCCCGAGCGTTCCGTCCCCGTCCCCGCCCGGCTCGCCTACCGGACCGACGACCCGTACGCCGTCCACATCACCTTCCACATCGGCACGGACCACCCGGTCAACTGGACCTTCGCGCGCGAGCTGCTCGTCGAGGGCGTCTTCCGGGCCTGCGGCCACGGGGACGTCCGCATCTGGCCCACGAAGGTCGAGGGCCGCAGCGTCGTCCTCATGGCCCTCTCCTCCCCCGACGGCGACGCCCTGCTCGAAGCCCCGTCCGCGCAGGTGTCCGCCTGGCTGGAGCGGACCCTGCGCGCGGTGCCGCCGGGCACCGAGTCCGAGCGGCTCGGCATCGACGACGGGCTCGCGGAGCTCCTGGCGACCACCGTGGTCGCCGACGAGCTGTGGCTGCGCGACCCGTGGCCGTCGGACGAGTCCCAGGACGGCGAGCTGTGAGCCCGTACGCGTGCGCGTGGACTCGACGAAATCGACAAAATCATTGGAATCGTCAGAATCGTCGGAATCAGAAGAGTTTTCCGGGGTTGAGGAGCCCCAACGGGTCGAAGGTGGCCTTGATCCCGCGCTGGATCTCCAGGCCGACCGGGCCCAGCTCCCGTGCCAGCCACTCCTTCTTGAGGACGCCCACGCCGTGCTCGCCGGTGATCGTGCCGCCGAGCGCGAGCCCGAGCGCCATGATCTCGTCGAAGGACTCCCGCGCCCGCCGCGACTCGTCCTCGTCGGTGTGGTCGAAGCAGACGACGGGATGGGTGTTGCCGTCGCCGGCGTGCGCGCAGACGCCGATGGTCAGGCGGTACTTGTCCGCGATCGCCGCCGTGCCGTCGAGCATCTCGGCGAGCCGCGTCCGCGGCACGCACACGTCGTCGATCATCGTCGCGGACTTGATCGTCTCCAGGGCGGTGAGGGAGAGCCGACGTGCCTGGAGGAGGAGTTCGGACTCGGCGGTGTCCGCGGCCGGGACGACCTCGGTGGCGCCCGCCGCCGTGCACAGCTCCCCCACCGCGGCGAGGTCGGCGGCCGGGTCCGGGGTGTCGAAGGCGCACAGGAGCAGCGCCTCGGTGCTGTCCGGCAGCCCCATGCGCGCCAGCTTGTTGACCGCCTGGACGGTGGTGCGGTCCATGAGTTCGAGCAGTGACGGGGTGTGGCCGCGCTCCATGATCGCGCAGACGGCCTCGCAGGCGGCCGCCGCGGAGGGGAACTCGGCGGCGAGCGCGAGCTGCGCCGGCGGCTGCGGCTTGAGGGCGAGCACGGCCCCGACGACGATGCCGAGACTGCCCTCCGAGCCGACGAAGAGCCGGGTGAGGTCGTATCCGGCGACGCCCTTCGCCGTGCGTCGGCCGGTGCGCAGGAGCCGGCCGTCGGCGAGGACGACGTCCAGACCGAGCACGTACTCGGCGGTGACCCCGTACTTGACGCAGCACAGGCCGCCGGAGGCGGTGCCGATGTTCCCGCCGATGGTGCAGGTCTCCCAGCTGGAGGGGTCGGGCGGGTAGTACAGGCCGTGTTCGGCGACGGCGCGGGAGAGCACGGCGTTGACGACGCCCGGTTCGACGACGGCGATCCGGTCGACCGGGTTGATCTCCAGGATGCGGTCCATCTTGACGAGGGAGAGCACGATGCAGCCGTCGGAGGCGTTGGCGCCGCCCGACAGGCCCGTGCGGGCGCCCTGCGGGACGACGGGGACGCGGAGTTCGGTCGCGGTGCGCATGACGTGCCGGACCTGTTCGACCGTGCGCGGGAGCACGACGGCCGCGGGGGCGCCGGCCGCGCAGAAACTCGCCATGTCGCGCGCGTAGGAGGCCGTCACGTCCGGATCGGTGAGCAGCGCCTCGGCCGGGAGTCCGGCCCTGAGGTCCTCGTGGAGCCTCTGAAGATCGTCCTTCTGAAGATCGTCCATGCGTCCAGCGTGGCACCCGGGGCCATCGGTGTGAACCCGCCGGAGCGAGCGCTTCGTGTGCTCTTCGTACAGACGGAGGCGGGCGCACAGTGAGCGCCATGAAGACCGAGAACGTGTCGAGGACGGTCCTGGCGGCCGGGGTGGGCGCGGTCCTCGCGGCGACAGCCCTGCTGTACGTCCCGGAGTTCGCCGACCAGGGCCCGCCGCCCCCGCCCGGACCGGCGGAGCGGGCGACGATCGCGGCCCACGCGGGCGCGCAGGCCGCGCTGCCGGACCTGGCCGCACTGATCACCGACCGGGAGAAGTGGCTGCGGGCCCATCCGGACGACGAGGGCTCCTGGGCCGAGCTGGGCGCGGCGTACACGGAGCGGGGCAGTCGGCTCGGGGACGTACGGGACTACCCGCGGGCCGAGCGGGCACTGCGCCGCTCGCTCGCCGAACGGCCCGCCGCACGCGGCAACCTGGACGCGCAGCTGGCGCTCGGGGCGCTCGCCGGGGCGCGGGGCGACTGGAAGACGGCCGAGGAGTGGGGCGAGCAGGTGCGGAAGGCCGACCCGCGCCGATGGCCCGTGTACCCGATCCTGATGGACGCGTACAACGGCCTCGGGAAGTACGAGGCGGCCCGGAAGGCCATGGAGAGCCTGGAGGAGCTCCACGCGGGCGCGGTGGTGCGGGCCAGGGCCGCGCAGACCTACCGCGACCGGGGCTGGCGCGAGGACGCCGACGCGGCGGCCCTCGACGCGGCGGCGCTCGCGGAGACGGACACGGAGAAGGCGGCGGCCCTGGCGCGGCTCGGGGACCTGGCGGGGGAACGGGGCGAAGCGGAGGAGGCCCTCGGGCGGTTCGGGGCGGCGCTGCGGCTCGTGCGGGAGCACGGGCCGTCCCTCGCGGGCCGGGCGCGCGCGCTCGCGGCCCTCGGCCGCACGGACGAGGCGGTGCGCGCATGGCGGGCGGCCCTGGCCCGGCTGCCGCGGCCGGAGTACCTCCTGGAGGCGGGCGAACTGTACGAGTCGCTGGGCCTCGACGGGGACGCGCGGGCCCTGTACGAACGGCTGCGGACGGGCACGTGGACGGACGCGGAGGTGGCTCTCGGGCTGCTCGACGCGGACCACGGCGACCCGGCGGCGGCGGCCGTCCGGATGCGGGCGGAGTGGGCGCGGGGCCACCGCTCGGTGCGGGTGGCGGACGCGCTGGGATGGGCCCTGCACCGCTCGGGGGCGTCGAAGGAGGCGCTGGGGTACGCGAAGATCGCCACGGAGGAGGGGCTGCGGAGCGCGCTCTTCACGTACCACCGGGGCGAGATCGAGCGGGCGCTCGAACAGACCGGCCCGGCCCGCCGCCACCTGGCGGAGGCCCTGCGGATCAACCCGGAGTTCTCCCCGCTGCACGCCCGGCGGGCGGAGGGGTCCCTGACGGCCCTGGGCGAACTCCCGAACGAACTCCCGGCGGAACTCCGCACGAAGCCGATGCCACCACACCACGACTGAACGGGTCCCGGCCCACCCCCCGTATGGGCCGGGACCCCACCCACGGCGCGGGCCCGCGCTCCGTTGGCCGGTGCCCCCGCCGTGTGGGCCGCGCCCGGCGGGGCGATGCCCCCCGCCCACCCGCCGTGTGGGCAATCGTCCCGCAGGGCGGGACGGGTGGGCACACGGGACGGCGCCTCTGCGGGCGGCGCTCCGCCTTCCGCGCCGGGACCCGCACCACGTCGTGCGGCGCGCATCCGGTGCGGGTTCAGGCGCGGGAGCCTCCGGCGCCGGCAAGGGCGCCGTCCGTTGTGCCCACCCGTTCCGCCCCAGCGGAACGGGTGCCCACAACGGGGGGCGCGGGGGCGGACACCGCTCCAGCGGGCGCGCCCACAAAGGGGCGCCGGCCCGGCGGAACGGGTGCCCGCAGCGAGCGGCGGGGCGCATGTGTGAGGGGCCCCAGGGCCTGGCCCGGAGCCCCTCGTCGGCGGCGGCTAGAGGTTGCCGCGCTTCTCCTGCTCCCGCTCGATCGCCTCGAACAGCGCCTTGAAGTTGCCCTTGCCGAAGCCCATCGACCCGTGACGCTCGATCATCTCGAAGAAGACGGTCGGGCGGTCCTGGACCGGCTTGGTGAAGATCTGCAGCAGGTAGCCGTCCTCGTCGCGGTCGACGAGGATCTTCAGCTCGCGCAGGGTCTCGACGGGCACGCGCGTCTCGCCCGCCCACTCGCCGAGCGTGTCGTAGTACGAGTCGGGGGTGTCGAGGAACTGCACGCCCGCGGCCCGCATCGCCCGCACGGTGGCCACGATGTCGTTGGTGGCGAGGGCGATGTGCTGCACGCCGGCGCCGCCGTAGAACTCGAGGTACTCGTCGATCTGCGACTTCTTCTTCGCGATCGCCGGCTCGTTGATCGGGAACTTCACCTTGAGGGTGCCGTCCGCGACGACCTTCGACATCAGCGCCGAGTACTCGGTCGCGATGTCGTCGCCCACGAACTCCTTCATGTTCGTGAAGCCCATGACCTTGTTGTAGAAGCCGACCCAGTCGTTCATCTTGCCGAGCTCGACGTTGCCGACGCAGTGGTCGATGGCCTGGAAGGTCCGCTTGGCCGGGGGCTCGACGATCGGGTTGGCGGAGACGAAGCCCGGCAGGTACGGGCCGTCGTAGCCGGAGCGCTCGACGAGGGTGTGGCGGGTCTTGCCGTACGTGGCGATGGCGGCGAGGACGACGGTGCCGTTCTCGTCCTTCAGCTCGTAGGGCTCGGTGATGCCGGTGGCGCCGTGCTCGACGGCGTAGGCGTACGCGGCGCGCGCGTCCGGCACCTCGATCGCCAGGTCGACGACGCCGTCACCGTGCTCGGCGACGTGCTCGGCGAGGAAGCGGCCCCAGTCGGTCGCGACCTTGATGACGGAGGTGAACACGAAACGGGCGGAGCCGTTGGTGAGGACGTAACTGGCGGTCTCGCGGCTGCCGTTCTCCGGTCCGGAGTAGGCGACCAGCTTCATGCCGAAGGCCGTGGAGTAGTAGTGCGCGGCCTGCTTGGCGTTGCCGACGGCGAAGACGACCGCGTCCATTCCCTTGACCGGGAAGGGATCGGCCTCACGCGCGGTGGAAGGGTTGGGATCGATAGTCATCGAGGTATCTGCCATGGCAGCAATGTCCCGCCGTTCGGCAAGGTGCGCAAGAGTTCGCTGATCCACTGGTCAAGGTGTACAGCGCTCGGCGAATATGGCCGTGCGACTTGTACATCCTGACCATGGGGAGGCCGCTGTGGCGATCGATCATTTGGACGGCCGGCTGATCGCGCTCCTCGCGCGTGAGCCGCGCATCGGGGTCCTGGAGGCCTCCCGGCGCCTGGGGGTGGCGCGCGGCACCGTCCAGGCGCGCCTGGACCGGCTCCAGGCGAGCGGGGTGATCCGCGGGTTCGGGCCGCAGGTGGACCCGGCGGCGCTCGGCTATCCGGTGACGGCCTTCGCGACCCTGGAGATCAAGCAGGGCCAGGGCGCCGACGTGCGGGAACACCTGGCGACGGTGCCGGAGGTCCTGGAGCTGCACACGACGACGGGCCACGGCGACATGCTCTGCCGGCTCGTCGCCCGCTCGAACGCGGACCTGCAGCGGGTGATCGACAAGGTGGTGGCCTTCGAGGGGATCATGCGGGCGTCGACGGCGATCGTGATGGAGAACCCGGTGCCGCTGCGGATCATCCCGCTGGTGGAGCAGGCGGCGGGCGAGTAGACGCAAAGGAGTCGATGCAAAAAAGCCCCTGCAAAGAAGAAGTTGCAAAGAACCTCTTGCAACTCCTTCTTTGCAACTCTACGATTCAGGTATGTCCGAGCCCGAAGAGCACCTGAGCCGCACCCTGAACCCGCGCGCCCTGCGCGGGCTCGCCCATCCGCTCCGGATCCAGCTGCTGCGCATCCTGCGCCGGAGCGGTCCCGCCACCGCCTCCCAACTGGCCGAGCGGCTCGGCGAGTCCAGCGGCGCGACCAGCTACCACCTGCGCCAGCTCGCGGCCCACGGCTTCGTCGAGGACGACCCGGCGCTCGGCAAGGGCCGGGAGCGCTGGTGGAAGGCGACCCTGCAGAGCACGACCTTCGACGAGTCGCTCTACAAGAACCCGGACCCGGAGGTCCGGGGCGCCATCGCGGTCTACACCCACGAGATCGCGAACATCCACACCCAGGAGCTGAACACCTACCTCGGCACCCGGCACGACTGGCACGAGAGCTGGCTCGGCGCCTCCGACATGAGCGACTTCACGCTGCGCCTTCCGGCCGAGAAGCTGCGCGAGCTCGACGAGCGGATACACGCGCTCATCGAGTCGTACCGGGACGTCGAGGAAAAGGACGCACCGGACGCCGAGCGCGTACGGATCCACTTCCACGCGTTCCCGCAGCGCGAGGACTGACCCGGGCCCCACCCGCACCGCCCCGCACCGTCACCGCCCGCACCACTCCGCACCATCACCACCCGCACCGCCCCGCACCGTCACCGCCCGCACCTACGGAAGGACCCGCATCATGCATGCCGACATCCACCTCCAGCTGCACGCGCTGACCGCCGAGGAGCTCCGGCGCGAGGCCGCCGCCGTCCGACCGGACGCCCCGTCGCGCGTCCCCGCCCTCCGCGCCCAACTGGGATGGAAGCTCGTCGAGCTGGGCCTGCGACTGGTCACGCCCGCCGACCGCCCGGCCGCCCTGGCCGCGTGACCGAACCGGGGGATCGGGGGGGGGACACCACGTGACGACGAAACAGAACGACCGCACTCCGCTGGCCGGCGTCCTGGCCGCCAACGCCGTATCGGTCACCGGCAATTCGCTCACGCTCATCGGCGTCCCGTGGTTCGCGCTCGAGACCACGGGAAGCCCCGGCAAGGCCGGACTGGTCGCCTTCTTCGCGGCCGTCCCCGTCGTGCTCGCCGCCGTCGCCGGCGGCCCGGTCATCGACCGCCTCGGGCGCCGTCGGGTCAGCATCACGTCCGACCTGGTCTGCGGTCTCGCGCTCACCGCGATCCCGCTCCTGCACCAGACCGGACTCCTCCGGTTCTGGATGCTCTGCGCGCTGATGGCGGTCACGGGCCTGTTCCACGCGCCCGGCGAGATGGCCCGCCACGTGCTCGTCCCCGACCTGGCCGGGCGCGCCGGGACCTCGCTCACCCGGGTCGCCAGCCTGTACGACGCGGTGGCGCGCGGGGCCCGGATGACGGGCGCCGCGATCGCCGGACTGCTCGTCGCGTTCATGGGCCCCGGCACCGTGCTGTACGTCGACGCGGCCACCTTCGCCGTCTCCGCGCTGCTCGTCACGGCGACCCTGCGCGGGGTGCCGTCGGCGGAGCCGCTGCGCGAGGGACCCCGCCTCTCCGTCGCCCGCTACCGCGCCGATCTGCGCGAGGGGTACTCCTTCCTGTTCCGCACCCGGCTGATGCTCGGGATCATGGTCATGGTGATGGTGACCAACGGCCTCAGCCAGAGCTGGAGTTCGGTGCTGCTGCCGGTCCACGCCCGGGAGGAGCTCGGCGGACCCGCCGCGCAGGGCCTGCTCGTCTCGGTCTTCGCCGGCTGCGCCCTGGCGGGCGCCCTGCTCTACGGGGCGATCGGAGAGCGCTTCCCGCGCCGGGTCGTGTTCACGGCGGGCTTCCTGATAGGCGGCGCCCCGCCGTACGTGGTGGCCGCCCTCACCGACACCACCGCGCCGCTCCTGGTGACGCTCGCGGCGTCGGGGCTCGGAGTCGGGGTCCTCAATCCGATCCTGACCACCGTCGCCTATGAGCAGGTGCCCGACGAGCTGCGCAGCCGGGTCATGGGCGCGAGTACGGCGGGAGTGCTGCTCACGACTCCGCTGGGCGGGCTCGTGGCGGGTCTCCTGGTCGAGCGGGTCGGACTGACGGCGACGCTGCTCGGGATCGGGGCGCTCTACTTCCTCGTGACGCTCTCGCCGATGGCCTTCCCGGCCTGGCGCGGCATGGACGCCCCACCGAAGACCGGGCCCGCCGGCACCGCCGTCCCCGCCGACGGGGCCGCCGAGGACGTCAGCAGGACGGAACCTTCGATTCCTGCCCCTGCTCCAGGGCCCGCAGGGACGCCACCGCGTCGCTGAGCTCGGTGACGGGCACCAGCCGCAGGCCCTTCGGCCGCTCGGCCAGGGCGTCCGAGCACTCGTCCTTCGGGACCAGGAAGACGGTGGCCCCGTCCCGGGCGGCGGCCTGCGTCTTCAGGGAGACCCCGCCGACCGCGCCGACCGCGCCGTCCGGTTCGATCGTCCCCGTACCGGCGACGATCCGGCCGCCGGTGAGGTCGCCGCCGTCCCCGTCGCCGTCGAGCTTGTCGACGATGCCGAGGGAGAAGAGCAGCCCGGCGCTGGGCCCGCCGATGTCCGCGAGGTGCAGGGTCACCTTCACCTTCTCGGGGTCCTTCTTCAGGTAACCGAGCGCGGCGAGGGTGGCGGCGTCCTGCGACTCCTTCATCTGCCCGAGGTTGTGCTTCTCGATCTCGGCGTCGGACTTCCCCGAGGGGTAGACGGAGTCGTGCGGCAGGACGGCCCGGTCGGTACGGAACCAGGCGTCGGTCACGTCGCCGAGGTCCACGTCGGTGGACGGCCCGGTCGCGATGATCGTCGTCATCCGCAGCTGCCCCTTGGTGGGCCGGACGGGGGCGCCGGTGATGGTGATGACCTCCCGCCCCTGGTCCTCGCCGAGCACGTCGGCGGTCGTGCCGGGCTGCGCGATCGCGTACGGCAGCGGCGCGAGCCCGACGACGGCGAAGAGGGCGGCGACGGGCAGGGCGCAGAGCGCGAGGGCGCGGGGACGGGAGAGGCTGGAGAGCACGTCCCCAATCTACTGGGGCGCGTGCCGGGGCCGGGCCGGGGGCGCGGGCGCCCGGAGCCGGTGGTCGAAGAAGGCCCGCATCCCGTGCCGCACGAGGGCCGTCGTCGTCGCCGTGTCTCCCGCCCCGACGAGCGCGGCCCTGGTCCCGGCGGTGACGAGCCCGGCGGCCTGGAGCTGCGGGACGAGGTGCGCGTAGTCGCTGAGGACCCAGTGGCCGGCGTCGGTCAGCAGGACGCGCCGGGCCGGCAGTCCGGCCCAGGAGCGTTCCAGGCGGGCGGCGGACGCGAAGCCGTCCGTTCGGAACATGAGCAGCGGCCGGTCGAGGCCGGCCACGAGGTCCGGGTCCAGGTCCAGATAGCCCTCCAGGTTGACGCCGGCGGTGATCCGGTCGTCGCCGGCCAGGGCGTGGACGGCGGCGGTGCCGCCCGCCGAGTGCCCGTACACACCGATCCGGCGCGGGTCCATGACGGGGGCGAGGGGCAGGTCCCCGAGCCGGTCGAGGACGAAGCGGAGGTCCGCGACCCGGGTGTCGATCATGGTGCGGAAGGTCTCCGGGTCCGGGTCTCCCCGGAGAACGGTCGTCCGCATCCCGCTCGGCAGCTCCACCTGGCTGGCGTCGCCGGGGTGGTCGACGAGGACCACGACCAGGCCGTGGCTCGCGAGGTCCTCGGCGAGGGTCGTCCCGAGGGTCCGGGAGTCGCCGCCGCCCGGGGAGTACAGCAGCACGGGGCGGCGCCCGGGGAGCGGGGGCGCGTCGACGTGCCCGTGGGTGAGGACCGCGCCCCAGTCGACCCCGGTCTCGGGGAGCCCGGGGTGCACGTGGGAGGCGAGGACGGCGAACAGCCCGGCCTCGGCGGGGGTGAGCTGCGGGGCGCGGGGGCAGCCGCGGACGGCACGGGCCGACCGGGCCGGGTACAGGACGCTGATCTTCACCTGCCGTACCCCGGCGGCGGGCTCCCAGGGGTCCTCGCGGGAGGTGTCCGTCAGGACGAAGGTGCGGAGGCCGACGGGGTGGGGGCCGGCCGGGGCGGGCAGCCGGAGGACGGCCGGTCCGTCCGCCACGGCGGACGCGGCGGGGCCGAGGAGTGCGGCGGCGGCGCCGAGGAGGGCGCCTTTGGCGACGGTACGGCGGCTGGGTGCGGAGTACTGGGTCATGAGCGGCATCCTTGGGCGGGGCCGGGCCGCACGCGAAGGTTCAGGCCCTGACCGAAAGGCTGGCGAAAGGCCGGCGGATGGGCGAAGGACGGGGGAAGGGCGGGGATGCTCCACATCCACTTCACGGCGGAGGACTTCACCCGGGTGCGGTTCGCCCCCAGGCCCTCCCCCGTGCCGGAACTCCACGCCGCCCTGATGATGCTGGGCGCCCCTCACGAAGGGCTGCTCTTCGGGCGCTGGCGGGGCAGGCTGCTGCGCGCCCTGCCCGGCGCGGCCGAGCCGCTCGCGGACCTGGCGCCGGGCGGGACGGCGCCGTCCTTCCTCGACGTCCTCGGCGAGACGCGGGAGGAGGGCCTCGCGCTGATCCGGTCGGCCCGGCCGGAGTTCGTACGGTCCGAACTGGAACGGGTGTACATGGGGCGGGGCGCCGTGCCGCCGTGGATCCGGGACCTGCACGCCGGGAGCGGAGAGGCGTGGCGGGTGCTGGAAGGGGCGCAGCGGGCGGCGTTCGAGGCGGTTCTGGCACCGGTGTGGGCGCAGGTGCAGGACCTGCACCGGGCGGAGTTCACCCGGCACGCGCTGACGGTCGCCGAGCGGGGGCTGGGGGCGGCGCTGACGGCGCTGGCGCCGGGGCTCCGTGACGGCGTCTGGGAATGGCCCGGGGCCCCTCGCGAGGTGCGGCTCGCCGGGCGCGGCCTCGTCCTCCTGCCGACCTTCCACTGGCGGGGCGGGCCGCTCGTCCAGGACCTCCCGGGCCGCCCGGTGGTCCTCGCCTACCCGGCGGGCGGAGGCCTGCCGCTCGCCCCCTCCGGCGCGGCCGACGGCGAGGAGGCCCTCGCCGGGGTCCTGGGCCGGACCCGCGCCGAACTCCTACGGGTCCTGACGGAACCCCGCACGACCACGGAGCTGGCCCGGTGCCTCGGCATCAGCAACGCGACGGCCTCGGCGCACGCGGCGGCGCTGCGGGCGGCGGGGCTGCTCACGACGACCCGCACGGGCAGATCGGTCCACCACGCACCGACGCCTCTGGGCGAACTCCTGAAGCGGTAACACCTGCCGAGCGGCGGTGTGCCGCCCCCGTTGTGGACAGCGCCCCCGCGCCCCGTTGTGGGCAATCGTTCCGCTGGGGCGGAACGGGTGGGCACAACGGAACGGCGCCCTTGCCGGCGCCAGAGGCTCCCGTGCCCTGACCCGCACCGGGAGCACGGCGCACAACGTGGTGCGGGTCCAGGCCCATAAGGCGGAGCGCGCCCGCAGAGGCGCCGCCCCGTGTGCCCACCCTCCCCCAAGCTCTCGGCTTCGCTCGAGCAGGGGGGACCCCCTCGCCCCAGCGGGACGATTGCCCACACGGGCGGGGGCACCGCCCCGGCGGGCGCGGCCCGCACGAAGGTGGGGGGCACCGCCCAGTCTGGCGCGGGCCCGCACGGCGGGTGAGGGCCGCGCCGGCAGGCGCAGACGCAGGAAGGCGGGGGCGCCGCCCGGGGCGTGAGGGCTTGTTGCCGCGCGCCCTAGCGCAGCGCGTCCGCGACCTCTCGGGCCGCGTCCACCACCCGCGGGCCCACCCGCTCCGGTACCGCGTCCGCGAGCATGACGACGCCGACGCTGCCCTCGACGCCGGTGACGCCGACCAGCGGCGCGGCCGCGCCGCTGGCGCCGGCCTCCAGTTCGCCGTGGGTGAGGGTGAAGCCGGGTTCGGTCAGTCCGCCCTGGCGGGCGGCGAGGATCGCACGGCCGGCAGCGCCCCGGTCGAGCGGGTGTCGGAAGCCGGCCCGGTAGGCGACGTGGTAGTCGGTCCAGGTCGGTTCGACGACGGCGACGGCGAGCGCCTCCGCGCCGTCGACGAGGGTCAGGTGGGCGGTCGCCCCTATGTCCTCGGCGAGCGAGCGCAGCGCGGGCAGCGCGGCCTCGCGCACCAGGGGGTGGACCTGGCGGCCGAGCCGCAGCACGCCGAGGCCGACGCGGGCGCGTCCGCCGAGGTCGCGGCGGACGAGGGCGTGCTGCTCGAGCGTGGCGAGGAGCCGGTAGACCACGGTCCGGTTGACACCGAGTTTGTTGGACAACTCGGTGACCGTCAGGCCGTGGTCGGTGTCGGCGAGCAGTTTGAGGACTCTGAGTCCCCGGTCGAGCGTCTGGGAGGTCTCCGCGGTCACGACGCCCTCTCCTTCAGGGTGAGTGGCGGCGGGCTCTCACGGAGTTACGGCGCCGGTCCCGCGGCGACGCACGTCAGAGGCCGCCGGCAGGAAGGGGTACACCGGCTGCGCTCCGCGGCGGCGCTGCCACGGGGCGAATGCTTGTGAGCCGGGACAGTAGCGGCGCGCTCCGCTGAGCGGAAGACCTCGTCCAGAATCCGGGCGCAGGCGACCGGATGAAGACGTTTCGGGACCTTCGTCGGTCGGACGAGGGACTTTGGCGGACAAGATCGGTTATGTCGTGCCCGTAGCGTGGAGGCGGCAGGAGGCCGACCGTGGGGGCCGGTCTCCGGGCCCGCTCCCGTCCTCATGGGATGCGCGAGGCCCGTACGCGCGGCGGCGTACGGGCCTCGGTCACATCTCGGGGGCCGGGGATCAGCGCATGCGGGTGGCCCACTCCTGGACCTTCTTGATCCGTTCCCGGATCTGCCCCGCCGTCGCCTCCGCGCTCGGCGGCCCGCCGCAGACCCGGCGCAGCTCGGTGTGGATCACGCCGTGGGGCTTGCCGCTCTGATGAACGTACGCACCCACCATCGTGTTGAGCTGTTTCCGCAGCTCGAGCAGCTCCTTGTGGGAAACGACGGGACGCCGTTCCGCCGGAAGCTCCAGGAGGTCCGCCTCGGTGTCCGGCTTCTTGCGGCTGTGCGCGATCTGCCGGGCCTGGCGCTTCTGGAGGAGCAGCTGCACCTGGTCGGGTTCGAGGAGGCCGGGGATGCCGAGGTAGTCCTGCTCCTCCTCGCTGCCGGGGTGGGCCTGCATGCCGAACTCGGCGCTGTTGTACAGGACGCGGTCGAAGACGGCGTCGGACTCCAGCGCCTCGAAGGGCAGCATGTCCTGCTCGCCGGTGTCCTCGTCCTGCTGGCGCTCGGCCTCGGCCATCTCCTTCTCGGACTCGGCGTACGGGTCCTCGTCCTCGCCGGCCTTCTTCGGCTTGTCGAGGACGTGGTCGCGCTCGACCTCCATCTCGTTGGCGAAACCGAGGAGGCTGGGAATCGTGGGAAGGAACACGGACGCGGTCTCGCCGCGCCTGCGGGATCGCACGAAGCGGCCGACGGCCTGGGCGAAGAAGAGGGGGGTCGAGATGGTGGTGGCGTACACGCCGACGGAGAGGCGGGGGACGTCGACGCCCTCCGACACCATCCTGACCGCGACCATCCAGCGGTCGGTGCTCTCGCTGAACTCGTCGATGCGGTTCGAGGCGCCGGCGTCGTCGGAGAGGACGACGGTGGCCTTGGTGCCGGTGATCTCGCGGATCAGCTTGGCGTACGAGCGGGCCGAGTCCTGGTCGGAGGCGATGACGAGGCCGCCGGCGTCCGGGATGGACTTGCGGACCTCGGTCAGCCGCCGGTCGGCGGCGCGCAGGACGTTCGGCATCCAGTCGCCCTTGGGGTCGAGCGCGGTGCGCCAGGCCTGCGAGACGGCGTCCTTGGTCATCGGCTCGCCGAGGCGGGCGGCGATCTCGTCGCCGGCCTTGGTGCGCCAGCGCATGTTGCCGCTGTAGGAGAGGAAGATGACCGGCCGCACGACGCCGTCGCCGAGCGCGTTGCCGTAGCCGTAGGTGTAGTCGGCCGACGACCGCCGGATGCCGTCGTTCCCCTCCTCGTACGTGACGAAGGGGATCGGGTTGGTGTCCGAGCGGAAGGGGGTGCCGGTGAGCGCGAGGCGCCGCGTGGCGGGCTCGAAGGCCTCCAGGCAGGCCTCGCCCCAGGACTTGGAGTCTCCGGCGTGGTGGATCTCGTCCAGGATGACGAGGGTCTTGCGCTGTTCGGATCGGTTGCGGTGGAGCATGGGCCGTACGCCGACGCCGGCGTACGTGATGGCGACGCCGTCGTACTCCTTGCTGAGCGGTCCGGCGCTGTACTCCGGGTCCAGCTTGATCCCTATCCGCGCGGCGGCGGCCGCCCACTGCTTCTTCAGGTGCTCGGTGGGGGCGACGACGGTGACCTGCTGCACGACGTGGTGGTGCAGCAGCCATGAGGCGAGGGTCAGCGCGAAGGTGGTCTTGCCGGCGCCGGGCGTGGCGACCGCGAGGAAGTCACGGGGCTGCTCCTGGATGTACTTCTCCATCGCGCCCTGCTGCCAGGCGCGCAGCTTGCCGGCGGTACCCCACGGGGCCCGGCCGGGGAAGGCGGGAGAAAGGTGATGGGAGGAGGTGGCGGTGGTGGTAGTCACGATCTCCGGGTTCGACGCTCGTCCAGATATGACAACCGGGCCACCTTACCGGCGGCCCGGGCGGAACCTCGATCGAACACGGAGCGGGCGGCGCTGTGACCTCGGGCCGTGCGGCGAGCATCACATCCGCCGCACGGCCCGGCCCCGGTTCAGCGCGCGAACCTCGGGAGCTGCGCGGCGATCTTGGGGACGTCGAGGGCCCCCTGACAGACGTCCAGGACGAACGACTCGGCCTCGTCGACGTCGAAGTCCGCGTCGAGCGGGTGCCCGTTCAGGTGCAGGAAGACCCAGGTCGCGTACCAGGCGATGCGCTTGTTGCCGTCCACGAGGCCGTGGTTGCGGGCCAGAGACTCCATGAGCGCGGCGGCCTTCTGCCACACGTCGGGGTAGGCGTCCTGGCCGAAGACGCTGGACTGCGGGCGCGCCAGGGCCGAGTCGAGCAGGCCATAGTCCCGCACCTCGTCCGTCCCCAGCCGGGCTGCCAGGTTCAGCAGCTCGGGAAGGGTGAGGTAGTACGTCACGCGAGCCTCCGGTTCAGCTCCTCGCTGACCTTGAGAACGTGCTCGGCCGCCTCGTTGAAGAGGCGGGAGTGCTCGTTTATGGCCCGGACCACGGCGTCATGGGCGAAGGACTGCATGCTGCGTCCCTCGGCCTCCGCCCGCTCGCGCAGCGCGTCCAGCTCTTCTTCTGTGAACCTGACATTCAGACCAGCCATACCTCACGGTACCGCGTGGTACCGCCCGGTGTCATCGGCTTTCCGGCACCTCCCGCAGCCGCGTCGCGACCCACACCCCGATCGCCGCCACCCCCGCCACCGGCAGGAAGACGGCCGCGAAGGCGGCCGGGTGGGAGCCGGTGGTCGCGCCGGCGTCCATCGCGTGGCCCACCGCGCCGCCGCCGAGCGCCGCGAAGGCCGCGCCGCCGGCCGCGAGGAGCAGGACGTTGGAGAGGCCGTCGGAGATCTGGAGCGCGGCCGAGTTGGCGCCGACCTCCTCGGGGGCGGAGAGCTTCATCAGGAGCACGCTCGTGGAGGAGATCACCGCGCCCATGCCGAGGCAGCCGAAGGCCCAGACGACCGCGACCGTCCACGCCGGCACCCACGTGATCAGCACACTGGGCGCGCCGGCGATCGCGAGGGCGATGAGGACCATGCCGAGGACGACGAGCCGCTCCCGGTACGGCTCCGTCCACGGCCGGGACTGGATCCAGGAACCGAGCGCCCAGGTGAGGCCGCCGAGGGCGAGGGAGAAACCGGCCAGGGTGGGGCTGAGGCCGCGCTGGGAGACCAGCATCAGGGGGATGAAGGACTCGGCGGCGATGAAGGACCCGGCGGCGATGCCGCGGAGCAGGACGACGGAGGGCAGACCGCGGGCGGCCCGGCAGGTGCCGCGCGGCAGCAGCCCGCGGACGGCGGGCACGAGCAGCGCGAGACCGGCCGCGGCGGGGAGGAGGGCGAGCGGACGCAGCTCCTGGCCCGCGTACTGGAGGAGCGCCGCGCCGGCCGAGATGCCGAGGGCGAGGACGATCCGGCGCCGGTCCCAGGGGGCGAGGGGCGCGCCCGGGTCGGCGGGACCGGAGGCGGTGCGGCGTATCGCGGGGAGGGCGAGGGCCAGCGGGAAGACGACGAGGACGGGGATGCCGACGAAGACCCATCGCCAGCCGAGCTGCTCGGTGATCGTCCCGGAGGCGAGGGGGCCGACGATGGAGGGCACGACCCAGCTCGCGGCGAAGGCGGCCATGATCGCGGGCCGGAGGTGTTCGGCGTAGGCCCGGCCGACGACCACGTACAGGGCGACGATGACGAGACCGCCGCCGAGGCCCTGCACGGCCCGGCCCAGGATGAACATCCACATGGCACCGGCGGTCCCGGAGAGGAGCAGTCCGGCGGCGAAGGCGCTGATGCCGGTGGTGAGGGGCGCGAGCGGACCGCTCCGGTCGGACCACTGGCCGGCCAGGACCATGCCGAAGAGGCTGGTGGTGAAGTACGCGGAGAAGGCGAAGGCGTAGAGCGGGATGCCCTGCAGTTCGCGGGCGGCGACGGGCATGGCGGTGCCGACGGCGGTCGCCTCGAAGGCGATGAGCAGGACGACGGAGACCATGCCGATGCTGAGCGCCCGGTGGTCCGGGTCGAGGACGGAGCCCTTGGCGTCGCCGCGTACGGCAGGGGGTGCGGGGACGGGGGCGACGTCGGCGTCGCGGGGTTCGAGGGCGCTCATCCCCCCAGAGTAAGAGGTGAACCCCGGGATGGCTCCTGTCAGGAGTCCCGGTCCTCCTCGGTCCTTGGACGTACGACCGCGAACGGAATGTTGCGGCGGTGTGGCAGTCGCATGGCACGCCCCCCGGAACCCTTGAGCCCCTCCCGGCCCCCGCCCTACGGTCGTACTCGTGCACAACACGACCGTGTGCCCGAGTGGTTGAGGGGCTCGCCTGCAAAGCGAGTTACGTCGGTTCGATTCCGATCACGGTCTCCAAGCGAGCTCCGCGCGATCTCCTTCACGGGAGCTCACGGGATCTTCACCATCCACCGCCCGGTGTGCGACAGTCCACCCATGAACGATCAAGGAAGACGCAGACTGGGCGTCCTCATCGGCGTGGGCCTCGCCTGCGGCCTGCTGCCCGGCATCGCCCTCGGCGGCACGGAGACCGTCGACGCGGTCCTCGCCGTCCTCATGGCAGCCCTCGTCATGACGATCCTCACCCAGCTGATCTCCATCGGTCCCTCGGGCCGCGTCCCGCTCCCCGCCCTCCTGGTCTTCGGCCTCGCGGGCTTCGTCCAGGACGCCCTGATCTGGTGGCTGCTGTCCTGGCTGGGCCCGAAGATCGGCTACCTGCACATCGAGGGCCTCGCGACGATCCTCCTCGCGGCCCTGATCACCCGCGCGACGACCCTGCTCCTGTCCCAGCTGTCCCCGGCCGCCGAGACGGCCGAGGACTGACGGAAGTCGCCCCGCCCGTCGGCTACTGCTCACCGCGCCACTTCTTCTCGGCGAAGGTCTTGTCCTTGTGATCCTCGGTCGACTGGTCCGACCAGTCACCGATGACCTGCCCGGCCAGCTGCTCCATCGCGCCGGAACCGGAGTCGACCGCGAGGGGGACGAGGACGGCGGCCGCACCGACGGCGGCGGTCGCGGGCAGGAAGGCGACGCCGGCCGCGATGCCCACCGTGGCTCCGAACTCCACCCAACCGGCCTTGGCCGCCTGCGCCTTCTCGTACTCCTCGTGCTTCTTCATGCCCTCGGCCTCGACCTGGTCCCCACGGGACTGGCCGAGCAGACCCTGAAGAGTGGCGCCCGTGAACACGGCGCCCCGCGCGTGCCCCTCGTCGATCCTGCCGTCCGGGCCGACCTGCGCTTCGAGAACGCTGGTGGCGTAGAGGCGCTCAGCGGTGGAGACCGTGGCGTAGGCGTCCGGGTGCCGACCGAGAGTGCTCAGGAACCTGATCGTCTCGTCCTGCCCGAACACGGGGTGGGCCGCCGTCTCCTTCGTGGGACGGAAGGCACTGTCCGGAGTGTTCTTGTCCAGAGCCCAGTTGAGGTCGTCGATGTAGCCGGCGCCCATGTTCCCGAGGCTGTCCGCCATCGTCGGCCGCCACTTCTTGAGCAGCTCGGCGTCTTCGCCGTACTTCGCGACGGCATCCTTCATGATCGTGGCCGTGGTCTCGTCCCGCTTCAGCTCCGGCGTCGGGTCGTCCCAGGCGTGGCCCAGCGTCGCCGCCTCCAGGGCGTGGCCAAGTGCGTCCGGCATCGAGGTCATCGGGTCGAAGCCGGAGCCGTTGACGCCCGACGGGTTGTACTGGTTCCACAGCCCGCCGCCGATCAGCGGCTTGCTGTTGGCGAAGAGGTACGGGTCCTTCGCGTGGAGCTGGGTGACGTGCTCCGCGATCGGGACCAGGAAGTTCTTGTCGTAGTCGCCGTAGCGCATGATGCCGCCGAGCAACTGGCAGTCGAAGGCCGGGTTGTTGTCGTACTTGGCGAGCGGGATGCGTTCCGTGCCGAGCTTGCGCATCTCCGTCGACCACTTGTCGGTCCACGCGTCGCCGCCCTGCGTGGCGGTCGCCAGGCTGAGCCCCATGTTCTTCTGGAGCTCCTGGACGCCGGAGGGGCGCTGCTTGTCGACCTTCGTGTAGTCGTACGCGTCCGTGGGCAGCCGGCCGAAGAACTCCAGCGCGCCCTTCGGGCCCATGCCGTCGCAGAAGGTCCGGGAGAACTCCTCGGAGCCGCTGTCGTCCTTGAGCAGCTCGTTGAGGCGCATCAGCTCCTCGTGCGAGATGCCCCGCCCCTTCTTGGCGAGGCCGACGGCGCGCTGCGCCTCCTCGGCGTGCGAGGCCGCGCTGTAGTCGAGGTGGTTGGAGATGTCGGCGCAGGCGTCGAGCAGCGTGTTCAGCTGCGAGCTCCACGTCTCCTGGACGGTCGTCAGCGCGGAGCCGGTGAGGAAGCCGTGGCCGGCCAGGGCCGTTCCCGCCTCCGTCGTGCTCGTACGGGCGTGGTTGCCGTCCTTGACCAGCCGGCCGTGCAGGGCGTACGCGGCGCTGCCGATCGCGCCGAGCTTGTCCTGGTCGACGCTCAGGTCTGCGCCGCCTCCGCCGCCACCGCCGGGTTCGGGGGCGACCTGATTGAGCCTCATGTCCACGGTGGCCGTCGACGTGGACCGTACGGACGCCCACTCCCGCTCGAACGGCTTGCTCTCCCCCGCTGCTTCCGTGAATGCTGCCTCCGTGGCCGCCGCCCCCCCACGACCGCCGCTTCCACAGCGGCCGCTCCCGCGACCTCGTCACGTTGATGTCACGTTGATCGTTCCGGCTTCGCCTCAGCAAGTTTCACGGCCGGGGAAGCACCGCGACCCTCGTCCCCGGGCACCCGTTCGAGGGCTCCCTGCCCGGTAAATACCGCATGCGCGAGATCACCGCGGCGTACACACGCGTACTTCACCTTCGCAACTCGGACAGCCCGGACGTTCCAGGCCCCGACCGCCCGCCCCCGGCCGGGCCACCGCTCTCCCGGCCACGGCCTGCCCCTCCCACCTCGGTAGGCTCATCCCGCCCCGTCGTCACGGGGTGCCGGAACAACGGGGGACACACCCGTGGAACAACGGGGGGACGTACACGTGGAACAGTCGCGCACGCGGGAGGAATCCGCGCGCCGGATCGGCCCGTACCGGCTGATCACCCGCCTCGATCCGCCCGCCCGGCCCGGCCGGCCCGACTCCGCCGTCCCCTGTCGCCGGTTCGTCGCCCGTACCGGTGACGGGGAGCGCACCGTCCTCCTGAGTGCCCCGCTGCCCGGCGCCGACCCGGCCCGCTTCGCCACGGAGGCCGACGCGGCCCGCCGCCTCCTCGGCCCCTGGATCGCGCCGGTGACGGACCTGGCCGCCCCCGGCGAACCCCCCTGGCACGCGACCCCCTACCTCCCCGCGCTCCCCCTCCCCGTGGCCCTCGCCGTCCACGGCGGGCCGCTGCCCGAGGCGACCGTACGGGCCGTGGGCACCGCCCTCGCGGAGGCGCTCGCCGCCGCGCACGCCCAGGGCCTCACGCACGCCGGGATCTCCCCCGCCGCGGTCCTGCTCACCGCCGACGGCCCCCGGCTGACCTGCTTCGGCGCGGTACGGGCCGCCTCGGCCGACGGCGAACCGCGCACCGGCCTGCCGGGCCTCGACCCGGGCGCGCTCGCGCCCGAGCAGGCGACCGGCGGCCGCCCGCGCCCGCCGGGTGACGTCTACGCCCTCGGCGCCGTCCTCGCGTACGCCGCGACCGGCCACACCGTGCCCGAACGTGACGAACTCCCGCCCGAGCTGCGGCCGGTGATCTCCTCCTGCCTGGCCCGCGACCCGGCGGACCGCCCGACCGCCGCCGACCTGACGGCCGCCCTCGCGCCGCCCACCCCGCACCAGACGGTCCTGAACTCGGCCGGCGCCCTGCTCACGCCCGGATGGCTGCCCGGCCGGGTGGTGGCGGCCCTGGCCCGCCAGTCGTCCGAACTCCTCGCGGCCGAACTCCCCACCGACACCTCTCCCCGGACCTGACCTCATGCTGTCGCCCCTGACCCACGACGACCCGGCCACCGTCGCCACGTACCGTCTCCTCGCCCGCCTCGGCTCCGGCGGCATGGGCACGGTCTACCTGGCGCGCACGCCCGGCGGCCGCACGGTCGCCCTCAAGACCGTGCACGCGCGCCTGGCCACCGACCCGGCCTTCCGCAGCCGCTTCCGTCTGGAGACGGACGCGGCGCGGATCATCGGCGCACGGCACGGCGCGGCCGTCGTCGACGCCGACCCGCTGGCCGAGACGCCGTGGCTGGCCACCGAGTACGTCCTCGGGCCGCCGCTCGACGACGCCGTCGCGCTCGGCGGCCCCCTGCCCGAACCGACCGTCCGCGCCCTCGGCGCCGCGCTCGCCGGGGCCCTCGCCCAGCTGCACTCCTCGGACGTGGTCCACCGCGACCTGAAGCCCTCGAACGTCCTCGTCACCGCGTACGGCCCGAAGATCATCGACTTCGGCATCGCCCGCGCGGCCGGCGACGACCACCTCACCCGCACGGGGGCGGCGGCCGGCACGCCCGCGTTCATGTCGCCGGAGCAGGCGAGCGGCGAGGAACACACCGCGGCGGGCGACGTGTTCGCCCTGGCCGGCGTCCTCGTCTTCGCCGCCACCGGCCACGGCCCCTTCGGCACGGGCTCCCCCGCCGACCTCCTCTACCGCGTCCGCTACGCCGAGCCCGACCTCACCGGCGTCCCGGAGGCCCTGCTGCCGCTCCTGACCGCCTGCCTCGCCAAGGACCCGTCGTCCCGCCCCACCACGGGCACCCTGACGGACCACCTCCACGACGGCCACGGCGACTTCGCGGACCACCTGCCGCCCCTCCTCCTCGCGGACATCGCCCGCCGGGCGACGGACGTCTGGCTGCACGCGCCCCACCGCCTGCCGGCGCCGGCGGGCGCCGCCGTGTCCGAGACCGCTCCGAACACCCCGCTCTCGCGCCGCCGTCTGCTCTCGACGGGCGGCGCCGCCCTGATCGGACTCGCGGGAGCGGGTGGCGGGGTGTGGGCGTGGCTGGGGTCGCGGACCACCCCGGGGGGCGACGGCGGCAGCCCGACCCCCGCGGGCCCCACGGCGGTCCCCGCCCCGACGGCCGCCGACGGGTCGCCGGTGGCCCTGTGGAAGAGCTCGTCCCTCGACCGCGAGGAGGCGATCACGCAGCTGCTCGCCGGCGATGTCGTGGGCTTCGCGGAGACCCTTTCCTTCCGGGCACTGGACCTGAAGGACGGCCGCGTGTTGTGGTCCGACAACGCGGTCACGGAGCCCCGGCAGATCACCACCGACGGCACGTCCTTCTATGTGTCCGACGGCCCCTACCAAGGGCCGGGCGCCCTGCAGATCCGTACGCTCGATCCCCGCACCGGCAAGGAAAGAGCGCCGCAGATCGTCGTCAAGGGCTTCGACGGGTCGTACTCGGGCACCGAACTCCTCACCGCCTCCGGCGGCATGCTCTTCACGGCCTCGCGACGGGGCAAGAAGGAGACCGACTCGGACGCGAACCAGAAGGGCTGGCACCTGCTCGCCGTCGACCTCCTCACCGGCAAGGAGAAGTGGCGCCAGGCGTACGAGTGGGACGGCGTCCGCCCCTGGCTGTCCCAGGTCGTCGGCGACCGGCTGATCCTCGGCAAGAACAGTGGCGACCTGGAGACCTTCGTCGTCCAGGCACGGGACCTGCGCACCGGCCGCCGGCTCTGGCAGCGCAGCATCGCCCTGAGCGACTCCCGGTACTACAAGCCCGGCCAGCTCGCGATCGACGAGCAGCACGTGTACATCGGCGGCGACCGGCTCCGCGCCCTGCGCCTGACCGATGGCGGGACGGCCTGGGAGTACGGCTCCGGTTCCACCTACTTCGGCCTGCCGGCCGTCGGGCGGAACGGCATCATCTACGCACAGGAGCGAAGGGAGTCTCCCGGGCTCGTGGGCGTCCTGGGCAAGGAGGGCACTCTGTTCTGGAAGGAGTTTCCCTCCGGCCGCACCCTGACCCCCGACTACTTCGCCGCCCCCGTGGCCGGCGACAAGTACGTGTACGCCCCCGTCCACGGCGGGCTGAGCGCGGTCGAAATGCTCTCGAAACGCTCGATGTGGGTGTTCCCGACCGACGCCAGCCGCTACGTCGTCGACAAGGAACGGACCAGGATCATCGGGGCGGGAGCAACGTCCGTCATGGCCATCCCGTACGCCTGACGGACGCCCGTCCGGCATGTCGCCCCGTCCCCCGGCCGCCCCCCTGACCCGGAGAGCACCTCGTGACCACACAGCCCCTCGCCGCCGGCGACCCGCTCCGACTCGGCCCGTACCGGCTCCTCGGCGTCCTCGGCGAGGGCGGCATGGGCAAGGTGTACGTCGGCCGGGACGGCGCCGGTACGACCGCCGCCGTCAAGGTCCTGCGCCCCGAACTCGCCCACGACCGGCACCTCGCGCAGCGGTTCGTCCGCGAGGCCGACATGGCGCGGGCCGTCACGAGCAAGGGCGTGGCCCGGGTCCTCGGCGTCCAGACCGAGGGCGGACGGCCGTGGATCGCCGCCGAGTTCCTCGCCGGCCCGACGCTCGACGAGGCCGTCCGCACGTACGGCCCGATGGACGTGCCGACGGTCCGCGCCCTCGCCGCCCAGCTCGCGCGGACCCTGCACGACATCCACCTGGCGGGTCTGGTCCACCGCGACCTCAAACCCGCGAACATCGTGCTCACCTCCACCGGTCCCCGGATCATCGACTTCGGCATCGCGCGCCCCGAGCACGGCCTCACGCTCACGACGACGGGCCAGATCCCGGTCACCCCGGGGTACGGGGCTCCCGAGCAGGTCCTCGGGCAGCGCGTCGGCCCGGCCTCGGACGTGTTCTCGCTCGGCGCGGTCCTCGCGTACGCGGCGAGCGGACGGCGCGCCTTCGACGGCGCGCACGTGGCGGCGGTCCAGTACGAGGTCGTGCACGGGACACCGGACCTGAGCCTGGTGCCGCCGGAGCTCCAGGAGCTGATCGGCCCGTGCCTGGCGAAGGACCCGGCGTTCCGTCCGGCTCCCCCGCGGATCGCGGAGGCCTTCGCCCCGCCGAAGGGCGCCGACCGCGCATGGCGCAAGGGCCCGCTGGCCGAGGACGTCAAGCGGCGCGAGACGGCCACGAAGCGTCTGGCGGCACCCGAGGACACCGCCGTGCCGTCGTCCGCGCCGTCCCGGCGTCGCTTCCTGACCGGCGCGGCCGTGGGCGTGGCGGTCCTGGGGGCGGGCGGCGGAGCGGGGGCGTGGTGGCTGAGCCAGGACGAGGGGAAGTCGCCGACCGCCGACGTTCCACCCGCCGTGGCGACCCCGGAGGCCGCGTTCGTCTCGGCCGTCGACACCAAGCCGGGAGAGGCCCCGAAGCCTCTGTGGGGGCCGCTCGACGTGACGGCTCCCGAGGGCGAACTCCCCCTTCCCGTCCGGGATGTGGTGGTCGTCCAGGCGAAGAAGGGCGGCCTCCTGGCCCTTTCCGTCACGAGCGGCAGGGAGCGGTGGCGGGCCGAGGAGATCGACGCCGACGCCGGTTTCGTCTCGGTCGCCGACCGGATGGTCGTGGGCGTCGACAAGGAAGGCGTCCTGAACGCTTTCGTCGCCTCCACCGGCGCTCCGGTCTGGCGGACGGGCAGCGATGTAGACGACCTCCTCGCCGCCGACGACACCCATGTCTACCTGGTGACCAAGGACAACGAACTCCGCGCCGTCAATGCCTGGACCCTGGCCACGGCGTGGTCCCGCCCGATGCCCTCGCCTCGCTCTCACAACGGGCCGGCCAGAGCGGCCGTGGGCAGGCAGCGGCTCGTGGTCCACGGCAGGGACGGCCGTGTCGCCGCGCTCGATACCGGGAACGGCAAGACGGAGTGGGAGATCACGAAGCAGGGCACCGACGGCCAGGCCCCGGCGATCGGCGAGAACAACACCGTCTACCTCGGCGGCCGCACCCTCATGGCTCGTCGTCTCGACCGCGGCGACGAGTTGTGGAGGCAGGAAACCCTGCGCACGCCCTCGTTCCCCGGCTACGGCACCCCGACCGCCGACGGCGACCTCGTCGTCGCGATCGACGCGTACACCGTCTCCCGTCTCGGCACCATCCCGGAGATCGACCTCCCGGAGCTGAAGTGGTCCGAGGTGCTGGACGGCTACGGTGAGGGCAGCATCAGCCCGCCGGCCGTGGAGGGCACGACGGTCTGGGTCCACTCCCCCGACAACAATTCCGTCGAGGTCATCCACAAGGTGTCCGGCGACCGCCTCTTCACCGCCAGGATGCTGCGCACCGGCTCCTACCAGCTGGCGAGCGACGCCAACCGCGTCTTCATCGCCCGGGCCGGCCGGATCGCGGCGATGCCGGTGTTCGGGGTGTAGGTCGCCTCAGGGCCGCGCCTTCGCCGGCACCCCCGTCACCAGCCCCGTCCCCCCACACCCCAGCTCGGCGGCGACGTGCCGGGCCGCCGCGTTGGCCAGGGTGATCTGCTCGTCCCTGATGCCCGCCTGGTCGGCCTCGTTCTCGTCCGCGCGCTCCAGCTCGGCGTCGAGGACGATCTCGTGGGCCGAGGCCGGCATCCGGCAGGTGAAGTAGACCGAGGCGAAGAGGTCGGACGAGGTCGCGAGGCGCCCGGTGGAGTAGGCCGTCACGGACGCCTTCGAGGCCTCGCCCGTCGGGACGGCGAGGGCCTCCCGGAGGGTGATGCTCAGGACGTTCTTCTCGTCCCCGGCCGCCTCCAGCGTGCAGAACGGGATGCCCTCCATGCGCTGCTTGCCGCTCTGCGGCGTCCGCGCCGCCTTCCGCAGCTCGCCGAGGACCCGGTCCGGCTCGGACCGGTCGGCCGTCAGCCGGACGCCCTTGCCGGCGACGGCCTCCAGCGCCGACGCCACGCCGGGGTCCTTGGCGAACCCGCCACAGACCTCCGCGGCCGCCTGTCCCTGGGGAGCGGCGTCGTCGCTTCCCGGCGTGCAGCCGGCCGCCGCCATCGCGAGGGCGGCGGCCGGGAGCAGGATCCTGTGGGCGGTGATGCGCATGGAAGAACCTTCTCAGGAGGACTTCGCGGCGCGCGTCGGCACGCCGGTCACCAGTCCGTCCCCCTCACAGCCCAGCTTCGCCGAGACGTCCCGGGCCGCCGCGTTGGCGAGGGTGATCAGGCGGGTGCGCTGCTCCCCGTCCGTCTCCTCGACGCCCGCCGGGCCCTGGACGGCCGTCTCGACGACGATCGGGTGGGCGGGCGCCTTGAGGCGGCAGGAGAAGAAGAGCTTGCCGAGGGTGGACGAGGAGAAGGCCTCGACTCCGGTGGCGTACGAGGTCACGGACTCGGCGAGCTCCGGGCCCAGGTACGGGCCCTTCCCCACCGCGTTCACCTCGATCCTGAGGTTCTTCGACGCCTCGTCCGCGGCCTGGAGTCCGCAGTACGTCACCGGCTGCGGCCGGTAAGAGTCGGCCCACTGCGCGGCGGCGTCCTCGCGCAGCCTGTCGAGGGCCTTCTCCGGCTTCGACAGGTCGTCCTCGAAGCGCTCGCCGCCGAGGACGGCCTTGAGCGCCGCCGTGGCCGCCGGGTCCTTGGCGAAGCCGCCGCAGGCCTCGGCCGCCGTCAGGCCCTCGGGTTCCTTCGTGGCCTCCCCGCCGCCGCCACCGCATCCGGTGAGGACGGCGGCGACGGCGAGGGCCGTTGCGGCCATGGTCATTACGGACCGCGTGTGCGTCACTGTGTGCGTCACTTCTTCTCGTACGGGTCGGGCAGCGAGTTGTCGCGGGCGTGCATGCGCGAGTCCCGGACGTACTTGACCAGTTCCTCGTCGAGGTAGTTGCGGTCCTTCTCGCTCCAGCCGGGGGCGTTGGCGTAGGCGATGCCGGGGCGGAGCGAGTTCTCCTTGCCCATGGCCAGCGCTTCGTCCGAGAGGTCGTCCGACTTCTTCTTGAGCAGCTCGTCCTTCTCGTACTTCTCCGCCATGTCGTCGGCTTCCATGCCGATGACGGTCGTGACCGCGCCGCCCACCGTCTCGGCGGCCAGCGGCACCAGGACGCCACCGGCACCACCGGTCAGGACCGCGATGCCACCGGCCGCCGCCGCGCCGACGCCGAACTTGACCCACTCGGTCGTCCTGCCGACGGCCTTCTTGTGCTCCTCGGAGTCCTTCTCGTAGTCCTTGTCGATCTGTGCCATACGGGACTCGTCGAGGATTCCCTGGGTCTCCGACCCGATCCGCAGCGTGGTCCGCGCGTCGGTGAGGTCCCGGTCGTCGAAGGTGGAGCCGGGCTTGGGGCCGACCTGGTCGAGGACGCTGGTCGTGTACAGCGACTCGGCCGCCGAGAGCGTGGAGTGGCCGGTCTCGCTCTGCGCCACGATGCCCATGAAGTTGACGGCGTCGCCGCGGTTCCAGAGCAGGCCGGTGTCGAACTCGTCGCCGAAGCGGGACTTGCCGTGGGCGTCGTTGAAGCCGAAGGGGGAGTTCCGCTTCTCCTCCATCGTCGTGTCGCTGTCCGTCTCCAGGGAGCGGTTCAGCTCGTCGATGTAGGCGGCGCCCATCTTGCCGAGGCTGTCGTCGATGCCCGGCTGCTGGTGCATGTACTTGGGGTCGCTGCCGTACCGCTCGACGACCTTCTGCATGACCTCCGCGTTCTCCTTGGTCCGCACGTCCTTGAGGCCCTCGGCCTCGGCGTCGTACGGATGGCCGGTGGTCGCGGACTCCAGGGCGTGACCGAGGGCGTTGTAGCCGGGCTCCTTGGTCCGGTCACCCTTGTCGTTGATCTCCTCGGGCCACTCGCGGTCCTTGGTGAAGTAGTCGAACGGGTCGAGCTTCTTGTCGTCCTTGGTGTTCTCGGGGGTGAGATCGATGTCGCCGTTGAAGAAGTCCGTGGACGCCTTGGGGTTGTGCCCGAGGCCTTCCATGAAGCCGACCATGGGGTCGTTGCCCAGGTCGCCGCCCATCCAGTTCAGATGGCTCGGGCCGCCGGTCAGCTGGTGCCAGGCCCGGTCGGCGGGCAGACGTCCGTCGCCGGTCATCTTGCGCTCGGTGATGACGAGCCCGGTGCCGTAGTCCTTCAGGAACTTGTCGTCGTAGTCGCCGACCCGCATCAGGTTGCTCATGACCTGGAAGCCGTACGGGCTGGTGCCACGCGTGTGGATCGGCTCGCTGCCGGCCTTGATGACGTCGGCCTTCCACTGCTCCATCTCGGGGCTCGTGGAATGGGTCGCGGTGGCGAGCGTCAGACTCCAGTTCGTCTGGAGTTCCTTCAGCTTGTCGCGGTGGTCGACGCCGAGGCGGGAGCCGTCGCTCGGGTCGCCCATGTCGGCCCAGTACTCCATGCTGCCCTTCGGTCCGACCTCCAGGGCGAACTTCTCGGCGAAGTACGGGTCCTTCTGGTTGGCCTTGAAGAGGGCGTTGAGCTTGTCGATCTCCTCGGGGGTGGCGTCGTCGCCCTTCTTGTACAGCTCGTAGGCGGCGTGCGCGTCCTCGGCGTCCTGCGCCTTCGAGGCGGCCTTGAGGGAGTCGTAGTTCGTGCCGGAGAAGTTCATCTTGTCGCCGCCGACGAGTCCGCGCAGGGCGCGGGAGGCGACGTCGTCGGCGTTGTTCGCCCGGTCGATCGCGGCCTTGATCGCCGACCGCATCGCCTCGAAGTCGGCCTGCTCGGGCTTGGGACCGTCGTAGTCCTTGGAGCGGCGGTCGGGGTGGATCAGGTAGCTGACGACACCGTCCGGGTCGATGCGTATGCCCTTGCCGGGGGCCTCCGCGACCAGCTTCTCCAGCTCGGTCTTCGCGGCCTGGAACTCGCTCTCCGCATCCCGCAGGATGTTGCGGATGCTGCTCGCCTCGGTGAGGGCGTCGCCGAACTCCTTGGCGGTCTTGCGGACGAACGCCTGGGTCACACCGGCGTTCTCGCCCTTCCAGTCGGCCTTGTCGGCCTTGCCCTGGAGGCCGGTCTCGGCCTTCTCCTTGGTCTTCTCCAGCTTGGACACCGTCTCCCCCCAGACGGTGACGGCCTCTTTGAGGCCGCTGAGGTGGGCGTGGAGGACCTGGTCGAACTTCAGCATCTGTTTCCCTCGTCAGCCGTGCGCGATCGTCGTGGCCGTCACCGGCTCCGGCTTATGTGAAGTGCTTGTCGAGCTCGGACATGGAGAAGTTCGTGATGAGCGACTCCTCGTGGTTGACGTGGCTGACCACGGTGTCCTCGAGGTGGTTGTGGATGTGGGCGCAGGCGCTGAGGAGCGCCTCGGCCTGGCCGCGCCAGGTGTCCCACATCGTCCACATCGCCGATCCGGTCAGGAACCCGTCGCCGTCGAGACCCTTCGCGGCGGTGTCGGTCTGGGCGCCCGCGTGGAAGGCGTCCCGCTCGAACCAGTGGAAGAGCTCCTGGGCCTCGTTGCCGATGGCCTTGAGGTCGGCGGAGGTCACCTTGTAGTCGCTGGCACCGCCACCACCGCCACCCTCGGCGGGCACGCTGTTGAGCCTCATCGCCGCGGTCTGGCTGCGGACTTGGCTCCACTCCTCGTCGAACGACATCTACTTCCCCATGAGTGAGTTACGGACGGCCGATGGCAGGGGGGGGTCGGACTCAGCCCCGCCGCGACCGGAGTACGGGTACGGCGACGGCGGCACCGATCAGCACGGCGGCCCCGATCCCGAGGCCGATCCAGAGGCCGGTGTTGCCGCCGTCCTCGGTGGTGGAGGCCTGGAGGGCCGGGGCGGAGGTGGACTCCTCAGGCGCCGGGTCGGCCGCCGGCAGGTCGGTGGGTGTGGCGGTCGGTGTCGCGGACGCGGTGTCGGTGAGGTCGTCGATGGGCCGCACTTCGGCCGGACCGGGGTTGCCGGGCGTCTTCAGGGTACGAAGGGGGCGGATGGCACCGAAGCCGATGAAGTCACTGCGCTTCTCGCCCCCCTTGGGCTTGGCGACCGTGTTGAGCATGACCTTCAGGACCTGGTTGTTGGTCCAGTCGGGGTGCTTCGACCAGAGCAGCGCGGCGGCGGCGGAGGCGAGGGCGGTGGCGTCACTCGAACCGGTGGACTTGCACATGCCGGTGCCACCGCCGCAGGCGTGCACCAAGTCCTTGCCGGGGGCGACGATGTCGACCTGGTCGCCGTGCTCGGACATCGGAACGTGCGTCAGCTTCTGGTCGACGGCGCCGACACCGACCACACCAGGGGTCGCCCCCGGGTACTCGACCCGATTGCTCTTGTCGCCGCTGTTCCCGACGGCGGCGAAGACAAGAGACCCTTTGTCCAGCGCGTACTTCACCGCATCGGTGAGCGCCTGCGAGCCTTTGTCGTTCCCCAGGGACATATTGATGACCTTGGCACCGGAATCGGCCGCATACCTGATCGCCTGAGGGATGACGCGGTTGAACCTCTCGCTGCCTTCCACCATGTTGACGTCGCCCCCCTGAAGCCCAGGAACGCGTACCGGCAGGATCTTGGCGCCCGGCGCCAGGCCGAAGGCTCCGTTCCCGCCGTCCCTTGCTCCAGTGCCGGCGATCAGGCCGGCCATCCCCGTACCGTGACCGTCGTAGTCGGTGAACTGGTCACCCGACTCCGCCGGCGCGAGGTCCTTGCCTTCGAGCACCTGGCCCCGGAGATCCGGGTTGTTCTTGTCCACACCGGTGTCGATCACCGCGACGGTGACGCCCTTACCGGTGCTGAGCTGCCAGATCTCCTCCGCACCCATGGCGTCCAAGTGCCACTGCTGGGCACGGAAGTTCTCCGCGTGGGCGGGAACGGAAGCGATGCCCACCAGCAGCATCCCCAAGGCGGCCGAGGCAGCTGCTCGGGCGCGGCTCCGACGAATACTGCTGGTACGCATCTGCTTCCTCGCGCTGATCAGTCGATGACGGGCGGCGCCACGCGGCGCCCCTGCTGCCAGGTCTCCTCGTCCTCGACCAGGTAGTCGGGACGCTCTCCGTTCTGCTCCTCGCGCTCGCCCGGCTTCGCGGCGTTTCCGCGCACGAGGCCCGAGCCGCCGGCCGTGAAGGGCTTCCCGCCACCCGCGGCACCGGCGCGCTGCGCCTTGCCGCCGACGACGCCGCCGGTCTCGCCGGCGAGGCGCCGGCCGCCGGTGATGCCGTTCTGGCCGGACGCGCCGCCCATGGAGCCGCCGCCCATGCCGTGTGCGCCGCCCATGCCGCGGCCCATGCCCGTACGGCCCTGACCGGTGGACTCGTTGCCGATGACGGTGCTGCGCGGGATGCCGGTCTGCGGCCGGCCCGTGGTGCTGGGGACCTGACGGCCGCCGCTGATGCCCTCGCGGGGCATGCCGGGCGTGGTACGGAGGCCGCCGGTCACCGGACCACGGGGGTTGCCGGTGCCGCCGGTGAGGGGCGAGGTGGGGCCGAAGGGGCCCGGACCGCCCTTGACGGTCAGCGGAGGCACACCGGTGGTCACGAACGGAGGCGTACCGCCGTCCGGCTTGGTGAGCGGCGGCGGGCCGCCCGGGGTGTGCGTCGTCGGTCCGGTGGTGTCCGGCTTCGGCAGGGTCTCCACGCTGTCGATGCCGAGGTCCACGGGGACGTCCGGCCGGACTTCGGGCTTGATGACGTGAGTCGGCCCGGTGGTGTCGCCCTTCGGCGGGGTCGTGTACGTGTCGGACGTGGTGTGGGCGGTGTCCTGCTGCGGACGCGTGGTGCCTGTCGTCGTCCCCGTCTCCGTACCCGTGGAACGACTGTCGCTCTGCGTCGTGGAACCGAGGTACGAAGAGTCACCCCCCCGCTTGCCCTGCTCCGCCGGCACGAACGCCCCCGGCGGCGGCGGGAAGGTCGGCGGGACATCGCTCTTCATCCGGAAGCTCGACCACTCGTAGGCGGACGAGAGACGGCGCATCTCGTCCGCCGCCGCCTGCCGGTTCGCCTCTTCCTTGGCCTTGATGGCCGCGGCGTCGTCGCTGGTCGCCATCGAGGCGCGCGCGTTGCGGGCGATGGTCTGCGCGTCGGGGTCGTTGTGGTACTTCAGCGCCGCGTCCAGGTTCTCCTTGGCGGACGCCTGGGAGGTGTAGCGGGGCATGGCGCTCTGCGCCGCGGCGATGGCGGTGGAGTTGTCCTCCATGCAGACGGACCCACGCTCGGCGTAGTCCGAGAGCAGCATGGTCGAGTTCGCCACGTTGGTGGCCCACTCGACGAAGGCCTTCTCGGCCTCGCCCTCCCAGTCCATGTTCCTCATGCTGGCGCGCAAGTCACCGGCGATCTTGGCCATCTGATCCGATACGGCCTTCAACCGCCGTGCCGCGTCACCGACGTAGTAGCTGCTCGCCTCGTCCAGCCACGCCAGCATCTGCTCGTGCGTCATACCGGCGAAGTTGGTTCCGCCGCCTCCGCCGCCCTCTGCAGGCCTCATCTCTCGCCTCTTCCCCGTGTCCCCGAAATTCCGTCCGCGCCCGCCTACTTGAGGGAGCTGTCGCCCTCGGCGCCCTTGCTGCCTTCGCTCTCCGGCGCGCCGCGGCCCGCTTCCTTGTCCGCCTTCTCCTTGGCGTCGTACGTCCGCTGGTGGATCTGGATCATCTTGCGCTTGATGTCGTCGTCCATCTCCTCCATGCCGTTCTTGGAGGCGACGACCGCGATCCCGAGTCCTTCCAGGCAGTCATTGAGCAGACTGGAGAGCTGTACCAGCTTGCCGAGGACCTCGTCGTAGGCCGCGTAGGCGCCCTGGGCCTCGGCCCAGGCGGCCCCGCCTCCGCCGAACTGGGTGCGGGTGACCGGGTCGGCCTTGAGCTTCCCGGCGCTCGCGTCGGAGCCCTTGAGCTGAGTGATGAGCTCGTCGACACCCTGCTTGAACTTCTGCATGGAGTCGGCGCTGTACTTCACCGCCTGCGTCCGCATCCCGGACGTCATGCCCTCCATCTCGGCTCGCATGCCCGCTCCTCCCCCGTGAACCCACCATGCCGTCAACGGCACAAGTCTAGAAGTCCACTGTAGTCAGGAACGACGACAGTCCGCACCTCCCGGTTGCACAAGCAACGGACATCACACGGTTACGAATTGGGCACGGCGACCGCCGCCTGGGGGCGGATCGGGAGGCGGTTGACCGGGCGGCCCGTCGCCGCGCGCACGGCTGAGGCCACTGCGGCGGGGGAGGTGACGACGGGGACGGCGCTCGCCGCCTTCGCCCCGAAGGGGGCCACCACGTCGCGTTCCTCGACGAGTTTCACGATGCGAATGTCCGGGGCATCCAGGGATGTCGGGAGTGCGTAGCCCGTGAAGTCGGGGTGGCGGACCAGACCGCGGGCCGTGCGGAGGTTCTCCGTGAGGGCCGCGCCGACGCCCTGGGTGACGCCCGCCTCGATGCGGGCGGCCAGTTGGGCGGGGTTGAGGACGCGGCCGACGTCCTGGGCGACGGCCATCTCCACCACGCGGACCGCGCCGAGTTCGATGTCCACGTCCACGACCGCGCGGATCGCGCAGAACGCCAGACCCACGAACGCGTCGCCTTGACCCGACTCGTCCAGGGGCTCCGTCGGGTGCGGGCGGCACTGGGCCGTGGCCCAGAGTTCCTTGCCGTCCATCGCCTCCGTCACGGTCGTCGAGAGGACCCCGTCGTACGAGGTGATCTTGCCGTCCGTGATCTGGAGCAGCTCGGTCGACATGCCGAACTTGTGGGCCAGCGGCTGGAGAAGCTGCGTACGGACCATCTTGGCGGCCCGCTCGACCGCCCCGCCCGACACCCACGTGTGGCGGCCGTGCGCGGCCGGTCCGGCCGGCGGCTGGTCGGTGTCGACGGGGGCGACGTGGACCTCGTCGATGCCGAGGGTCTCCTGGACGATCTGGCGCGCGAGGGTGGAGAAGCCGGAGCCCGTGTCCACGGCCGAGCAGATGACCGTCGCCACCCCGTCCATGACGCGGACGGTGGCCGTCGAGACCTCGTCGGTGCCCTCGGCGCCCAGCATGTGCACCATGCCGAGCGCGTAGCCCACGCCCCGCCGCACCGCGCCGGGTTCGCCCGCGCCCTCGAGGCCGCCGGGCAGCAGCCAGTCGCCCTCGGGGGTGTCCTTGGGGAGCGGGGGCAGCGGGAAGTCCCGTACGGCGGCGAGCAGTTCGGCCACGGGGGCCGGGCAGGTCACCGTCTGGCCGGTCGGCAGGATGTCGCCGGTCGCCATGACGTTCCGCATGCGCAGCTCCGCCGGGTCCACGCCCAGCTTCGCGGCCAGCTTGTCCATCTGGGCCTCGTACGCCGCGCACACCTGCATCGCGCCCTCGCCCCGCACATGGCCGGACGGGGGGTTGTTGGTGCGGACGGCCCAGCCCTCCACGAAGGCGTGCGGGACGACGTACGGGCCGCAGGCGAAGGCCACGGCCGCCGCGAGGGACTCCGACGACGAGTCGGCGTACGCGCCCGCGTCGAGCAGGATCTGCGCCTCCACCTTCACCAGGCGTCCCTCCGCGTCCGCGTGGTGGCGGTAGCGCAGCAGGGTGGGGTGGCGGTGGGCGTGGCCGAGGAAGGACTCCTCGCGCGTGGCGGTGAGCTTGACCGGGCAGCCGGTGCGCAGCGCGAGGAGGCCCAGCGGGATCTGGAAGCCCGGGTCCTCGCGGTCGCCGGTGGCGCCGGGGACTCCGGTGACGACGAGCTTGACCTGCTCGGGCGGCAGGCCGAAGCAGGCGGCGGCCAGGTCGCGGTCGGTGTGCGGGTCGGTGGAGGCGGTGTAGATCTCCACTCCGCCGTCGGGGCGCGGTACGGCGAGGCCGGCCTCGGCGCCGATCGGCGCCGGGTCCTGGCGGCCGATCCGGTACAGGCCCTCGACGACGACCTCGCCCGTCGCCTCCGGGTCGCCGAAGCGCAGCGGGATGTGCCGGATCAGGTTCCCGTCGGGGTGCAGCGCCTCGGCCGCGAAGGCCTTCTCGGGGTCGGTGACGGGTTCGAGGAGCTCGTACTCGACGGCGATCGCCGCGGCCGCGAGGCGCGCCGTGTCCGGGTGGTCGGCGGCGACGGCCGCGAGGGCCTCTCCGTGGTGCCGGACCAGGTCGGAGGCGAAGACGGGCCGGTCGGCGACCCTGCGGCCGTACGTCGCCGCGCCCGGCACGTCGGCGGCCGTCACCACGGCCCGTACGCCCGGCATGGCGGCCGCCGCCGTGGTGTCGATCGACACGATCCGGGCGTGCGGGTGCGGCGAGCGCAGGATCGCGGCCCAGAGCAGCCCCTCGGCCCACAGGTCGGAGGCGTACGGGAAGGTGCCCTCGGTCTTCGCCCGCGACTCGGCCTGCGGGAGCGAGGCGCCGATTCCGCGCGTGGCCTGTTCCTGATCGGGGGTGTCCAGAGCCGCGGTCGTCGCGTCGCTGCTCACGCCATGCCTCCGTCGTGCGGGTGGGGAATCTGGTGCGGGACACGGACCTCGTCGGCCGCTTCGGGCGCGCCGGCCGCGGCGGCGGCCTCGCGCTCGGCGACGACGTCCCGGACGGCGTCGAGCACGCCGCGGTAGCCGGAGCAGCGGCAGAGGTTGCCGGCGAGGGCCTGGCGGGTCTCCAGCTCCGTGGGGGCGTGGTTGCCCTCCAGGAGGTCATGCACGGTCATGCACATGCCGGGGATGCAGAAGCCGCACTGGACGGTGCCGCACTTGGCCATCGCCCGCTGCACGTCGGAGGGTTCGCCGTCGACCGCGAGGCCCTCGACCGTCCGCACCTCGCTCCCGGCGGCGGTCGCCGCGGGCACCAGGCAGGAGGCGACGAGCCGGCCGTCGACCTGCACGTTGCACGCGCCGCACTCGCCCTGCGAGCAGCCGTCCTTGGCCCCGGCGAGGCCGAGGCGCTCGCGCAGGACGTAGAGCAGCGACTCGCCGATCCAGGAGTCGGTGACGGGACGGTCGGTGCCGTTGACCCGCAGCATGTACGAGGTGTGGGGGTGCTCGTCGCTGTCCGTGCTGTCCGTGACATCCGCGAGGGCCGTGGCGTTCGCGGGGGTCGCGCCGTCCGTGGTCGCCGGGTCGACGACGACGGTCGGCACGGGGGCCGCGGGGGCCTCCTCGTCCGGAGCGGGCGACGACACGGCCTCGGGGGCCGCCTCCGGAGCCGACTCCGGTACGGCCTCCGACACGGCCTCGTGAGCCGCCTCCGGCTCCTGTGCCGCCGGCTCCTCCGGGAGCGCCCAGGGGGCGGGCGCACCGCCCGGCAGCGTCGCCGGGGCCTCGGCGTACGAGGGGGCGGGCGCCGGGGCCTCGTCGGGCTCTCCCCGCTCCCCCGGTCCCGCCTGCTCGGCCGCGTCCGGGACGGCGGGGATCTGCCACTGGCCCGTGGAGCCCGGGTCGGCGGCGGGCGCGACGGCCTCGTCGAAGCGCCACTCGGCCGTCGCCTGCGGGTCCTCGACGTGCTCGACGTGCTCGACGGCGTTCTCGACGTACGCCGGTGGCCGGAAGCGCTCCCCACCGTGGAGCGAGCCCTCCTGGAACGGACGGTCCTGGAACGGGCCGTCCTGGAACGGCCCCTCCCCGAAGGAACCCTCCCGGAGCGAGCCGTCCCGCTCCCCGTACTCGCCCCCCTCGTACCCCTCGAAGTACTGCGTCTGCTGCGCCTCCGCCGGGACGTGCACCGTCCAGGCACCCGTCGCCGCCGGGTCCGTCCCCGGGGGCGGGGCGAGCGGCTGGAGCGGGGTGATCATCGGCGGGACGTAGCCGTGGCCCGGCGCCTCCAGGGGGACGCCGTCCAGCATGAAGTCGGGCGGCAGCTGGACGAAGGCGGTCGCGTCGCCGTCGTACCCCTCGCTCTGCGGAAGCGGCTCCCAGCCGCCCGTCTGACCCGTGTGCTCGTCGCTCATGCCAGTGCCCTCCCCAGTGCCCGTCGGGCGAGTGCGGCGACCGTGCGCCGCAGGTGCAGTACGGCCGGCGGCAACTGTTCGTCGCCGGGCGGGTCCGGGATGCAGGCGGCGGCGACGTACTCGCCGAACGCCGCGAGCGCCTCCGGCGCGAGCCCCCGGTCGTTGTCCCAGTCCACCAGCGAGGCGATCCAGCGCTCGGCCTCCAGGGGGCGCAGCGGCATGGGCGCGACGGCGCCGACGGCGCAGCGCACGCCGCGCCGGGCCGGGTCGAGGACGACGGCGACGGAGGCGGTGGCGCGGGCCGGGCCGGTGCGGCCGGTGGCCTTGAGGAAGACCTGGGGGGCGTGGAGCAGCGGGACGCGGACGAAGCCGACGAGTTCGCCGGGGGCGAGCAGGTCGCGGCCCGCGAGGAGGTGGGAGACGGGGATCTCGCGGCTGCCGAGCGGGCCGAGGACGACGAGGTCGGCCTCCAGGGCGGCGAGGACGGGCAGCGAGTCGCCGGTGGGCGCGGCGGTGACGATGTTGCCGCCGAGGGTGCCCGCGTTGCGGATCTGGGGCGGTCCGGCCGCGCGGGAGGCGGCGGCGAGGGCCGGGATGAGGGCGGCGAAGTCGGGGCGGCCCATGCGCGCGTGGGTGAGGCCCGCGCCGAGGAGGGCGTGCCCGTCCTGGTACTGCCAGCCGCGGATCTCGTTGATGCGGCTCAGGCCGACGAGTCCGGCGGGACGGAGCTGGCCCTTGTTGACGGCCGCCATGAGGTCGGTGCCACCGGCGACGGGCACGGCGGCCGGCATGGCCGTGAGGGCTGCCACGGCCTCGTCGAGCGAGGCGGGCAGCGTCACGGACTGCGTTGTTTGTGGTGCGTGCGTGGTCAACCCGCTGCCCCTTCCCGGTGTCCCGGTGGTCCCCGACTGTGCCCGGCCGTCGCGCCTGCGTGTGGGCGTACCGTACGTGCTCACAGGCCGGACGTGGCAACTCTGGCACATCTTCCGAGCAGTCCGGAGCGAGGGTCCGCGAAGGACTGTTCCGTCCGGGACGCCCCGGCTGCGACGGTGACTTCCGTTTCGCCGCTCTTGGGTGACGGGGGGACAGGGGTCTCTCACACGTTCGGGGGTGTGCCCTCCAAGGGGCGGCCGAGGACCCCGGGGCGCCGCTGCCAGGGGCGGGGCCCGGCGGGCGGGCGGTGGTCGACGCCGAGGGCTTCCAGGCGCCGGTAGTGGGTGCGCATGCGGCGCTCGAAACCGGCGTGGTCGCGCGCCTCCGGCGCGGGCAGCGCGGACCAGGCGACCTCGGCGAAGGCGGCGAGGCGTGGGAAGACCTGGTAGTCGACGCGGGAGCGGTTCTCCATGACCTCCGTCCAGACGTTGGCCTGGGTTCCCATGATGTGGGCGGCGGCCTCCGGGGCGAGTCCGGGCGGGACGGGCTCGAAGCGGTAGACGTCCGCCAGGGTGCGGACGTATCCGATGGGCATCGGCTCGTCCTCGCCGGGTGCCTGGCGGTGGTCGAGGTAGACGTGCTGTTCGGGGCACATGACGACGTCGTGGCCGGCCTCGGCGGCGGCGATCCCGCCCGCGTACCCCCGCCAGGACGACACGGCCGCCCCTTCGGCGAGGCCGCCCTCCAGGATCTCGTCCCAGCCGATGAGGCGGCGGCCGCGGGCGGCGAGCCAGCGGTCGAAGTGGCGGATGATCCAGGACTGGAGGCCGTCCTCGTCGCCCACTCCCAGCTCCTCGATGCGGGCCTGGGCGGTCGGGGAGGCCTTCCACTGGTCCTTGGGGCACTCGTCGCCGCCGACGTGGACGAAGGTGGACGGGAAGAGGTCGAGGACCTCCTCGAAGACGCCTTCGTAGAAGCGCAGGACGGCCTCGGTCGGGGCGAGGACGTGGGGGCTGACGCCCCAGGTGTCCCAGACGGTGAGGGCCGCGGTGTCGACGACGTCGGTGTTGCCGAGTTCGGGGTAGGCGGCGATGGCGGCCTGCGCGTGGCCGGGGAGGTCGATCTCGGGGACGACGGTGATGTGCCGCTCGGCGGCGTACGCGACGATCTCGCGGATGTCGTCCCGGGTGTAGAAGCCGCCGTGCGGGGTCTCCGTCCAGAGCGGTGAGGCCCGGTGTCCCCACTTGGTGCGGGCCCGCCAGGCGCCGACCTCGGTGAGCTTCGGGTGGCGCTCGATCTCGACGCGCCAGCCCTGGTCGTCGGTGAGGTGGAGGTGGAGGACGTTCAGCTTGTGGGCGGCGAGCAGGTCGAGGTACCGCAGGACGTCGTCCTTGGGCAGGAAGTGCCGGGAGACGTCGAGCAGCAGCCCGCGCCAGCCGAAGCGGGGGGCGTCCTCGACCGTGGTGCACGGCAGCTCCCAGGTCCCGTCCCGCCGTACGGGCGCCTTGCGGTACGCGTCGGGGCCGAGGAGCTGACGGAGGGTCTGGGCGCCCCAGAAGACCCCGGCGGGGCCGCCGCCCTCGATGACGACGGCGGCGTCCGGGTCCTCGGTGGTCAGGCGGTACGCCTCCGGGCCGCGTCCCCCGGCCGTCCCCTCGGTGATCCGCAGCCGGATCGCGTGCGGCCCGGCGCCGTCGGCGAGCGGCAGCCCGGTGGCGGCGCCGAGCGCGGCGCGGATCCAGCGGGCGGCGGTCTCGGTGCCGGGGCCCGCGTCGAGCGTGGTCCGCCCGTCGAGCGGGCGGCGGGCCGGGGCACCGCTCCGGCACTCGGCGGACAGGGGGGCCGGGATCAGGTCCGGGGGGAGGGTCATCGCGTCAGTCCTCACACATCCGTTGCATCATGCGCAATGAGCGTTTCGCACCGCACAACAGGCGTGAGACTAGGGGCGCCCCGGGCGGGCCGACAAGAGGTCTCGACCGCTTCGCCCAGCAGAAGCTCCTGCCCCCGGAACGCGAAACGGCCCCCGTCGTGCGCACCGGAGTGCGCACGACGGGGGCCGCGGAAGGGTCACCCCGACGTCGGGCCGCGCTACTTGTCCTTGCCGCCCTTGTCCTTGTCGCCACCGCCGGCGCCCATGGAGTCGTAGATCTCCTTGCACATCGGACAGACCGGGTACTTCTTGGGGTCGCGCCCCGGCACCCAGACCTTTCCGCACAGCGCCACGACGGGCGTGCCGTCCAGGGCGCTCGCCATGATCTTGTCCTTCTGGACGTAGTGGGCGTAGCGCTCGTGGTCGCCGTCACCGTGGGACACCTGCGGCGTCGGCTCGACGAGGGTTCCCGTACCTGCCCCGCGCTCGGGCTCGAGAGTGCTCATAACCGCCAAGGGTACTGAAAGCCCGGGGCCTCAGTTGAGGGACGGGTCGTCGGGGTACGTGGCGATCATCGCGAGTTCGCCGCGCTGCCGTCGCAGCACCTGGCGCCAGAGCGTCTCGGGGTGCGGCGAGGAGACGTCGCCGGGCTCCGACTCGACCACGTACCAGGCGCCGTCGCCGAGCTCGGTCTCCAGCTGGCCGGGGCCCCAGCCCGCGTACCCCGCGAAGATCCGCAGCGAGCCGAGGGCCGGTCCGAGCAGTTCGGGCGGGGCCTCCAGGTCGACCAGGCCGATCGCGCCGTACACCCGCCGCCAGCCGAGCGGGCCCTCGTCGCCGGGGATCACCGCCACGCCGAGGGCCGCGTCGAGGGAGACGGGGCCGCCCTGGAAGACGACGCCCGGTTCGCCGGCGAGGGCGGCCCAGGGGGCGAGGATGTCGCCGACGGTGACCGGTGTGGGCCGGTTGAGGACGACGCCGAGCGAGCCCTCGTCGTCGTGGTCGAGCAGCAGGACCACCGCGCGGTCGAAATTCGGATCCGCCAGCGCGGGGGTGGCCACGAGCAGCCGTCCTGTGAGCGAGGACACCTCGGTCATGCGACACATGATCCCGCATCTTCGGCGTTCGCGGGGGTTGTCGGGCCGGATGGCGGGAAGGCGGGCCCCCACCGCAGTTCAGGACGGACGGGGCCGCGGAGCCGGGTCACACCGCGAGGACAAGCGGACGGTGACGCTCCGCAAGATCACGGGAACAGAGGGTGTTGTGCCGAATTCATTACATCTGACAGGCCCCATGAGGCACCCGATCGGGGTCTCATGGGCCCTTACCCTTTTCTCTGGCCACCCGTCGGACCCCACTTTCGGAACGCGAGATTCATGACCGGCACAGACGATGTCCTGCTTGTCCACGGCGGAACCCCGCTGGAGGGCGAGATCCGCGTCCGCGGCGCGAAGAACCTCGTGCCCAAGGCGATGGTCGCCGCCCTGCTCGGCAGCGGCCCCAGCCGCCTGCGCAACGTTCCCGACATCCGTGACGTCCGCGTGGTCCGCGGGCTGCTCCAGCTGCACGGAGTGACGGTCCGCCCGGGCGAGGAGCCCGGCGAGCTCGTCCTCGACCCGACGCACGTCGAGTCCGCGAACGTCGCTGACATCGATGCCCACGCCGGCTCGTCGCGCATCCCGATCCTCTTCTGCGGCCCGCTGCTGCACCGCCTCGGCCACGCCTTCATCCCGGGTCTGGGCGGCTGCGACATCGGCGGCCGGCCCATCGACTTCCACTTCGACGTGCTGCGCCAGTTCGGCGCCACCATCGAGAAGCGGGCGGACGGGCAGTACCTGGAGGCCCCGCAGCGCCTTCGCGGTTGCAAGATCCGCCTCCCGTACCCCTCGGTCGGCTCGACCGAGCAGGTGCTGCTCACGGCGGTCCTCGCGGAGGGCGTCACCGAGCTGTCGAACGCGGCCGTGGAGCCCGAGATCGAGGACCTGATCTGCGTCCTGCAGAAGATGGGCGCGATCATCTCCATGGACACCGACCGGACCATCCGGATCACCGGTGTCGACCGCCTCGACGGCTACACCCACCGGGCGCTCCCGGACCGCCTGGAGGCGGCCTCCTGGGCGTCGGCGGCCCTGGCCACCGAGGGCAACATCTACGTGCGCGGCGCCCAGCAGCGCTCGATGATGACCTTCCTCAACACGTACCGGAAGGTCGGCGGCGCCTTCGAGATCGACGACGAGGGCATCCGCTTCTGGCACCCGGGCGGCTCGCTCAACGCGATCCACCTGGAGACGGACGTGCACCCCGGCTTCCAGACGGACTGGCAGCAGCCGCTGGTCGTGGCCCTGACGCAGGCCTCCGGCCTCTCCATCGTCCACGAGACGGTGTACGAGTCCCGGCTCGGGTTCACCTCCGCGCTGAACCAGATGGGTGCGCACATCCAGCTGTACCGCGAGTGCCTGGGCGGCTCCGACTGCCGCTTCGGCCAGCGGAACTTCCTGCACTCCGCGGTCGTGTCCGGCCCGACGAAGCTCCAGGGCGCCGACCTGGTCATCCCCGACCTGCGCGGCGGCTTCTCGTACCTGATCGCGGCGCTGGCGGCCCAGGGCACCTCCCGGGTCCACGGCATCGACCTGATCAACCGCGGCTACGAGAACTTCATGGAGAAGCTCGTCGAGCTCGGCGCGAAGGTCGAGCTGCCGGGCAGCGCGCTGGTCTGACCCGGCACTCACAACCCGCCGGCACCCCCGGCGCCCTCTTGCTGGGGGTCCGGGGGTCATCCCCCGGGCGGACACAGCATGGAGAAGCTCGTCGAGCTCGGCGCGAAGGTCGAGCTGCCGGGCAGCGCGCTGGTCTGACCCGGTTCGAAGGTCGAGCTGGACGACGCGCCGATCCGACCGGCTCGCGGGGCCCCGCCAGGTGCGGGGCCCCGTAAGGCGCCACGGGCCCTCACGGGCCCGTACACGCACGAACGAAAGGGCGGCCACCCCCTGACAGGGTGGCCGCCCTTTCTGCGCCTACAGGCCGCCTTACTTGCCCTTGGCGGCTTCCTTGAGCTTCGAGCCCGCGGAGACCTTCACGCTGTAGCCGGCCGGGATGTCGATCGGGTCGCCGGTCTGCGGGTTACGAGCGGTGCGAGCGGCACGGTGGGTGCGCTCGAAGGTCAGGAAGCCGGGGATGGTGACCTTCTCGTCACCCTTGGCGACGACCTCACCGACGGTCTCGGCGAGAGCGGCCAGCACGGCGTCGGCGTCCTTGCGGGTCACCTCGGCGCGGTCGGCCAGGGCGGCCACCAGCTCACTGCGGTTCATGTTGTTACTCCCGTGTTCTTCTTGCCTGTGAGGCGTGCCACGCGGCGGAAGCCGCGCGATTGGGTACAGCGAAGCCGATGCTGCCAGGGCCCTCGGACAGTCCCCGGACCCGGGTCAAACGACAGACCCTCGCGCCCAAACACGCATCCTGCCCCCACCAGCGGCGGGAACGCCAATCCGGCACCCCCTCGGGTCACACGAAAAGCGCCGGAGTCCCGTGGTGGTGACGTTGTGTCGACACCACGAAAACCGCGCGGAGCCGAAAAGCCACCCTAAAGGCGGGTTTACGGCTCCGCGAATCGCGACGCGCCGTCAGCGGCCGCTCGGCGCCGTGCCGGCGCCCGCGGTCTTCGCCGCGTTCCGGACCGCGCCGGCGACCGCGCCCGCGACCTTGTCGTTGAAGACCGACGGGATGATGTAGTTCGGGTTCAGCTCGTCCTCGGTGACCACGTCGGCGAGGGCGGAGGCCGCCGCCAGCATCATCTCCGTGTTGACCGTACGGGACTGGGCGTCGAGCAGACCGCGGAAGACGCCCGGGAAGACCAGCACGTTGTTGATCTGGTTCGGGAAGTCCGAGCGGCCGGTGGCGACGACGGCGGCGGTCTGCCGCGCGGCGGCCGGGTCGACCTCCGGGTCGGGGTTCGCGAGCGCGAACACGATGGCGCCCTCCGCCATGGCGGCGACGTCCTCCGCGCCCAGCAGGTTCGGGGCCGAGACGCCGATGAAGACGTCCGCGCCCACGACGGCCTGCTTGAGGGTGCCGGTGACGCCCTCCGGGTTGGTGTTGTCGGCGATCCAGCGCAGCGGGGTGCCGGGCGCGGCGTCGACGAGGTCCTCGCGGCCCGCGTGGACGACACCGTGGATGTCGGCGACGACGGCGTGCTTCACGCCCGCCGCGATCAGCAGCTTGAGGATGGCCGTGCCGGCGGCGCCGGCGCCGGACATGACGACCCGGACGTCGCCGATGCCCTTGCCGACCACGCGCAGCGCGTTGGTGAGGGCGGCGAGGACGACGATGGCGGTGCCGTGCTGGTCGTCGTGGAAGACGGGGATGTCGAGGGCCTCGCGCAGCCGGGCCTCGATCTCGAAGCAGCGGGGCGCGGAGATGTCCTCCAGGTTGATGCCCGCGAAGCCGGGGGCGATCGCCTTGACGATCGCGACGATCTCGTCGGTGTCCTGGGTGTCGAGGCAGATCGGCCAGGCGTCGATGCCGGCGAAGCGCTTGAAGAGGGCGGCCTTGCCCTCCATGACGGGCAGCGAGGCCATGGGGCCGATGTTGCCGAGGCCGAGGACGGCGGAGCCGTCGGTGACGACCGCGACGGAGTTGCGCTTGATGGTGAGGCGGCGCGCGTCCTCGGGGTTCTCGGCGATCGCCATGCACACGCGGGCGACGCCCGGGGTGTAGATCATCGAGAGGTCGTCACGGTTGCGGATGGGGTGCTTCGACGCCATCTCGATCTTGCCGCCGAGGTGCATGAGGAACGTACGGTCCGAGACCTTGCCCAGGACGACGCCCTCGATGCCGCGCAGCTGCTCGACGATCTCGTCGGCGTGCGCGGTGGAGGTGGCGGCGATGGTGACGTCGATGCGGAGCTTCTCGTGGCCGGAGGCGGTCACGTCGAGGCCGGTGACGGATCCGCCGTGGGACTCCACCGCCGTGGTGAGCTGGGAGACCGCGGTTCCGCTGGCGGGAACCTCCAGCCTGACCGTCATCGAGTACGAGACGCTGGGCGCCGTTGCCATGGCCGAGTTCCTCTGCTTTCCCTGAGCTTCGTTGCTACGCCGCCCCGGCTGGTTGCCTGGCGGCGCCCTCCGATGTTCGCACCTACCTGCCGGTAGCAGGTAATACGGTCATTTTGTTTTCGGAAAGTAGTTTCCACCATACGAGAAGTGCAGGGGAAACAGAAGAGGCCCCCGTCACCGGAGGTGACAGGGGCCTCAACTTTGTACGTATGTCTAAGTGGCACCGACCCGCCATGCTCGCCTCGCGGCAAGTGGTCCCTCTGAGGGACGAAGGTTGGGCCCGGGGGCTTGGATCGAGCCGGTGCCACGACAAGGCTAACAAACCACCCTGCTCGGTGATTCCAGCACCGCAGGTTGACCTGAAATCAGCCCCGGGCGGCGGAGCGGACCCGGCCCACGGCCCTGCCCGCTCGGCCCCGCCGCCCCGCCCGCTCAGTCCCGCAGCAGGTCCGGGACCCCGGCCTCGTCCGGCATGTCCCGGTCGCCCGAGAGCACCGTCAGGGCCTGCGTGGACCGGGTCAGCGCCACGTACAGCACCCGCAGGCCGGCCGGGGACTCGTCCGCGATCTCCGCGGGCGAGACGACCACCGTCGCGTCGTACTCCAGGCCCTTCGCCTCCAGGGAACCGAGCGCCACCACCCGGTCGCCGAGCCCCGCGAGCCAGCGGGCGGCCTCCGCGCGCCGGTTCATGGCGACGACGACGCCGACGGTCCCGTCCACCTCGCCGAGCAGCCGCTCGGCTTCCAAACGTACGGTTTCAGCCAGATCGGCCTTCTCCGGTACGGGTACGAAGCGGGGCTCGACCCCCGTCGAGCGGACCGCCCGCGGCGACTCCTTGCCCGGCATGGCGAGCGCGAGGACCTTGGCGGCCAGCTCGGCGATCTCCGCCGGGTTCCGGTAGTTCACCGTCAGCTCGAAGCGGCGCCGCGGCCGCGAGCCGAGCGCCTCGTCCCGGGCCTCCGCGGCCTCGTCCGGGTCCGACCAGGAGGACTGCGCCGGGTCGCCGACGACCGTCCAGGTGGCGTGCCGGCCGCGCCTCCCGACCATCCGCCACTGCATGGGCGTCAGGTCCTGGGCCTCGTCGACGATCACGTGCGCGTACTCGGTGCGCTCCGCCGCGAGCCGCTCGGCCCGCTCCCGCTGGGTCTCCTCCCGTACGGGCATCAGCTCCTCAAGCCCCGTGAGCTGGTCCAGCGGGTCGTACTCCCGCTTCTTGCGGGGCCGGGCCGGGGCGCCGAGCAGCGTGTTCAGCTCGTCGAGGAGGGCGACGTCGTGGACGGACAGCTCCCGGCGGCGCAGCGAACGCGCGAGCCGCCGCACCTCGCCCTGGTTGAGGATCCGGCGGGCCCAGCGGCCGAGCCGCCGCTCGTCGGCCATGGCGTCGAGAACCTGACGAGGAGTGAGCTCGGGCCACCAGGCATCGAGGAAGCCGAGGAACGAGTCCTCGGTGGACACGTCCTCGTCGAAGGAGGAACGCAGCTCGGCGGCGAGCTCGGGGTCGCTGTGCCGTCCGACCGCGCCGGACTTGGCGTACAGCGCGTCGAGGAGCAGCCGGCGGGCGCGGGGCCGGAGGAGGTTGACGGGGGCGGTGCCGCCGAGGACGTTGTGCCGGATGCGGCGCAGCTCGTCGGCCTCCAGCTCAAGCCGCCGCCCGAAGGCGACGACGCGCAGCAGCTGCGGGGCGTCCGGGCTCTCCAGAGCACCCCGGGCGGCCTTCCGCAGCACGTGCAGCATGCGGGAGGAGCCCTTGACGCGGGCGACGGCCGGTTCGTCGTACGCGGTGGCCTCGGCGCCGTCGACGAGCGAGCCGACGGCGCGGATCGCGACCTGGCCCTCCTCGCCGAGGGACGGCAGGACGCCCTCGGTGTACGAGACGAGGAGCGGGGTCGGGGAGACGATCAGGATGCCGCCCGCGTACCGCCGGCGGTCCTGGTAGAGCAGGTAGGCGGCACGGTGCAGCGCGACCGCCGTCTTCCCCGTCCCCGGCCCGCCCTCGACGTACGTCACGGAGGCGGCGGGCGCCCGGATGACCAGGTCCTGCTCGGCCTGGATGCTGGAGACGATGTCCCGCATGGTGTGGCTGCGGGCCTGGCCGAGGGCGGCCATCAGGGCGCCGTCGCCGATCACGGGCAGCTCGCGGCCGTCGAGGGTGGCCCGCAGCTCGGGGCGCATGAGGTCGTCCTCGACGCCGAGGACCCGGCGGCCCTTGGAGCGGATCACGCGGCGGCGCACGACCCGGCCGGGGTCGACGGGGGTGGACCGGTAGAAGGGTGCGGCGGCGGGCGCGCGCCAGTCGATGACGAGCGGCGCGTAGTCGGAGTCGAGGACTCCTATCCGCCCGATGTGGAGGGTCTCGCCGATGTCCGCGGTGTTGTCGGGGCGTACGGCGTCCTCGGCGGGCTCGACGGAGGTGTACGCGCCGTCGGGCCCCTTCTTCCCGTCCTTGCCGTACAGCAGGTCGATCCGGCCGAAGAGGAAGTCCTCGAACTCGTTGTTGAGCCGGTTGAGGTGGATGCCGGCCCGGAAGACCTGGGCGTCGCGCTCGGCGAGAGCGCCGGGCGTGCCGACCTGGCCCCGCTGGGCGGCGTCGTTCATCAGGAACTCCGCTTCGTGGATCTTCTCCTCCAGACGGCGGTAGACCTGATCCAGATGTTCCTGCTCGACACCGATCTCACGGTCTCTGACCGTGTCCACGGCTTCCTGCGCGGCCACCTAAGGCCCCCTTCTCACGTGCACTGGGCAGCCGTCGAGCGTACGCCACGGGGGGGCACCGTGTCAGGCGCGGGGCCGCTTCCCCCGGCCCCGCCCCAGCGCCCCCCACCACGAGCCAGGCCCACAGGGGCGCCACCCCCGTCCACCCGCCGCGTGGGCGACGCCCCCGTCCACCCGCCGCGTGGGCGACCGCCCCGGCGCGCCCCCGCCGTACAGGCGCGCGCCCCGCCCCCGCCCACCCGCCCGTGTGGACACGCGTCCGAGGTGCGGTACCCCCCGCCCCGTGTGGGCAATCGTCCCGCTGGGGCGGGACGGGTGGGCACACGGGACGGCGCCCCTTGCGGGCGCGCTCCGCCTTCTGGGCCTGGACCCGCACCACGACTGCGGCACACGTTCCGGTGCGGGTTCAGGCGCGGGAGCCTCGGGCGCCGGCAAGGGACGCCGTTCCGTTGTGCCCACCCTCCCCCAAGCTCTCGGCTTCGCTCGAGCAGGGGGGACCCCCTCGCCCCAGCGGAACGACTGCCCACAACGGCGGTGGGCGGGGCGCCGCCCCGGCGGGCGCAGCCCACGACGGCCCGGCGGGGGTGGGCGCCGCCCCGGCGGGACGGCCGCTCACGACCGTGGGCGCCGCCCCGGCAGGGCTAGCTGTCGTACTTCTCCTCCGTCGACGGGTCCAGCGCCAGCCGATACCCCCGCTTCACCACCGTCTGGATCAGCTTCGGCGCGCCGAGGGCGGAGCGGAGGCGCGCCATCGCCGTCTCCACGGCGTGCTCGTCGCGCCCCGCCCCCGGCAGCGCCCGGAGGAGGTCGGCGCGGGAGACGACCCAGCCGGGGCGGCGGGCGAGGAGTCCGAGGAGGGCCATGCCGGCGGGCGGGACGGGGCGCAGGCCCCCGTCGACCAGGACGGCGTGCCCGCGGACCTCCATCCGGTGCCCGGCGACGGGCAGGACCCGGGAGCGGGCGGGCAGCTCCTTGCAGAGGAGCTGGACGAGCGGCCCGAGCCGGAAGCGCTCGGGCTGGTAGGTGTCGATGCCCTCGGCCTGGAGCGGCAGCGCCGTGACGGGCCCCACGCACACGGCGAGCACGTCGTGTCGGAGCGCGGCGACGAGTTCGTCCCGTACGCCCCGCTCCGCCGCCCGGGAGAACAACGAAGCGGCGGCCGGCGCGCTGGTGAAGGTCACGGCGTCGAGCCCGCGGGCGAGGGTCGCGTCGAGGAGCCGGTCGAGCGGACCGAGGTCCTCGGGGGGCATCCAGCGGTAGACGGGGACGCCGACGACCTCGGCGCCGCCGGCCGTGAGCGCCTCGACGAAGCCGGGGAGCGGCTCTCCGTGGAGCTGGAGGGCGATGCGCCGGCCCTCGACGCCTTCGTCGAGGAGCCGGTCGAGGACCTCGGCCATGGACTCGGAGGAGGGCGACCAGGACTCGGTGAGTCCGGCAGCCCGTACGGCCCCCTTGACCTTGGGTCCGCGGGCGAGGAGCTCGACGTTCCGCAGGACGGCGAGGAGCTCGTCCCCGTGTCCCCAGCCCTCGGCGGCCTCGATCCAGCCCCGGAAGCCGATCGCCGTGGTGGCGACGACGACGTCCGGGGCGTGGTCGATGAGTTCCTTGGTGGCGGCGAGGAGTTCGGTGTCGTCGGCGAGGGGCACGATCCGCAGTGCGGGGCCGTGGACGACGGCCGCGCCGCGCCGGCGCAGCAGCGCGATGAGCTCGTCGGCGCGTCGTGCCGCGGTGACGCCGATCGTGAAGCCGGCGAGGGGGCCGTGTTCTTGCTCGTCCATGGGGTCTGAGCCTGACGGGGGTGCGTGTCGGTCCGGGTTCGCCCGTATTTCCTGGTCGTTACGGTACGCGCCGGGCATCGGGGGTCACACCCGCGCGTAGCCGGACCGGGGCTCGGGTTCCGTGACCGCCTCGGCGGTGTCGGGGACGGCGCCGGGGGCCCGAAGGTATACCGCCCAGGTGACGACCATGCAGGCCGCGTAGAAGGCGAGGAAGGCGACGAAGGCGGCGGTGCCGGTGCCGGCGGTCTGGAAGGACTGGCGGAAGGCGAGGTTGATGCCGAGTCCGCCGACCCCGCCGACCGCTCCGATGAGGCCCATGGAGGCTCCGGAGAGCCGTCGCCCGTAGGACTCGGCGGCCTCGCCCGAGAGACCCTCGCGGTGGCCCTGGGCGAGGAAGATCGCCGGGATCATCTTGAACGTGGAGCCGTTGCCGAGGCCGCTGAGGACGAAGAGGCCGATGAAGCCGACGAGGAAGACGGCGAGGGACTCGACGACGGAGGCGTAGATCACCACTCCGGTCGCGGCGGCCATGGCGGCGAAGGTCCCGAGGGTGATGCGGGCGCCCCCGTGCCGGTCGGCGAGGAAGCCGCCGACGGGCCGGATGAGGGAGCCGAGCAGCGGGCCGATGAAGGTGAGCGAGGCGGCCTGGAGCGGGGTGCGGCCGAACTGGGTCTGCAGGACGAGGCCGAAGGCGAAGCTGTAGCCGATGAAGGAGCCGAAGGTACCGACGTAGAGGAAGGCCATGATCCAGGTGTGGCGGGCCGTGACGGCTTCCTTGAACGCTCCGGTGTCGTTCTTCACGGGGGCGAGGTTGTCCATGAAGAGCGCGGAGCAGACGGCGGCGACGACGATCAGGGGCAGGTAGACGCCGAGCACGATCCTCGGGTGCATCGCTCCGGCGGTGCCGATGACGAGGAGGCCGACGAGCTGGACGACGGGGACGCCGATGTTGCCGCCGCCCGCGTTGAGGCCGAGGGCCCAGCCTTTCTTCCGCAGCGGGAAGAAGGCGTTGATGTTGGTCATCGAGGAGGCGAAGTTGCCGCCGCCGACGCCGGTGAGCGCGGCGACGAGGACGAAGGTGCTGTACGAGGTGCCGGGGTGCATCACCGCGAAGGCGAGGCCGGTGGGCAGCAGGAGCAGCAGGGCGCTGAAGATCGTCCAGTTGCGGCCGCCGAAGCGGGCGACGACGAAGGTGTACGGGATGCGGATCAGCGCGCCGACGAAGGTGGCGGTGCCGATGAGGAAGAACTTGCCGGCCGGGTCGACCCCGTACTGGGGGCCCATGAAGAGCACCATGACCGACCAGAGGCTCCAGATCGAGAAGCCGATGTGCTCGGAGAGGACGGAGAAGAGCAGGTTCCGTCGGGCGATCCGTTCTCCCTTCTCACGCCAGAAGGTCTCGTCCTCCGGTTCCCAGCGTTCGATCCAGCGGCCACCCATCTCGCACCTCCACGGAGTCGGATCCTTGACGCGACAGACGCTAGGAAGGGTGCGTTTCAGGCCGATGCCGTGAGGTGACGGTGGCGGAACCTTGCTCTCACCCGGTGCGCGGCCCTTCTGTGAGCGCCCCCGGCGCGGACAGTCCTGCTCCCCCTCCTGCGGCCCTGCTTCCCCCTCCTGCAGCCCTGCCCTACCCTCCCGCAGCCCTGTTCCACCCTCCGGCAGCGCCCCCGGCTCCTTCCGGCAGCCCCGGCTCTCCCTCCGGCAGCCAGGCGCCGGGCGGCCGGGTGAGCCATCCCTCCCGGGCGCCCAGCTCCGCCGCCGCCCGGCGCAGGGCGTCCAGGCCGGGGTGACGGAGCCCCTTGCGCCACACCAGGCTCACGGGCGAGAGGGGGACGGGGTCGACGAGGGGCCGGATGACGCAGTCCGGCATGGCCGGGAAGTCGACGACGGCGAGGACCGGGTCGCGGTACTTGGCCATGAGCCGCCGGAACTCCTCCTTGCCGACGGCGAGCGGAGCGGGCGGGGCGATCTCGATGCCCCGGCCGGCGAAGAGGCGGGCGGCGAGGTCGGTCCACTCGGGCGTGCGGTCGTTCCCGGCCCCGGCGTAGATCCGTTCTCCGGCGAGCCGGTCGAGCGGCACCCGGGGCAGGCCGGCGAGCGGATGGTCCTCGGGGAGGATCACGGCCATCGGCTCGTACCGGACGAGCTGGAAGTCGAGCCGTGCCCGGAGCCGGGCGTCGAGTCCTCCGTACCGGCCGAAGGAGGCGTCGATCCGGCCGGCGAGGATCTCCCGTGCGGCGCCGGTGAGTCCGCTCTCGTAGCGGGCCATCAGCTCCTGCTCGGGGGCGAGTTCGCGGGCGCGGCGCAGGACGTCCTCGGGGGCGAGGCCGGGGCTGTTGAGGTCGACGAGGAGCGGCCGGGGCGCGGCGCGGAAGGCGTCGCTCAGCTCCTCGTGGGCGGCCAACACCCGTCGGGCGTACGGGAGGAGGCGCTCGCCGTCGACGGTGAGGGCGACCTGCCGGGTGGTCCGCACGAAGAGTTCGGTGCCCAACTCCCGCTCCAGGCGCCGGATGTCGCGGCTGAGCGCCTGCTGGGCGAGGTAGAGGCGGGCGGCGGCGCGGGTGAAGTGCAGTTCTTCGGCGACGGCGGTGAAGGCGCGCAGAAGGCGGGGGTCGATGTCGTACGAGGAGGTCGCCACCGCCGCAGTTAACATCACAGGTGCGTCAATCGCCACCGAGAAGGTGTTGGACCGGCCGGGCCCCGCCCCCAGAACCTGGATCCATGCCGCAACCGGACCTCACCCTCACCCCGGCGGGCCCGGCCCTCGCCCCCCGCTACCGCGAAGCCCCCCGCCCGCTGCCCGCCAACCCCTACCTCCGTCTCTTCTCCCACCCCGGCACCCGCGCCTTCACCGCCGGCAACCTGATAGCCCGGCTGCCCATGGGCATGTTCGGCGTCAGCGCCGTGATCATGATCGCCGCGGCGTACGGCTCCTACGCCCTGGCCGGCGCGGTCACCGCCACCAACCTCGCGGTCGGCTCCGTCACGGGCCCGCTGATCGCACGGCTCGTCGACCGGTACGGCCAGGCCAGGATCGCGGTCCCGGCCACCGCCTACGCGGTCCTGGGCCACCTGGTGCTGCTGCTCTGCGTCCACGAGCGGGCCCCCGTCTGGGCGCTCTTCCTCACGACCGCCGTCACCGCCACCACCCCGAACACGGGCGGCATGTCCCGGGCCCGCTGGGCGCACCTCTTCCGCGGCGACCCGGACGCGCTGCACACCGCCAACGCCTTCGAGCAGGCCGCCGACGAGCTCTGCTACATGCTCGGCCCGGTGCTCGCCGCCGTCCTGTGCTCGGCGCTCTTCCCCGAGGCGGGCACGCTCACCGCGGGCCTCCTCTTCCTCTCCGGCGTGCTGATCTTCGCCGCCCAGCGCTCCACCGAGCCGCCGGTCGCCCCGCGCACGACGGCGGGCTCCCCGCTGCGCGCCCCCGGCATGGCGTCGCTGCTCGCGGTCCTCCTCGCCACGGGCGCCGTCTTCGGCTCCATGGAGGTCGTCACCCTGGCGTACGTGGACGGGCCCGTCGCGGGACCGGTCCTCGCCCTCCAGGCGGCCGGCTCCTGCGCGGCGGGCCTCCTCTACGGCCACGCCCGGCGCACCGCCCGCCTGCGCACCTGCCTGGCCGCGATGACCGTCCTGATGGCGATGCCGCTGCTCGCCGCCTCGACAGGCTCCCTGCTCGCCCTGGCCGGCGGCCTCCTCCTGGCGGGCATGGCGACGGCCCCGACGATGGTGACGGGCATGGGCCTGATCCAGCGCCTCGTCCCGGCGGCGCAGCTCAACGAGGGCATGGCCCTCGCCGTGACCGCCCTCCTGGCGGGCGTCGCGGCGGGCTCGGCCGGCGGCGGCTGGGCCGCCGACCACGCGCCCTTCGCGTCCTTCGGGTTCCTGATCCCGGTGACGGCGGCGGCGGTGGCCCTGACCCTGTGCACGGCGACCGGGGCGGGCCGGGGCTCCCGCGTCCACGCATGACAAAGGCCCGGCGGTCGCGAACGACCACCGGGCCTGTGCCCACATGGGATGAGTGGAGATGGCGGGAATCGAACCCGCGTCCAACGGTGCGGAATCAGGGCTTCTCCGTGTGCAGTCTGGTACGAGTTTCTCAGCCCTCCGGATCACCCAGACAAGTCCGGAACGGGCTCAGTCACTGTTTGATTTCCCTCCAACCCCCGTGACCGGGGCTAGAGGTTTAGATCCCTAAATGACGCCAGGATCCGGGTCGGGACCACCCCCGGGCTGACGCTCCTCACAGAGGCTTCTGTTCGTTACCTAAAATTAGGCAGCGAGGGCGAAGCGGGAGTTATCGCTCTTGGTGTTGGCGATTATTGGTTGCGACATATGGTTTACGAGATCATTGCCGCTTCCTCGACACGCTTCCCACTGCTTCGACATCCGCTGTCGAAACCGATCATCCCCATGTTGTTTTTTCAAAAGACACACCCTCGGTGGGGTGCAGCACCCATGGTACGTGACCGACGGGTGCGGTTGCCAGCGGATTACCGGCGCTAGGCGCTCTGGGCCGCCCGCTGCTTCCGCTTCGCCGCCGCGATCGCCCGGTTCGTCTCTCGCGTGTCCTGCTTCTCCCGCAGGGTCTGACGCTTGTCGTACTCCTTCTTGCCCTTGGCGAGCGCGATCTCGCACTTCACCCGGCCGTTCAGGAAGTACAGCGCGAGGGGCACGATCGTGTGACCCGTCTCCTGCGACTTCGACTCCAGCTTGTCGATCTCGGCCCGGTGCAGCAGCAGCTTGCGCTTCCGCTTCGCGTGGTGGTTGGTCCAGCTGCCCTGCATGTACTCGGGCACGTGGATGTTGTGCAGCCACGCCTCATGGCCGTCGATCTGGACGAAGCCGTCGACCAGCGAGGCCCGCCCCATGCGCAGCGACTTCACCTCGGTGCCCATGAGCACCACACCGCACTCGTAGGTGTCGATGATGTGGTAGTCGTGCCGCGCCTTCTTGTTCTGCGCGATGAGCTTGCGCTCCGGCGCCTTGTCCTGGTTCTTCTTGGCAGGCTTGCCCTGCACGTTCACGAGTCCCTTTGCCATAGTGCGGCCATTTTCGCACTACGAGCCCCCTCCGAGGCCACTCAATACCGTTCTCGCCCGCGCCTCGGCCCCCTCCCCCGCCGTCAGGTCCGGAGTGATGCCACGGCCGTCGACGGCGTGCCCGGCGGGGGTGCGGTAGTGGCCGACGGTCAGCTCGGCGACGGAGCCGTCGGGCAGCGCGCTCGGCATCTGGACCGACCCCTTGCCGAAGGTCCGCGAGCCGACGGTCACCGCCCGCCCCCGGTCCTGCAGGGCCCCGGTGAGCAGCTCGGCCGCGCTCATCGTGCCCCCGTCGATCAGCGCCACCAGGGGCCTGCCGGTGTCGCCGCCGTCCTCCGCGTACACGGCCCGCTGCTCGCCCTCCACGTCGTACGTGGCGACGAGGCCGCCGTCGAGGAAGGCGGAGGCGGCGACGGCGGCCTCCGTGACCAGGCCGCCCGAGTTCCCCCGCAGGTCCAGGAGGACCCCGGCGCCGGCCGGGGCGGCCCGTACGGCGTCACGCACGCGCGTGCCCGCCCCCTTGGTGAAGGCGGCGACCCGGATCAGTACGGCCCCGTCGTCGAGGCGGCGGACGGTGACCGGGTCCGTCGCGAGCCGGGCCCGGCGCAGGGTCTGCGTCCAGGCCGCGCGACCGCGCTCGACGCGCAGGACGACGGCGGAGCCGGGAACGCCGTCACCGCGCAGCAGGGAGACCGCCTCGGAGACGGAGAGCCCGTCGACCGGCCGCCCGTCGACGGAGACGAGCCGGTCACCGGCCCGCAGCCCGGCCCGCTCGGCGGGCCCCCCGGGCTGCACCCGCGTCACCCGGACCCCGCCCTCGCCGACGCGACCCGCGGAGAGACCGACCCCGGTGTAGGCGCCGTCGAGGGCCTGCTCGAACTCGGCGTACTCCCTCTTGTCGTACACGGCGCCCCAGCGGTCCCCGCTGCGGCTGACGAACTCCTCGGCGGCCTTCTTCCCCGACTTCCCGTCGGCCATGGCCGCGGCGGCGGCCCGCGCGAGAGCGGCCCCGTCGACGGTCGTACCGCCCGCCGTACGGGCCGGGGACGGCCGCTCCGCACGCGCGGGATCCTGCCGGGGCAGTGAACCGGTGGCGGCGGCGGTGGCGAGGACGCCGGTGAAGACCAACGTCAGAACGGCCCCACGGAGCACTCCGCGGGGCCGGATACAGAGATCGTCGGTGCCGGCCGGCATGTCGCCCACTCTAGGACAAGGCGACGGCGCCGCACGGGCTTTGGTCAAACGACGCCATCAGTGATCGACATCGACATGATCGCCCACTCGTTCGCGGGAATGGCAGGACTTCGAGCGAAAGTACGAGGTCCTGGGGGCCTACGGTCACATCATGACGACAGCCACCACCGCCGACCATTCCGGGCATGCCCGGTGGGCCTTCCGGCTGCGCGTGTCGTCATCCGCCCGTACCGCTCTACTGGCGGAGTGGGACCGGTGCCGCTGGATCTGGAACGAGTGCGTGGCCAAGTCCAAGCAGGTGTCCGCGTACAACAAGGTCACTGGTGACAGCCGTACCTGTGGCCCGGCACAGTGAGACAGAATGCTGACCGAGGCCCGTGCGGGGACGTCATGGCTACGCGAAGGGTCCTCAGTTCCGCAGCAACAAGTGATCCGGGACTTCGGAAAGTCCCGGGCGAAGGCGCTGAAGGACACCAAGGCCAGGCTGCCGATGGCACGCCGGGCCGGAATGCCGAAGTGGAGGAAGAAGCGTGACGCGCTGCCGAGCCTGAACCACACCCGGCACGGCTTCCGCCTGAAAGGAGGCCGTCTGTACCTGGCGGGTGGGATCGTTCTGACCGTGCTGTGGTCGCGGGAGCTGCCCGCTGCCCCTTCCAGCGTCCGAATCCACCAGGACAGCCTCGGCCACTGGTACGCCTCCTTCGTCGTCCCCGCCGAGGTACAGCCACTGCCGGAGACCGGCCGGGCCATCGGCATCGACTGGGGTGTACGCGAGACCGCGACGACCACAAGCGACGACCATGACCTGATCCATGCCGAACACGGCACGGCATCGGCCAAGCGGCTCGCCCGCTATCAGCGAATGACGGCCCGCCGCCGCCCGGCGAAAGGTCAGACGGCCTCGAAGCGCTATCGCTCCGCGAAGAGACAAGTGGCGAAGCTCCACAAGAAGATGGCCCGGCAGCGTGAGGACACTGCTCGCAATGGGGTATCCCCTGCTCGAACGAAGTTGAGAGCTTGGGGAAGGGCCAAGAAGATCGTCCGTGACCACGACGCGATCGCCGTGGAGGACTTCCGGCCGAAGTTCCTCGCCAGGACCACCATGGCCAGGAAGGCCGCTGACGCCGCCATCGGCGCCACGAAGCAGGCCCTGATCGAGATGGGCCGCAAGCACGGCCGTGCCGTGCACCTGATCCACCCCGCGTACCCCACGATGGACTGCGCGCAGTGCGGAGCGAGAGCCAAGCACGCCCTGCCGCTGGGAGAGCGCACGTACACCCGCATCGCGTGCGGAGCCATGTCCCCCAGGGACAAGAACTCCGCACGTGTGATGCTCGTCCGGGCAGGTCTGAACCCGGCCGGCGCCGAGGGCGTAGGACCCGGCGGGACGCAGTCCCGCCGGGCGGCCTGAGCCAGAAATCCCCCTCCTAGGGGCGGGGAGCAGTCAAACCTTCAGGTACTTGCGCAGCGCGATGAAGGCGGCCACGGCGGGCATGAGGAGCCCGATGGCGATCACCAGCGGCAGCTTGGCGAGGACGGCGTCCCAGCCGATGAAGTTGACCAGCTGCATCTTCTCGGCGAGCGCGATGCCGTGGTCGATCAGGAAGTACCGGCCGACGAGCAGCAGCACACAGGCGACGCCGCCGCCGAGGAGCCCGGCGAAGGCGGCCTCCATGATGAACGGCATCTGGATGTAGAAGCTGGACGCGCCGACGAGCCGCATGATGCCGGTCTCGCGGCGGCGGCTGAAGGCCGAGACGCGAACGGTGTTGACGATCAGCATCAGCGCGATGATCAGCATCAGGCCCATGACGCCGAGGGCGGCGATGTTCATGCCGTTCATCAGGTCGAAGAGGTTCTGCAGGATGTTCCGCTGGTCCTGGACCGACTCGACGCCGTCGCGGCCGGCGAAGGCCGTGGCGACGACCTTGTACTTCTCCGGGTCCTTGAGCTTGACCCGGAACGACTCCTGCATCTGGTCCGGCGTCACCACGGAGGCGATGGCGGTGTCGCCGTACTGCTCCTTGTAGTGCTTGAACGCCTGGTCGGCCGACTCGTGCTGGACGTCCTCGACGATGTCCATCTTCCTCAGATCGGCCTCGATCTGCTCCTTCTGCTGGCCGGTGACCGCGCCCTTGGCGCACTTGGCCGCCGTGGCCGCGTCCGCCTTGTTGCAGAGGAAGATGGAGACGTTGACCTTGTCGTACCAGTAGTCCTTCATCGTGCTGACCTGCTCGCGCATGAGCAGGGCACCGCCGAAGAGGGCGAGCGAGAGGGCCACGGAGACGATGACGGCGAAGGTCATCGTGAGATTGCGCCGGAGACCGACACCGATCTCGGAGAGCACGAACTGAGCGCGCATGGTGTTCTGATTCCCCCGCCGTCAGTGCTGGTATCCGTAGACGCCGCGCGCCTGGTCACGGACGAGACGGCCCTTTTCGAGCTCGATGACGCGCTTGCGCATCTGGTCGACGATGTTCTGGTCGTGGGTCGCCATGACGACGGTGGTCCCTGTCCTGTTGATCCGGTCGAGCAGCTTCATGATGCCGACGGAGGTCTGCGGGTCGAGGTTGCCGGTGGGCTCGTCGGCGATCAGCAGCATCGGCCGGTTGACGAAGGCGCGCGCGATGGCGACGCGCTGCTGCTCACCACCCGAGAGCTCGCCCGGCATCCGGTCCTCCTTGCCGCCGAGTCCGACCAGGTCGAGCACCTGCGGCACGGCCTTGCGGATCTCACCGCGCGGCTTGCCGATGACCTCCTGGGCGAAGGCCACGTTCTCGGCGACGGTCTTGTTGGGCAGCAGGCGGAAGTCCTGGAAGACGGTGCCCAGTTGACGCCGCATCTGCGGCACCTTCCAGTTGGAGAGCCGGGCCAGGTCCTTGCCGAGGACGTGCACCTGGCCCTGGCTGGCGCGCTCCTCGCGCAGGAGCAGTCGCAGGAAAGTCGACTTTCCGGAGCCGGAGGAACCGACGAGGAAGACGAACTCGCCCTTCTCGATCTCCAGGGAGACGTCCCGGAGCGCGGGGCGGCTCTGCTTCGGATAGGACTTGGAGACGTTGTCGAATCGGATCACGGATGCACCACGGTCGGCCGGGAGTAGGTGTGCGTGACCTTACGCGACCTGGGATGGCCCGTGCAGTCGCGGTCCCGGCTTGCGCCTTTTATCCTTTTTGGCCCCTGCGGACGGAAGCCGGGCAATCCGGCGGGGCGCGCCGAAACGCCGCGGAGCTGGCACAGTGGTAGGGGAACGTCCCGATCCCCCCGGACGTTGTCCTGGTGTGTACCCCAGTGCGGGAGGAGGAGAGCGCATGACCTACGACCGACTGGTGTGCGCCAACTGCGCGGCCCCGGTCGCCGAGGGCCGCTGTCCCGTCTGCCGCGCGAACCGGGAGCGTCTGACCCCTCAGGGGCTGTCCCCCGCGATGCTGCTGACGTTGGCGATCGCCCTGCTCGCGGCGATCGCGCTGCTCGCGGCCGTCCAGACGGTGTAGCCCGAGCCGGATGTGCGAGAAGGGCCGGGGAGCGAGCTCCCCGGCCCTTCGTCGTGCGTCACGCGTCCGGGCGAATGCCTCAGACGGCGGCGCGGCCGCCGCCGACGAGACGCGGCAGCATGCGGAAGCCGATGCCGCCGGCGATCATGGTGGCGGCACCGATGATCAGGAACGAGGTCTCGGCCGCACCGGTCTCGGCGAGCTCCTCCTTCGCCTCACCCTGCTGGACCGGCTGCGAGCCGCCCTGGTTGGGGTCGGTGTTGTTCGGGGTGTCCACGCACTCGGCGCCGTCGAGGTCGACGGTGCAGGTGCCGGCGCCACCGTCGGAGCCGCTGGTGCCGCTCCCGGTCGTGCCGGAGGTCGACGTCGACGTGGACGACGACTGGTCGCCCGAGGTCGACGTCGAGGTGGACGAGGACTGGTCGCCCGACGAGGTCGAGGACGACTGGTCGCCCGACGACGACGTGGACGAGGACTGGTCGCCCGACGACGAGGTCGAGGACGACTGGTCACCCGACGACGACGTCGAGGACGACTGGTCACCCGACGACGACGTCGAGGACGACTGGTCGCCCGACGACGACGTGGACGAGGACTGGTCACCCGAGGACGACGTCGAGGAGGACTGGTCACCCGAGGACGACGTCGAGGACGACGACTCGTCACCCGACGCCGAGGACGACTGGTCACCCGAGGACGACGTGGACGACGACGACTCGTCACCCGACGCCGAGGACGACTGGTCACCCGAGGACGACGTCGAGGACGACGACTCGTCACCCGACGCCGAGGACGACTGGTCACCCGAGGACGACGTGGACGACGACGACTCGTCACCCGACGCCGAGGAATCGTCGGCGCCGGAGATGCCGCCGATGATGCCGTTGACGTCTCCCTCGCCTTCCTGGATACCGATACCCACGTCCTGGGTCGTCTCGGTTCCGAACCCGCCGACGGCCTGCGCGGCACCGGCCGCCGTCAGGGACGCACCGGCGACGATCACGGCACTGGCCGCGATCCGCACCAGGCGGACTCGCGTCTTGTTGGTCATCTGGCTGCTACCCCCAGTAGCTCATCTCGTCATGGGGCAGCGCTCGGGCCCCGCGCGGCAGGGGCGGTGTCACGACTGGACCGGCCCCCGTTCACACGCGTCCCAGAAAAGCGCATGCCAGTACGCCACCCTTCCGAGTTTCCGATGAGGCGTCAAGGTCGTTGCGCGTGCGATGCCCGAAAGATCACCAGGTGACCGACATGCGACGATGCAACTGTGACGTAAACCCTGAACTCCGGGCTCGACGGCGGCAGTTCCCTTGTCGACAAAGCGTCCCGACGGCCTTGCCGCCGCTTGCGTCAGCGAATGCGCGGGAGGCCGCGGAACGGCACCGGGCCCCGCACCGAAAGGTGCGGGGCCCGGCCGGAACCACGAAGGGGTTACTTGTCCTGCTGCTTGCGCCAGCGGATGCCCGCCTCCAGGAAGCCGTCGATCTCGCCGTCCAGCACGGACTGCGGGTTGCCGACCTCGAACTCCGTACGGAGGTCCTTGACCATCTGGTACGGGTGGAGCACGTACGAACGCATCTGGTTGCCCCAGGAGCTGCCGCTGTCCTTGAGGGCGTCCATCTTGGCCCGCTCCTCCTGGCGCTGGCGCTCCAGGAGCTTGGCCTGGAGGACGTTCATGGCGCTCGCCTTGTTCTGGATCTGGGAGCGCTCGTTCTGGCAGGAGACGACGATGCCGGTCGGGAGGTGCGTGATGCGCACGGCCGAGTCGGTCGTGTTGACGCCCTGACCGCCGGGGCCCGAGGCGCGGTACACGTCGACGCGCAGCTCGGACTCGTCGATCTCGACGTGGTCGGAGGACTCGACGACCGGCAGGATCTCGACGCCGGCGAAGGAGGTCTGACGGCGGCCCTGGTTGTCGAAGGGCGAGATGCGGACGAGCCGGTGGGTGCCCTGCTCGACGGAGAGCGTGCCGTAGGCGTACGGGGCCTTGACCACGAAGGTGGTGGACTTGATGCCCGCCTCTTCCGCGTACGAGGTCTCGTAGATCTCCGTCGGGTAGCCGTGGCGCTCCGCCCAGCGCAGGTACATGCGCTGGAGCCGCTCGGCGAAGTCGGAGGCGTCGACGCCGCCGGCCTCGGCCCGGATGTTGACCAGGGCCTCGCGCTCGTCGTACTCGCCGGAGAGGAGGGTGCGGACCTCCATCTCGTCGAGCGCCTTGCGGACGGAGCCCAGCTCCGCCTCGGCCTCGGCGAGGGTGTCCGCGTCGTCCATCTCCTCGGCGAGCTCGAAGAGCACCGCGAGGTCGTCGATCCGGCCGCGCAGGGTCTCGGCCTTGCGGACCTCGGCCTGGAGGTGCGAAAGCTTGCTCGTGATCTTCTGCGCCGCCTCCGGGTCGTCCCACAGGGACGGGGCCGCGGCCTGCTCTTCGAGCACGGCGATGTCGGCCCTCAGCTTCTCGAGGTCCAGGACGGCCTCGATCGACCCCATGGTCGAGGAGAGGGACTTCAGCTCTTCGGATACATCGACGACTGCCACGCGTCCAGCGTAACGGCTCCGGGCCAGGAGCCGAACCTACGGCTGACACCCGGGGTCGGGGTCCTGCCGGGCCCTACGGCTGGGAGGACTGCTTGGAGTCCTGTGGCGGGGTCTCCCCGTCGCCGGAGGCCGCCAGGTAGCCGCCGACGCCGAGCGCGCCCGCGACCACGACCGCCGCGACGGTGAGGGTGATCCTTCTCTTGCGGACCGCGCCCGCCTTGTGGCGGGCCGAGCCGGGGCGGCGGGCGCCGGAGGGGCGCGGGGCGCGGGCGGTGCCGAGGGGGCCGCCGGAGAGCTCGTCGGGGGCCGGGACCCGCATGGAGGTGTGGGTGTCGCGGTTGGAGTCGGCGGAGGCGCCGGGGACGAGCGGGACGGCGGCGCGGCGGGGGCCCGGCTCGCCCGCGCCCGTGGCGGTGGCGTACGTGTCCTCCTCGTACGGCTCCGGGGCCGGTTCCGCGCCCGGCTCGTCGACGTCCAGCGGCGGGATGCCCTTGAGCAGCGGCAGGACGTCCCCGAGGCGGGCGGCGAGCTCGGAGGCGCGCAGTCGGGAGGCGGGGGCCTTGGCGAGGCACTGGACGATCGTCTGCCACAGCTCCTCGGGGATGCCGGGCAGCGGGACGACGGTCTCGGTGACGTGGCGGCGCAGGACCGCCCCGGGGTGGCCGCCGCCGAACGGGGTGAAGCCGGCCAGCAGCTCGTACAGGACGGTCGCGAGGGCGTAGATGTCGACGGCGGCGCGCGGCGGGAGGCCTTCGACGATCTCGGGGGCGAGGTAGTCGGGGGTGCCGATGATCCGGGTGGCCTTGGTGCGGCCGGGGGTGTCGATCAGCTTGGCGACGCCGAAGTCGGTGAGGAGGGCGGGGTGGGCGCCGCCGGGGCCGAGCGGGCCCTCCATGTCGAGCAGGATGTTCTCCGGCTTGACGTCCCGGTGGACGACGCCGGCGGCGTGCGCGGCGGCGAGGGCCTCGGCGACGTCGGCGACGATCGCGACGGCGGCCTCGGGGGCGAGCCGCCGCTCCCGGTCGAGCCGGGTGCGCAGGTCGGTGCCGCGGACGAGGTCCATGACGAGGGCGAGGTCGTTGCCGTCGACGACGAGGTCGCGGACCTTGACGACCCGGGGGTGGTCGAGGCCGAGCAGTGCGGTCCGCTCCTGGACGAAGCGGCTGACGAGTTCCTGGTCGGAGGCCAGGTCCTCGCGCAGCAGTTTGACGGCGACGGGCCCTTCGGGTCCCTCGCCGAGCCACACCGTTCCGGCGCTGCCCCGCCCGAGGATCTGGTGGGCGGTGTAGCGGCTGCCGATGTTCCGTGCCAAGACTGCTCCCTCAGCGGCTGCGGTTCTCGACAAAGCTACGCGTCCACGGCCGCCGGTCTCGACCTCCGAGGGGAAATCACCCCTCGGAAGTCGACAAATCGGCAGTGTTACTGCCCCGTACCGCCGGTAGCACCCGTTCCCGTGCTCGTCTTCGCGCTGTCGAACAGTTCGGAGAACCAGGTGGTGAACGACGAGATGCCGTCGCCGATGGCCTCCCAGTAGCCCTTGCCCTGGGCGACCCAGTCCTGGAGCGGGGTGAGCTCCCAGACGAGCCAGCCGGCGACCACGAACAGGACGATCATGATCAGGCAGCCCTTGAGGCAGCCGAGACCGGGGATCCGCACCGGGTTCGCGCTGCGCTGGCGCGGCGGGCGCGGCTCGCGGGGCGCGGGGGCCTGGGGCGGCGGCTGCGGCGGCGCGTACTGCTGCTGGGGCGGCGCGTACTGCTGCTGCGGGGGCGGCGGGGGCGCGTACTGCTGCGGCTGCTGCTGGTACTGCTGGGGCGCGGGGCGCTGGGGGGCCGGGCGCTGCTGCTGGTACGGCTGGGGCGGCTGCTGTCCGTACGCACCGGGGCGGCCGTCCTGCGGCGGCTGCTGCGGCTGGCGCTGCGGGCGGCGGCGCAGGGGGTCCTCGCTCGGGTCGAGGTACTGCACCTGCGTCTGCTCGTTGCGGTCGCGGACCTGCCGCAGCTGGCTCTGCCAGGGGTGCGGCTCCTCCGGCTGACCGGACTGGGGGGGCTGCGGCGGCACGGGGGGCATGACGGCCGTCGGGTCGGCGGCGCCCGCCGGGCCGCTGGTCGGCATGACGCTGGTCGCGGCGGCGGGGTCGTAGTGCGGGGGCGTCCCGGCACCGGCCCCGGCGGCGCCGGTGGGCAGCACCTGGGTCGGGTCGGCGGCGCCCGGGGTCTGCGCCTCCGGGGTGCCCGGGACCGGCGCGGGCGCCGGGTCCGGGGCGAGGAGCGCGCCCACGCCCTCCGCCGCCTCGATCTGGGCGGGCGTGGCGTGCACGCCGATGCCCGCGGCGACCGCGCGCAGGCCCCGGGCGAGGTTCACGGCGCTCGGCCGCTGGTCCGGGTTCTTGCTGAGGCAGCGCTCTATGACCGTCCACAGGGGCCCGGGCACGGTCGAGGGGCGGCGCGGCTCCTCGCTGAGGTGGCGGTGGAGGACCTCCAGGGCGGTGCCGCCCGCGAACGGGGGCCGGCCGGTGACCAGCTCGTAGAGGAGGATGCCGGCGCCGTAGATGTCGACGGCGGAGGTCTGCGGGCGGCCCTCGGCGGACTCGGGCGCCACGTACGCGGGCGTGCCGACGAACTCGTGGGTGCGGGTCAGGCCCGGGGAGTCCGCGAGGCGCGCGATGCCGAAGTCGGTCAGCATCGGGTGCATCTCGCCGCCCTGCTCGGCGAGCAGGACGTTGGCCGGCTTGAGGTCGCGGTGGACGACGCCGTCGGCGTGGCTGGCGGCGAGCGCGTCGGCGATCTGGGCGGTGAGGAGGGCTGCGGCGACCGGGGTGAGCGGGCCGCTCTCCCTGATGTACCGGTGCAGGTCGGGGCCCTCGACGAGGTCCATGACGAGGGCGAGGACATCGCCCTCGACGACCAGGTCGCGGGTGCGCACGATGTTCGGATGGGTCAGCCGGAGCAGCACGGACCGCTCGCGCAGGAAGCGCATCACGATGTCCGCGTCGTTGGCCAGCTCCTCCTTGAGGACCTTGATCGCGACGGTCTCGCCGGGCTGGCCGGGCACGGCCGCCTCGGCGCCCGCCGTCTCCCGCTGGCGGGCTCGCCAGACGGTGCCCGTGGCGCCGCGGCCGAGCGGCTCCTCGAGCAGGTACTTGCTGCCGATAGGCCGCACGTCACGCGCTCCCTGCTGATCGTGGTCCTGGGGTGGTTCGCGGGGTGTTCCCGGAGTCCCTGTCGTCTTGTTGCCCCGGGTCCCTGTCTCTGTTGTGACCCGTCCGGGTGTCCGACCCACTTTAGTGCCGCCGAACGGGTCACCGGCCGGTCGTCCACAGGCCGGTTCCGCTGCCGCGTCCCGGTCTCGCCGGGGGGTCGGAGCGAACGGAACTTGTCCGGAAGAAGACGCTCCACGGCGGGCGACGGTTGCCAGGCATGGTCCGAAGGCATGCCCAACCAGGCTATTTCTCGCCCACTGCCGAACATTCAAGATCACTTGTGACCGACCCGCGGGCGTGTTGTCGGTGGCAGGTGCGAGGATGCCTCCAGCACGTCGCGTCGACGGGGTCGGGAGCCCCCGCGCCGTGCCGACCTGTACCGGGCGACGCGTCCGTGCCGGGTGGGGGGAGACACAGGGCGGTTCCCCCCTGCCGAGCCGGCTCGCGCAGAAGGGACCGCTGACGGCGATGCAGATCCGGCTGACCGTCCTCGCGCCGTACGCCGGCCACGGCGCCGGGCGCGCCTGCGACGTGCTCGTCACGGCCCCCGCCGGGACGGCTCTCGCCGCCGTGGCCTCGAACCTCGCCGCCGCCGTCACCGGCCCCGACACCTCCGCCTCGGGCACGACCGTGCTCTACGCGGGCGCGGAGCGGCTCGACGGCCGCCGCTGCGTCCTCGGCGAGCCCCCGCTGGTCGACGGCGCGGTCCTCTCCCTCCAGGTCCCCGGCCCGGACGACCGGGTCGACGAGACGGCCTGCGCCCGGCTGCACGTGGTGGCCGGCCCGGACGCGGGCGGAGTGCACCTGCTGCACGGCGGAGCGATCAGAATCGGCCGTTCCGTCGACGCCGACGTGCCCCTCGACGACCCCGACGTCTCCCGCGCCCACTGCACGGTGACCGTCGGCGAGGACGGCCGGGTCACGGTCTCCGACCGCGGCTCGACGAACGGCACGACGCTCGACGGCGTGCCCGTCGGCGACCGCCCGGTGCCGCTCCGCCCGGGCGCGCTGCTGCGCCTCGGCGAGTCCGCCCTCCGGCTGACGGGCCCCGTCGGCGCCCCCGGTGGCACGGACGCGGTGGCGACCGCCCCGGACGGCGAGGGCCACCTGCGCGTCGCGCACGGGACGCACCTGCCGGACCGCACCGCTCAGGTGGGACCGGGCGAGGACACCACCCACGGCGGAGCGCGCGGCATCGCGTACGGCGAGGTCTACGACGGGGGCCACGCGCACGCGGGGGACCCGCACGACCGGTACGGCGGGCCCGACAAGCACGCAGTCCACGACGACGGCGAGCCGCACGCCAGGACCCGGGGGACCGACCGGCCCCGGGACCGGGGGGACGCTCCCGCGGCGTCTCCCGCGTCCGCGCGCGGCGGCAAGCGCGGGCTCGGCGCGTGGGCCCGGCGCCTCGCGGGCGGCCGCGAGGAGCTCCCGGCCCCCGCCGGCCTCCACGACTCCCCGGACACGCACGCGGGCACCCGTCCCGGCCCCGGCGCCCGGGACGGCGCCCCCGGCCCCGTACCGCGCGCCGACACCTGGCCCGACCCGGCCACCGTCCTGCTCACCGCCCTCGGCCCGGGCCCCCGGCTCTGGGAGCGGTCCCAGGACCACCCCGAGTCCCTGGTGGTCCGGCTCGGCACGACCGACCGCGCCGAACTCTCCGGCGTGCCGGTCACCGTCGGACTGCGCGAGGCCGGGTCCCTCGGCCTGGCGGGCCCCGGCGACCGGCTCGCCGGGCTCGCGCGCTCGGTGGTGGCCCAGCTCGCCGCCCTGCACTCCCCCTCCGACCTGGAGATCGTCCTCATCAGCGCCGACCGGAACCGCTCCCTGGAGGAGCGGCGCCGCGCCTGGGGCTGGCTCGGCTGGCTCCCGCACGTCCGGCCGGCCCACGGCCAGGACTGCCGGCTGCTCCTGGCGTACGACCGCGACCAGGCCCACGCGCGTGCGGCCGAGCTGACCCGGCGGCTCGACGACGGCCCGCTCGGCCCCGGCTGGCCCAGCGCCGACCGCGCGTCCGTCGCCGAGGCCGCCGCCCGCCACGACGGGCCGACGACGGTCGTCATCGTCGACGGCGACCCCGGATCGGCGGCCCTCCGCGAGACGGTCGCGCGGCTCGCGGGCGCGGGCGCGGCGGCCGGCATCCACCTCCTGTGCCTCGCCGAGGCGCCCTCCGCCACCCCGGACTCGCCCGTGGCCGCCACGTACGAGGCCGCGTGCGCCGCGTCCCTCGCCTTCCGCGAGTGCGGGGCCGCGACGCTCCTGAGCGGTGACGTGGCGACGGCCCTGCGGCTGCTCCGGACCTCCGGCGGCCGGCTCGCGGGCCACGGCACCGTCGGCGTCGTCGACGCGGTCTCCGTCGCCTGGGCCGAGCGGTTCGGCCGGGCCCTCGCCCCGCTGCGCCCCGAGACGGCCGCGGCACCGGGCGCCCGGGCCGCCGCGCTGCCCCCGTCGGCCCGGCTCCTCGACGAGCTCGGGCTCGCCCGGGCCACCCCCGCCTCCCTGATGGCCCGCTGGGCCTCCGCCGGGGACGGCACGGCCGTCCTGGGCGCGGGGCCGCGCGGACCGCTCTCCGTGGACCTCACCAAGGAGGGCCCGCACCTGCTGATCGAGGGCCCGGCGGGCAGCGGACGCACGGAGCTGCTCCGCTCGATCGCCGCCTCGCTCGCGGCGGGCGGCCGCCCCGACCGGCTCGGGCTGCTCCTCGTGGACGGCGCGGGCGGCGAGCGCGGCGAGGGCCTCTCGGCCTGCACGGAGCTGCCGCACGTCACCGAGCACCTGGTCGCCTCGGACCCGGTGCGGATGCGGGAGTTCGCGCAGGCGCTCGGCGCCGAGCTGAAGCGCCGGGCGGAGCTGCTGGGCGACGGGCACTTCGCCGACCGCCGGGGCGGCCGCACGCCCGTCGCCGACCGGCTGATCGGGCAGCGCGCCCCGAGCGCGGCGGAGACCGTGCCCCAGGGCGCCCGCGCGACCGTCCGCGTCCCGGACACCGGCGACCTCGCGGACCGCCCGAGCGGCCGCACGCTGCGCACGGGCGACGGCACGATCGGCGCGCTCCCGAGCAGCGGCCGCGTGCCGCGCGCGGGCGCGGACGACGTGACGGGCCGCACGAGCGGCCGCGTCCCGCAGCCGGGTACGGGCGACCTCGGCGGCCGCGCCGGCGGCCGCACCCTCCGCACGACCGACTCCGCCCCCACGAACCACCCGGCCGTCCGCCCCTCGCGGGGAGGCGCCGACGACGTGACGGGCCGTACGAGCGGCCGCGTGCCGTACCCCTCCGGCGAGGACCTCACCGGCCGCTCCAGCGGTCGTACCCCGTACCCGGGCGCCGACGACGTGACGGGCCGCACGAGCGGCCGCGTGCCGTACCCCGGCGCGGACGACGTGGCGGGCCGCTCCAGCGGTCGGGTCCCGTACCCCTCCGCCGACGACGTCACCGGCCGCGCCGGCGGCCGTACCCCGTACCCCGGCGCAGGCGATCTCGGCGACCGCCCGAGCGGGCGCGTCCCCCGTGCCGGGGACGGGGGCCTCGACGAGCGGTCCGGGGCGCGGGCGCGGTCCGGTGGGGACGCCTTCCTGGCCGATACGCCCAGTGGGCGGCTGCCGCGGCGGGACGGCGGGCCCCTCGACGACCGCCCGAGCAGCCGCACCCTCCGCACGGGCGACGGCGACCTCACCGAGCACCCGAGCGGCCGCGTCCCGCGCGGAGGCGCGGACGACGTGACGGGCCGGACGAGCGGGCGCGTCCCGTACCCCGGCGCGGACGACCTCACCGGCCGGAGCAGCGGCCGCGTCGCCCGTCCCGCCCCCGACGACCTCACCGCCCGGGCCAGCGGCCGCATCCCCCGCCCCGCCACCGAGGACTCCGCGGGGCGGATCCCCCGGCCCGCTTCCGGGGAGCAGGGGGCCGGGCGGGCGGCAGGAGCCGGGCAGTTGCCGCGGCTCGTCGTGCTCGTCGACGACTTCGACGCCCTGGTAGCCCCCGCGCTCGGCGCTCCCGGCCGGCCCGCCGCCGGGTCCGTCGTGCGGGTCCTGGAGGCCATCGCGCGGAACGGCGAGCGGCTCGGGGTGCACCTCGTGGCGACCTCGGCGCGTCCGGACCGGACCGTCGACACGGAGCTGGCCCACGGGGCCCGGCTGCGGATCGTGCTCGACGCGCCGCCGGTGGCGGCGGGCCCGGACGTGCCGGCGGCCGGGCGGGGCCGTCTCGGGCATCCGGACGGCCGGGTGACCCCCTTCCAGACGGGTCGCGTCACGGGCCGGATCCCCCGGACGGCGACGCTCCGTCCGACGGTCGTCCCGCTGGAGTGGGAGCGGATGGGCGACCCGCCCACCCGTCGCCCGGTCCGTGAGCTGGGCAACGGACCGACGGACCTGGCGCTCCTGGCCAGCGCGCTGGACCGGGCGGCGCGCTCGGTCGAGGCGACGCCAATAGCCCCGCTGACCCCGGCCACGCACGGCTGACGCCACGTCACGAGGGCGTCACGATCGTCCGCTTGACACGGGAGGCGGTATTGCGGGGCTCCGCGGCCCGGCGTAGACCTGTCGGCACGGGACAGCGAAGCGCACGGGAGAGACGGGGCAGCGATGCGTACAACTCTTCGGCCACGCAGGGCCGCAGTGACCTTCACGGCGTTGACGGCGGTGGCCGCACTCGCCCTCGCGGGCTGCGGCGACGGCGGCACCTCGAAGGACCCGGAGCCCGCACCGGGCCGCGACCTCTCCCTCAAGGGCGAGAAGATCGAGGTCGCCGCCGTCTGGACGGGCCCGGAGCAGGAGAACTTCACCAAGGTCCTGAAGGAGTTCGAGAGGCGCACCGGTGCGACCGTCACCTTCGTGCCCGCACAGGACCCGATCGTGAACTTCCTCGGCACGAAGATCGCCGGCGGTGCGCCGCCGGACGTGGCGATGCTCCCGCAGGTGGGCGCGATCCAGCAGGCCGCCGCGCAGAAGTGGCTGAAGCCGGTCGGCCCGGAGGTCAAGTCCCAGCTGGCGGCGAACTACTCGCGCGGCTGGCAGGAGCTCGGCGCGGTGGACGGCACCCAGTACGGGGTCTACTTCAAGGCCGCCAACAAGTCCCTGGTCTGGTACAACACCGCCGTCTTCGAGAACGCGGGCGCCTCGGAGCCGAAGACCTGGAAGGAGTTCCTCGCCACCGCCGAGACGATCTCGGCCTCCGGCGTGACCCCGGTCTCGGTCGGCGGCGCGGACGGCTGGACGCTCACCGACTGGTTCGAGAACGTCTATCTCTCCCAGGCCGGCCCGGCCAAGTACGACCAGCTGGCGAAGCACGAGATCAAGTGGACGGACCCGTCCGTCGCCGCCGCCCTGAAGACCCTCGCCGAGCTCTTCGGCAAGCCGGCGCTGATCGCGGGCGGGCCGACCGGTGCGCTGCAGACGGAGTACCCGGCCTCGGTCACGCAGACCTTCACGGGCGGCGACCAGCCCAAGGGGGCGATGGTCTTCGAGGGCGACTTCGCCGCCGTCAACATCGCGCAGACCAAGGCGGAGATCGGGAAGGACGCGAAGGTCTTCCCCTTCCCGAAGGTCGGCGACGGCGGCACCGCCCCGGTGGTGACGGCCGGCGACGCGGCCGTGGCCCTGAAGGACACCAAGGGCGCGCAGGCGCTGCTCGCCTTCCTCGCCTCGCCGGACGCGGCGAAGATCTGGGCGGCCGAGGGCGGGTTCCTCTCCCCCAACAAGAACCTGGACCCGGCGGCGTACCCGAACGACGTCCAGCGGGAGATCGCCAAGGCGCTCATCGGGGCCGGTGACGACTTCCGCTTCGACATGTCGGACCAGATGCCGCAGTCCTTCGGCGGGACGCCGGGCAAGGGCGAGTGGAAGGCGCTCCAGGACTTCCTGAAGAACCCGAAGGACGTCGCCGGGGCCCAGGCGCGTCTGGAGGCGGACGCGGCGAAGGCGTACAAGGCCGCCGCGAAGGGCTGAGGCCGACATGCCGGCCACCAGGACCAGAAGCAGGAGCAGGAGCAGGACCGTGGCGGCGGGGTTCCTGCTCCCCGCCCTGCTCCTGCTCGGCGCGCTCGTCGTCTACCCGATCGGGTACTCCGTCCGGCGTTCGTTCTTCGACCGTTCCGGCGCCTCCTTCGTCGGCCTCGACAACTACCTGGCGCTCGTCACCGACGACTCGCTCCGCACCGCCGTCCGCAACAACCTGATCTGGCTGGTGGTGGCCCCGGCGGTCGCCACCGCGCTCGGTCTGGTCTTCGCGGTGCTGACCGAACGCGTGCGCTGGGGGACGGCGTTCAAGCTGGTCGTCTTCATGCCGATGGCGATCTCGATGCTCGCCGCCGGGATCATCTTCCGGCTCGTCTACGAGCAGGACCCGGACCGCGGGGTCGCCAACGCCGTCTGGGTCGGGGTCCACGACACCTTCGCCGAGTCCTCCGGCTTCCCCCGGGCCCGGCCGCTGCCCGTCCATCCGCTGGAGGCGGCGGGCGGCGGGGCGTTCGTCACGAAGGAGCCGGTCCGGGCGGGGGTGCCGGTGCTGCTGCCGCTGGTCGGGGTGGCGCCGGCGCAGATGCCCCAGGACGCCCGCCCGGCGCACGCGCCGGCACCCGCGTCCACCGGGATCACCGGAACGGCCTGGCTGGACTTCACGCGGGGCGGCGGCGGGAAGCCGAACGCGGTCGATCCGGAGGAGCTGGGCCTGAAGGGGCTGCGGATCGAGGCGGTACGGGACGGGAAGGTGGTCGCCACGGCCACGGCGGCGGCCGACGGCAGCTTCACCCTGCCGGCGGACCGCGCCGACGGAGCCGTACTGCGGCTGCCCGCGAGCAACTTCCGGGAGCAGTACAACGGCGTGGAGTGGCTGGGCCCCTCGCTCGTCACCCCGGCCGTGATCGGGGCGTACGTGTGGATGTGGGCCGGGTTCGCGATGGTCCTGATCGGCGCCGGGCTCGCGGCCGTACCGCGCGAACTCCTGGAGGCGGCGCGGGTGGACGGGGCGAACGAGTGGCAGGTGTTCCGGCGGATCACGGTGCCGCTCCTGGCGCCCGTCCTCGTGGTCGTCCTGGTCACCCTGATGATCAACGTGCTCAAGGTCTTCGACCTGGTCTTCGTCATCGCGCCGGGCTCCGCGCAGGACGACGCGAACGTGCTCGCGCTCCAGCTGTACCGCTCGTCCTTCGGCACGGACGCGGACCTCGGGGTCGGCTCGGCCATCGCCGTCGTCCTGCTCCTCCTCGTGCTGCCGGTGATGGTGGTCAACATCCGCCGCATCCGAAGGGAGTCCCGCCGATGACGTCGCTCACCACCGAGACCGCCGCCGAGGCCACCCCTCGGAGCACCCCCGGGTCCGGCACGCGCCTCGCCGCCCGGCTCGCCGGCGGGGCCGCGTCCGGCGCCGTCCGGGTCTTCCTCGTCCTCGCCGGCCTGTTCTGGCTGATGCCGACGGTCGGGCTGCTGCTCTCCTCGCTCCGCTCGCCGTCCGACATCGCGGCGAGCGGCTGGTGGCAGGTCTTCACGGCCCCGGCGCAGTTGACCACCGAGAACTACACCCGTCTCCTCGCGAACGACACGATCACCGGCTCGCTGCTCTCCACCGTCCTGATCACCGTCCCGGCCACCCTCCTGGTCCTCCTCATCGGCTCGCTCGCCGGTTACGCCTTCGCGTGGCTGGAGTTCCCGGGCCGGGACTGGTGGTTCCTGGGTGTGGTCGCGCTCCTCGTGGTCCCGGTGCAGGTGGCCCTGGTGCCGGTGTCGAAGCTGTTCGGGGCGGTGGGGCTCTTCGAGACGACGGCCGGGGTGGTCCTCTTCCACACGGCCTTCGGCCTGCCGTTCGCGATCTTCCTGCTGCGGAACTTCTTCGCGGAGATCCCGCGCGAACTCCTCGAGGCCGCGCGGCTCGACGGGGCGGGCGAGATCCGTCTCTTCACCCGGGTGGTGCTGCCGCTCGGCGGTCCGGCGATCGCCTCGCTGGGGATCTTCCAGTTCCTGTGGGTGTGGAACGACATGCTGGTCGCGCTGATCTTCGCGGACTCGCAGTCGCCGCCGATCACGGTGGCGCTCCAGCAGCAGGTGCGCCAGTTCGGCAACAACGTGGACGTGCTCGCGCCGGGGGCGTTCGTGTCGATGGTGGTGCCGCTGGTGGTGTTCTTCGCGTTCCAGCGGCAGTTCGCGTCGGGGGTGATGGCGGGCGCGGTGAAGTAGCGCCCGCCGGTCAGGCCCTGAGCGCCGCCACCGCCGAGCGCGCGAGTTCGTCCACGTACCCCTTCGGCAGGGGCGTACGGACGACGACGAGGCGCCAGTAGAGCGGGCCGACGGCCAGGTCGAGGGCCTTGCCCGGGTCGGCGCCCTCGGGGAGTTCGCCGCGGGCGACGGCCTCGCGGACGATCTGGGTCATGACGCCCTGCTGCCCGTCGAGCAGCACGGCCTTGACGGTCTCGGCGATCTCGGGGTGGCGGGCGGCCTCGACGAGCAGGTCCGGGATGACCTGGGAGGCGACCGGGTGGCGCAGGGCGTGCGAGGCCACTTCGAGGAGGGCGCGCACGTCCCCGTACAGGGAGCCGCTGGCGGGTGCCGGGAGGCCCTGGGCGGCGAAGGCGCCGACGAGGTCGAGGACGAGGGAGAGCTTGGACTTCCAGCGCCGGTAGACGGCGGTCTTGCCGACGCCCGCGCGGCGCGCGATGCCCTCGATGGACATCCGGGCGTAGCCGACGGCCGCGAGCTCCTCGAAGACGGCGGCGCGGATGGCCTCGGTCACGTCCTCGCGGAGTACGGCGGCTCCGGCGGGGGCGCGGCGGGGGGTCGGGTCGGTCATGAACGGCATCCTAACCAACGGCGATATCCCGGAGGCGTTACGACGATACGGTTGCGTTCCGTCGTGGGAGCGTCCTAACCTCACCGTAGCGACGATACGGACCCGTCCCATCGCCGACGGCCTCACGCGCCCCCGTACCCCTCGTCGAAAGCGCCCGCCCGTGACCACGACCCTGGCCCCACCCGCACCTCAGACGCAGACACCGGCCGCCCCCGCGGAGGACCTCGGCGCCCTCGCCCGCCGCCACGGCCTGAGCGTCAGCGGCGCCCGCCCCTCGCTCCCCGCCTACGTGCGGCAGCTCTGGTCCCGCCGCGACTTCGTCGCCGCCTTCGCCACCGCCCGCCTCACCGCCCAGTTCAGCCAGGCGCGCCTCGGCCAGGTCTGGCAGGTGATGACCCCGCTCCTCAACGCGGCCGTGTACTACCTGATCTTCGGCGTCCTGATGAACGCGAAGAGCGGCGTGCCCGACTACGTGCCCTTCCTGGTGACCGGCATCTTCGTGTGGACCTTCACCGCCAACACGGTCCAGGCCGGCACCCGGGCGATCAGCGGCAACCTGGGCCTCGTCCGCGCCCTGCACTTCCCGCGCGCGAGCCTGCCGATCTCGCTCGCCTTCCAGCAGCTCCAGCAGCTGCTGTTCTCGCTCGCCGTGCTCGTCGCGCTCCTGGCCTGCTTCGGCGAGTTCCCCGGCCGGAGCTGGCTGCTCGCCGTCCCGGCGCTGTTCCTGCAGGCGCTGTTCAACACGGGCGTGGCGCTGGTGCTGGCCCGGGTCGCGGCCCGCACCCCGGACGTCAGCCAGCTGATGCCGTTCGTGCTGCGCACCTGGATGTACGCCTCGGGCGCCATGTTCTCGATCCAGAACCTGGCGGCCAGCGGCCGCTTCCCGGAGGCCGTGGTCCTCGCGCTCCAGTGCAACCCGGCGGCGGTCTACATCGACCTCATGCGCTTCGCCCTGATCGAGAGCTTCACGGCGGCGCAGCTGCCGCCGCACGTGTGGGCGCTCGCCGCGGGCTGGGCCCTGCTGGCCTTCGGGGGCGGTTTCGTCTGGTTCTGGAAGGCGGAGGAGACGTACGGCCGTGGCTGAACCCTCGAAGGCGCCCACGGTCGTGGCCGACGGCGTCCACATCACGTACACCGTCCACGGCGGGCACCCCGGCGGCCGGGGCGGCGCCACCGCCGCGCTCGGCCGGATGCTGCGCCGCCGCACGGCTCCGGCCGGCCGCCGGGTCCACGCCGTGAAGGGCGTCAGTTTCGTCGCGTACCGGGGCGAGGCAATTGGCCTGATCGGTTCGAACGGATCAGGGAAATCCACCCTCCTGAAGGCCGTCGCGGGCCTCCAGCCCGTGGACCGGGGGCGGATCTACACCCACGGGCGGCCCTCCCTCCTCGGCGTGAACGCGGCCCTGATGGACGATCTGACCGGCGAGCGGAACGTGATCCTGGGCGGCCTCGCGATGGGCATGAGCCGCACGGAGGTCCGGGAGCGCTACGACGGGATCGTCGACTTCTCCGGCATCAACGAGAAGGACGACGCGATCTCCCGCCCGATGCGGACGTACTCCTCCGGGATGGGCGCGCGGCTGCGCTTCTCCATCGCCGCCGCGAAGAGCCACGACGTGCTCCTCATCGACGAGGCCCTGTCGACCGGCGACGCGCGTTTCCGCCGCCGCAGCCAGGAACGGATCGACGAGCTGCGGGCGGAGGCGGGGACGGTCTTCCTGGTCAGCCACGCGAACTCCACGATCACGCAGACCTGCGACCGGGCGCTGTGGCTGGAGGCGGGGACGCTGCGGATGGACGGGCCGGCGAAGGAGGTGGTGGCGGCATACGAGGAGTTCACGGCCGGGCCGAGAGCGAAGTAACCGAACAAACAAGACATCGCGGTCTAAAGTGCGGTGGGATGACGAACGATCACCCTGAGTCGCCGCCCCGCCCCGGAAGCGAAGCCCGCTCCCGCTCCGGGCGCGAAGCCCGGTCTCCCTCCGGAAGCGAAGCCCGGCCCCGCTCCGAAGGCGAAACCCGGTCCCGCCCCGGAGGCGAAACCCCGGCCCCGCCCCGCTCCGCGAGCGAACCCCCCGCCCTCACCAAGTCCCCCTTCGACTCGGACACCTTCACCTCGGCCACCTTCGTCACCGTCAGCCGCAGCCCCGACCTCGCCCTCGCCGCCGTCTGGATCCTCGCCCGGGCGGGCATGCTCCTGCTGCTCGTCCGCGACGACCTCGGCATCGGCGGGGTGGGCCGCGAAGTGGGCCTCTACCAGTACTGGTACGGGCAGTTCGCCGCCGGCACCTTCCCGCCCGGCGACGCCATGTGGCAGTACCCGCCCGGCGCGGGACTCGTGGTCATGGGGCCGGGCCTCCTCCCCTGGCTCACCTACTTCCAGGCCTTCGTCGCCCTCACCCTCCTCGCCGACGCCGTCGTCACGCTCGCCCTCGCCCGCGCCGACAGCACCCACCTCACCCACGGCGCCTGGATCTGGGTCTGCGGCCTCCCCCTCCTCCTCCACCTGCCGCTCGCCCGGTACGACGTACAGACCACCGCCCTCGCCGTGCTCGCCCTGCTCGCCCTCGGCGCCCGCTCCACCACCGCCCACCGGCTCGGCGGCGCGCTCGCCGGGATCGGCGCCATGGTCAAGGTGTGGCCCGCCCTCGCCCTGATCGGCACGCCCCGGGGCCGTACCACCCGGGAGGCCTGGACCGCCGCCGCCGTCACCGCCCTCGTGCTCCTCGCCACCCTGGCGCTGCTCTTCTCCGAGTCGTTGGGCTTCCTGCGCCAGCAGGGCGGCCGCGGCATCCAGATCGAGTCCCTGGGCGGCACGGCCCTCGCGGTGGCCCACGCCACCGGGGCCTGGTCGGGAAGGGTCGACTTCCGCTACGGGGCCTTCGAGTACGTCGGCCCGTACGTCTCCACCCTCGGGCACCTCGCCCTGCTGCTCACCGTCCTCGCCTTCGGCTGGCTGCTCCTGTGGCGCCTCCAGGCCCGCCGCTGGACCCCCGCCACCCCGCTCGACGCGGCCCTCGCCGCCGTCCTGCTCTTCACCGTCACCAGCCGGGTGATCAGCCCCCAGTACATGGTCTGGCTGATCGGCCTCGCCGCCGTCTGCCTGACCTCCCGCCACACCGTGATGCGCCCGGTCGCCCTGCTGCTCCTCCCGGCGGCCGCCCTCAGCTCCCTCGCGTACCCCGTCCTCTACGCGGACGTGGTGGACGGCACCGCCACCGGCCTGGCCGTCATGGTGCTCCGCAACGGCCTGCTCCTCGCGGCGGCCCTGCTCGCCGCCCGCCGCCTGTGGACCTCGACGGCGACACCCGACGCGGAATGAGGAAGGGCCCCGACCGGAACACCGGCGGGGCCCTTCCTCATCGCGCGCCTACGCGACTAGCTGTGCGAGCGGAGCAGCGTCCGCATCGTCCGCATCGCCACCGACAGGTTCGCCAGGTCGAAGGTGTCCGAGCCCTGGATCTCCTCCAGGGTCGTCCGTGCGCGGCCCAGGATCGCCGCGTTCTTCTCCTCCCACTCCTTGAACCGCTCCTCGGGGCTGGTCGTGCCGTTGCCGACCGTCAGGACGTCGGCGGTCAGCGCCGCGTGCGCCGCGAAGAGGTCCTCGCGGATCGAGGCACGGGCCATCGACTGCCACCGGTCGCTGCGCGGCAGCTCGATGATCCGGTCCATCAGGTCGGTGATCCGCAGCCGGTCGGCCAGGTCGTAGTAGACCTCGGCGACCGCGAGCGGCTCCTTGCCCATCCGGTCCGCGATCGCGACGACGTCGAGGATCGGGAAGGCGGAGGAGAAGCCGGCGACGCGCAGCGCGAGCTCCTCCGGCACGCCGACCTCGGTCAGCTCGTCCAGGATCGACTGGTACCACTCCAGGTCCGCGCCGCGCAGCAGCTGCGGCAGCTGGGCCCAGACCTCCTCGACCCGCTCGGCGAAGAACTCGATGGTCTCGCTGAGCTGGAGCGGCTGCGGCCGGTTGTTGAGCAGCCAGCGGGTGCCGCGCTCGACGAGCCGGCGGGAGTGCAGCCGCATCCGGGTCTGGACGTCGGCCGGCACCTGGTTGTCGAGGGCCTCGACGGCGTCCCAGACCTGGCCGAGGCGGAAGACGACCCGGGCGGCGGTCTGCGCGCGGACGATCTCCTCGATCGACGCGCCGGTCTCCTCGCGGAGGCGGTGCAGGAAGGTCGAGCCACCGGTGTTGACGGTGTCGTTGACCAGGACCGTCGTGATGATCTCGCGGCGCAGGGCGTGGTTGTCGACGGCCTCGGGGAACTTCTCGCGCAGCAGCGTCGGGAAGTACGCGTGGAGCAGCCCGCGCAGGTACGGGTCGTCCGGCAGCTCCGTACCGATCAGCTCGTCGGCCACCGTGATCTTGGTGTACGCGAGGAGGACGGCGAGCTCGGGCTGGCTCAGGCCCCGGCCGTTGTTGAGGAGCTCGCGGATCTGCCGGTCGTTGGGCAGGAACTCCAGGGAGCGGTCGAGGGCCCCGTCGCGGCCCAGGCGGCGCATGAAGCGCTGGTGGGCGTGGAGCAGGGACGGCGACTGGGCGACGGCGTTGGCCAGGGCCGTGTTCTGCGCGTAGTTGTTGCGCAGGACGAGCCGGCCGACCTCGTCCGTCATCTCCGCGAGGATCTTGTTGCGCTGCTTGACGGTCATGTCGCCCTCGGCGACGAGCCCGTTGAGCAGGATCTTGATGTTGACCTCGTGGTCGGAGGTGTCGACGCCGGCGCTGTTGTCGATCGCGTCGGTGTTGACCTTGCCGCCCCGGCCCTCGGGGCCGCCGGAGCGGGCGAACTCGATGCGGCCCAGCTGGGTCGCGCCGAGGTTGCCGCCCTCGCCGATGACCTGGGCGCGGACGTTCTGGCCGTCGACGCGGATGGCGTCGTTGGCCTTGTCGCCGACGTCGGCGTTGGACTCGACCGAGGACTTCACGTACGTGCCGATGCCGCCGTTCCACAGCAGGTCGACGGGCGACTGCAGGATCGACTTCATCAGCTCGGCCGGGGTCATCTTGGTGACGCCGTCCTCGATGCCGAGGGCGGCCCGCATCTGCGCGTTGACCGGGATGGACTTGGCGCTGCGCGGGTGGATGCCGCCGCCCGCCGAGAGCAGCGAGGTGTCGTAGTCCGCCCAGGAGGAACGCGGCAGGTCGAAGAGCCGGCGGCGCTCGGCGTACGAGACGGCCGCGTCCGGGTTCGGGTCGATGAAGATGTGGCGGTGGTCGAAGGCGGCGACCAGGCGGATGTGCTCGGAGAGCAGCATGCCGTTGCCGAAGACGTCGCCGGACATGTCGCCGACGCCGACGACGGTGAAGTCCTCGGTCTGGGTGTCGTGGCCCAGCTCGCGGAAGTGCCGCTTGACGGACTCCCAGGCGCCGCGGGCGGTGATGCCCATGCCCTTGTGGTCGTAGCCGGCGGAGCCGCCGGAGGCGAAGGCGTCACCGAGCCAGAAGCCGTAGGACTCCGCGACGCCGTTGGCGATGTCGGAGAAGGTCGCGGTGCCCTTGTCGGCGGCGACCACCAGGTACGTGTCGTCCTCGTCGTGGCGGACCACGTCGACCGGCGGCACGACCTCGCCCGCGACCAGGTTGTCGGTGATGTCGAGGAGCGCCGAGATGAAGGTCTTGTACGAGGCGATGCCCTCGGCCAGCCAGGCGTCCCGGTCCACGGACGGGTCCGGGAGCTGCTTGGCGACGAAGCCGCCCTTGGCGCCGACCGGCACGATGACGGTGTTCTTCACCATCTGCGCCTTGACCAGGCCGAGGATCTCCGTGCGGAAGTCCTCACGGCGGTCGGACCAGCGCAGGCCGCCTCGGGCGACCTTGCCGAAGCGCAGGTGGACGCCCTCGACGCGCGGGGAGTACACCCAGATCTCGAAGGCCGGGCGCGGCGCCGGCAGGTCCGGGATGGCCTGCGGGTCGAACTTCATCGACACGTAGGAGTGCGGCTTGCCGTCCGCCGCCGTCTGGAAGAAGTTCGTCCGCAGCGTCGCCTTGATGACGGTGAGGAAGGACCGCAGGATCCGGTCCTCGTCCAGGCTCGCGACCTGGTCGAGGGCGCCGTCCAGCTCCTCCAGGATGCCGTCGATCAGCTCGGTGCCGGCGCGCTGGCGCTCCGGCGCCATCCGGGCCTCGAAGAGGGAGACGAGCAGCCGGGTGGTGTGGACGTTGTCCCGGAGGGTGTCCTCCATGTAGTCCTGGCTGAAGGTCGCCCCGGCCTGGCGCAGGTACTTGGCGTAGGCGCGCAGCACCATCGCCTCGCGCCAGGTGAGCCCGGCGGAGAGGACGAGCGAGTTGAAGTTGTCGTTCTCGGCCTGGCCGGTCCAGGTGGCGGCGAAGGCCTCCTGGAAGCGCTCGCGGGCGTCGTCGCCGAGGTAGTCGCCGCCGTTGCCGGAGGCGGCCGGCATCCGCAGACCGAAGTCGTAGATCCAGGCGTGGGTGCGGTCGGCGCAGCGCAGCTCGTACGGGCGCTCGTCGGTCACCTCGACGCCGAGCCGGTTGAGGACCGGCAGGACGGCGGAGAGGGAGATCTGGTCGCCCGTCTTGTAGATCTTGAAGCGGCGCTCGCCGGGCCCGGCGGCGACCGGCTCGTAGAGGGAGAGCGCGAAGTCCTTGCCGCTGGCGGCCAGGTTCTCCATGCGGACAAGGTCGGCGACGGCGGCGCGCGGCGAGTGGTCGGCCTTGTAGCCCTCGGAGAAGGCGTTGCCGTAGCGGCGGAGCAGCTCGGCGGCGCGCTCCTCACCGAACTCGGCGTTCAGCGCCTCGCCGAAGCCGTCGGCCCAGGAGCGGGCGGCCTCGACGAGCCGGGCCTCGATGCGGTCGACGTCGGCGTCGGTGAGCTTCGCCAGCTCGGTGCCGGGCTTGACGCGGACGACGAAGTGCAGCCGGGAGAGGATCGACTCGGTGTTCCAGGCGGTGAAGTCGACGCTGGTGCCGTCGAGCTCCTCCTTCAGGATGTCGATGATCCGCAGCCGGACGCGGGTCGTGTAGCGGTCGCGCGGCAGGTAGACGAGGGCCGAGTAGTAGCGGCCGTACTCGTCCTGGCGCAGGTAGAGCCGCAGCCGGCGGCGCTCCTGCAGGTACAGGACGCTGGTGACGACGGACTGCAGCTGGTCGGCCGGGGTCTGGAAGAGCTCGTCGCGCGGGTAGGTCTCCAGGATCTGGAGCAGGTCGCGGCCGTCGTGACTGTTCGGCGAGAAGCCGGCGCCCGCCAGGACCTCCTGGACCTTGCGCTTGACGACGGGGACCCGGCGGACGGACTCGGTGTAGGCGGCGGACGAGAAGAGGCCGAGGAAGCGGCGCTCGCCGATGACGTTGCCCTCGGCGTCGAACTTCTTCACGCCGACGTAGTCGAGGTACGAGGGGCGGTGCACGGTCGCCCGGCTGTTGGCCTTCGTCAGGATCAGCAGCTTGTGCTCGCGCGCCTTGGCGCGGGCGTCGGCGGGCAGCCGGCTGAAGGAGGGCGAGACGGGGTGGGCGTGGTGGCCCTGGTCGTCGGCGCCGTGCTGCGGGTCGGAGCGCAGGATGCCGAGGCCGGTGCCGGGCACGGCGGACAGGGCGTCACCGTTGACCAGCTCGTACTCGCGGTAGCCGAGGAAGGTGAAGTGGTCGTCGGCGAGCCAGCGCAGCAGCTCGCGGGCCTCCTCCACCTCGGTCGGCCGCAGGTCGGAGGCGGTGGGCTCGTCGGCGAGGCCGTCGGCGATGCGCAGGGCGGCATCGCGCATCTTCTCCCAGTCCTCGACCGTCTCGCGGACGTCGGACAGGACGCGCAGCAGGTCGTTGGTGATCTGCTTGAGGTCGGCGCGGTCGGTCTCGCGGTCGATCTCGACGTGGATCCAGGACTCGGCGAGCGCGTCGTGCGGCAGCTCGCCCTGGATCTGGGTCGACAGGACCTCGATGAGCTTTCCGGCCACGTCACGGCGGACGAGGACCTGCGGGTGGATCACGACGTGGATGCCGCGGCCCTGGCGGGACAGCTCGTTGGTGACCGAGTCGACGAGGAAGGGCATGTCGTCGGTGACGACCTCGACGACGGAGTGGCTGCTGGTCCAGCCGTTCTCCTCCACCGTCGGGGTGTGGACGCGCACGTTCGCGGTGCCCTGCGGGCGGTTCTCCGCGAGCCGGTAGTGAGAGAGCGCGGCACCGAACACGTCGACCGGGTCGCGGTCGGCGAGGTCCTCGGGCGCGGTGTGCAGGTAGTAGCGCTGGAGGTAGTCGAGCACGGTGTCCCGGTCCGGACGCTCCTCCGCGCCCTCCGGGCCCGTGGGAAGTCGCCCCCCGACAGGGCTGTGCTCAGCTACCCGAGCGGCCCTCTCGAGCAGCTCGGCCTTTGCTTCGTCCAGCTTGGTCTGCATGTCCTCTGACTCCTGTCGCGCGCCGTTGCGTGACGTCGGTGGAAGAAAGGGCACAACGCCACGACGCGGTGATTCCGGTCAGAGTCGACGTTATGCCCGGATGAGAGATGCCCGGGCCGTTATCGGCCACGGAACGTGGCGCGCCCGGACGGAGAGGATCGGCGAACGCACGCTCGACCCGGCCGCTGTCGCGGACCGGGCGGCAGCCGGGGGCTTCGCTGCCCCCACGGCGTATCGCGCTGATCACGGGAAAAGCCTATCGCCCCCGCCCCCCGAAGCGTCATGAGCCGTATGCGTACAAAAGAGCGGGGGAAGTTTGACGATATGGACAGCGACACGTGTGGGCACAAGCATGGACACAGCACGACGGACCCATCCCTCTGTGATCTGGGAGAGCCATGGCGAAGATCCTGATCGTGACCGGTGACGCGGCGGAATCTCTGGAGGTGATGTACCCCTACCAGCGGCTACTTGAAGAGGGCTACGAGGTCGACATCGCGGCCCCGGCGCGCAAGACGCTCCGCTTCGTCGTCCACGACTTCGAGCCGGGCTACGACACGTACACGGAGAAGCCGGGCTACACCTGGCCCGCCGACCTGGCCTTCTCGGAGGTCGACCCGGGCGACTACGTGGCGGTGGTGATCCCGGGCGGCCGGGCGCCGGAGTACCTGCGCAACGACCCGGAGCTCCGCAAGATCCTCAAGGCCTTCTTCGACTCGGACAAGCCGGTGGCCCAGATCTGCCACGGCCCGCTCCTGACGGCGGCGGTCGGCAGCCTGGAGGGTCGCCGCGTCACGGCCTACCCGGCCCTGGAGCTCGACATGCAGGCGGCCGGGGCGACCTTCCAGGACAGCGCGGCCGTGGTCGACGGCCTCCTGGTCTCCTCCCGAGCCTGGCCGGACCACCCCACCTGGATGCGCGAGTTCCTGAAGGTCCTCCGAGCGAAGGGCTAGCCGCCCCGGGCGCTCGTGGTGGTTTGTGGGCACGCGTTCCGCCGGGGCGGAACGGGTGGGCACAAACCACCCACCGAGCCGCACCCGGCCGCCCATCACCGGGCAGAAGCCAAGCGCGCCCTAGACCAGCTCCTCCGCGACAGCGACGGCCTCCTCCAGGGAGTCCACCACCGGCACCCCCACCCGCGACAACGAAGCCCGGCTGTGCGACCCCCCGGTGTACAGCACCGCCCGCGCCCCCACATGCGCCGCCGCCACCGCGTCATCCGCAGCGTCGCCGATGACGACCACGCGGTCCGCCGGGACCCCGAGCGCGGCCAGGTGCCGGACCATGTGCCCCGACTTCCCGTCGGTCGACGCGTCGACGCGCCCGTCGACGCGGACGAACCGCTCGGCGATCCCGTAGCGCTGCACAAGGGGCACGAGATGCGCGTGCTGCGCGAGCGACAGCAGCGACTGCGTGGCCCCCGCGGCCTGCCGCGCCGCGAGCAGCTCCGCCGCGCCGACGGTGAGCCCGCACGACTCGGCCCGCACCCAGTAGTGCCGGTGGAAGGCCCCGTCCATGACGGTCCACTCCTCGTCCGTCGGCAGCCTCCCCATCAGCCGCTCGTAGAACTTCGGCACCGGCACCGTGTACAGCTCGCGGTACCGCTCGAGCGTGATGGACGCGAGCCCGAGCTCGGCGAAGGCCGCGTTCGTCGCGCCGATCACCGCGTCGATGTCGTCGAGCAGTGTGCCGTTCCAGTCCCAGACCAGGTGTTTTCCGTGCTTCCCCATGGAGAGACGGTACCCGCCGCCCGGGTCGGCGAGGATCCGGGTGGGTCAGCCGAGCAGCGCGGGGATCTCCTGCACGCCGAACCACAGCAGCTCGTGGTCCTCGGCCCCGTCCACGACGAACTGGGCGTCGTCGTCGCCCTGGTCCGCCGCGCCCAGCGCGCCCGCCGCCGCCGTGACGTCCGCCTCGGCGTCGTCCGCGTCGGCGTGCACGGCCGCGGCCTTGGCCAGCGGTACGGCTCCGGCGATGCGGACCTCGCCGATGGAGCCGCCGTCGAGCCCGCGGTCGGGGTCGACGGTCGCGTCCTTGTCGGCCACGTCGACGGCGACGACGATCCGGCGCCGGGGCGCCTCGGGGTCGCCGGCGAGGAGTCGCAGGGAGGCGGAGGCGGCCCGGTTGAGCGCCGCGTACTCCAGCTCCTCGATGTCGTCGGAGACGTACCACTCGCGCAGCGCGGGGGTGACGGCGTAGGCGGTCAGGGGGCCGGGGCCCAGCTCGCCCGTCTTGTGCGCCTGTGCGAGACCGGGGAGGGTCAGGGGGATGTAGACGCGCATGGCAGGCCGCTTTCGTAGACGGAGAGGCCCTCAGGATACGTGCGGAGTCCCCCTTCGGGGTGGCTGGCCCGAATCGCCGCCCGTCCACGTCGGAGGGCCGTCCACCGAGCCGCCGGAGAGACGATTTCCGACCGCGTCACCCTGATAGGTGATCCGTTTCCGGGACCGCCCCGCTGCGGCGGCACCCTTGCGGCGCCCCGGAGTCCGGCCGTACAAGATCCCCAACGAAAGTTACCGACTGGTATCACTCGGTTACGCAGCGACAGGGGACCGTCATGAACACCACGCTCACCGCCACGCCCTCCCCGCTCCCCCGCCCTCGCACGGCCCCCGGCGGCCCGGCCGGCACGCGCCCGCGTGGTTCCGCCGGATCCCGGCCGCGCGGCGCCGCCGGCCCCCGCCCCCGTACGCCCGCGCAGGGCGGCCCCTCCCGCACCGCGCCCCGGGCGCTCCCCCCGCACACCGTCTTCGCCGAGCGTCTGCTCGCCGTGCTGAGCGGGGAGCGGCCCGTCCACTGGATGCTCGGCCACACCGTCGGCGACGCGTACGAGCAGCTCGTCCGGCTCGCCCCCGAGACGCCCCTGCGCTCGCTCGGCCCCCGCCCGGTCCTGCGCCGCTGCTCGGTCCAGGTGCACTCCCCGCAGGCCGTGGTCGAGGCCTTCGCGACCATCGCCACCGGCGCCCGGGTGCGGGCCATGGCGTTCCGCCTGGAGCGCGGCGAGGACCAGCGCTGGCGCTGCGCCGCCGTGGAGCTGGACGGACTCGGCGTGACCGCCCGCCACGCCTGACGAAAGGCCGGCCGCCCACCGGGGCCGCCACCGACGACGAAGGGGCCGACCGCCCCAAGGCCCGCCACCCACGACGAAGGGGCCGGCCGCCACCAGGCGACCGACCCCTTCCGTCACATCAGTTCAAACGCGTCACTTCTTGCGGCGACGCCCGCCGCCCGCGTTCTTCTGCGCCTTGCGACGCTCGGCCCGGGTCATCCCGTCGCCCTCCACGTCGTCGGAGGCGAAGTCTCCCTCGACGACACCGCCGTCCCCGTCCACGGTCGGCGCCGAGAAGTGCAGCCGGTCCGGCCGCTGCGGGGCGTCGAGCCCCTTGGCGCGGATCTCCGGACGCCCGGCACCCGCCGGCACCGCGTCCTCCTTGGCGAGCGACGGAGCGGCCGCCTGTACCGGGACCTCCTCGACCTGCTGCTCGACCTGGACCTCCAGGTTGAACAGGTAGCCGACGGACTCCTCCTTGATGCCCTCCATCATGGCGGTGAACATGTCGAAGCCCTCGCGCTGGTACTCGACCAGCGGGTCCTTCTGCGCCATGGCGCGCAGGCCGATGCCCTCCTGGAGGTAGTCCATCTCGTAGAGGTGCTCGCGCCACTTGCGGTCGAGGACGGAGAGGACCACGCGCCGCTCCAGCTCGCGCATGATGTCCGAGCCGAGCTGCTTCTCGCGCGTCTCGTACTGCTCGTGGATGTCGTCCTTGATGGACTCGGCGATGAACTCGGCGGTGATGCCCGCCCGGTCCCCGGCCGCGTCCTCCAGCTCCTCCACGGTGACCTTCACCGGGTAGAGCTGCTTGAAGGCGTTCCACAGACGGTCGAGGTCCCACTCCTCCGCGAAGCCCTCGGCGGTCTCCTGGCGGATGTAGTCGTCGATCGTGTCGTCCATGAAGTGCTTGATCTGCTCGTGCAGGTCCTCGCCCTCCAGGACGCGGCGGCGCTCGCCGTAGATGACCTCGCGCTGCCGGTTGAGGACCTCGTCGTACTTCAGGACGTTCTTGCGGGTCTCGAAGTTCTGGGTCTCGACCTGGGACTGGGCGGAGGCGATGGCGCGGGTGACCATCTTGTTCTCGATCGGCACGTCGTCCGGCACGTTGGCCATGGCCATCACGCGCTCGACCATCTGGGCCTTGAACAGGCGCATCAGGTCGTCGCCGAGCGAGAGGTAGAAGCGGGACTCGCCCGGGTCGCCCTGACGGCCGGAGCGGCCGCGCAGCTGGTTGTCGATACGGCGCGACTCGTGGCGCTCGGTACCGAGGACGTACAGGCCGCCGAGCTCCTTCACCTCCTCGAACTCCGCCTTCACGGCCTTCTCGGCGCGCTCCAGGGCGCCGGGCAGGGCCGCGGCCCACTCCTCGACGTGCTCGATCGGGTCCAGGCCCGCCTGGCGCAGCTCGGCCTCGGCGAGGTCGTCCGGGTTGCCGCCGAGCTTGATGTCCGTACCGCGGCCGGCCATGTTGGTGGCGACGGTGACGGCGCCTCGGCGGCCGGCCTGGGCGACGATGCTGGCCTCGCGCTCGTGGTGCTTGGCGTTGAGGACCTCGTGCGGGATGCCGCGCTTGGCGAGCTGCTGCGAGAGGTACTCGGACTTCTCGACGGAGGTCGTGCCGACGAGGATCGGCTGACCCTTCTCGTGCTTCTCCGCGATGTCGTCGACGACGGCGGCGAACTTGGCGACCTCGGTCCGGTAGATCAGGTCCGACTGGTCCTTGCGGATCATCGGCCTGTTCGTGGGGATCGGGACGACGCCGAGCTTGTAGATCTGGTGGAACTCGGCCGCCTCGGTCATGGCCGTACCGGTCATGCCGGAGAGCTTGTCGTAGAGGCGGAAGAAGTTCTGCAGGGTGATCGTGGCGAGCGTCTGGTTCTCGTCCTTGATCTGCACCCCTTCCTTCGCCTCGATCGCCTGGTGCATGCCCTCGTTGTAGCGGCGGCCGGCGAGGATACGGCCGGTGTGCTCGTCGACGATCATGACTTCGCCGTCCATGACGACGTAGTCCTTGTCCTTCTTGAACAGTTCCTTCGCCTTGATGGCGTTGTTCAGGTAACCGACGAGCGGGGTGTTCACCGACTCGTAGAGGTTGTCGATGCCCAGCCAGTCCTCGACCTTGGCGACGCCCGCCTCGTGGATGGCGACGGTGCGCTTCTTCTCGTCGACCTCGTAGTCGCCGGTCTCCTCGATGCCCTTGAGCGGGTTGCCGGGCTCGCCCTTGCTCAGCCGGGTGACCAGCTTGGCGAAGTCGCCGTACCACTTGGTCGCCTGGTCGGCGGGGCCGGAGATGATCAGCGGCGTACGGGCCTCGTCGACGAGGATGGAGTCGACCTCGTCGACACAGGCGAAGTTGTGGCCGCGCTGGACGAGCTCGTCCTTGGACCACGCCATGTTGTCGCGCAGGTAGTCGAAGCCGAACTCGTTGTTCGTGCCGTACGTGATGTCGCAGTTGTACTGCTCGCGGCGCTGGGCCGGCGTCATGTTGGCCAGGATGCAGCCGACGGTCAGGCCCAGGAACTTGTGCACCCGGCCCATGAGCTCGGAGTCGCGCTCGGCCAGGTAGTCGTTGACCGTGATCAGGTGGACGCCCTTGCCGGAGAGCGCGTTGAGGTACGCCGGGAGGGTGCCGACGAGGGTCTTGCCCTCACCGGTCTTCATCTCGGCGACGTGACCGAGGTGAAGGGCGGCGCCGCCCATCAGCTGGACGTCGTAGTGGCGCTGGCCGAGGACGCGCTTGGCGGCCTCGCGGACGGTCGCGAAGGCCTCGGGCATCAGGTCGTCGAGGCTCTCGCCGTCGGCGTACCGCTGCTTGTACTCCTCGGTGAGCGCCCGCAGGTCGGCGTCGGAGAGGTTGACGAAGTCCTCTTCGATGGAGTTGACCTGGTCCGCGATGCGGTGCAGTTTGCGCAGGATCTTGCCTTCGCCTGCACGCATGAGCTTGTTGAAGACGGACACTGAGGCTGGTCTCCTTGCCGGTCGGGCCTGGCACTGGGTCTTGTGATGGACGCGAGCGCGGGCACGGCAGGTGGTCCCCACCGCAACGGCCATCGTAAGCGAGACCGCCCTCGCACAGGGAGGCCCGCAGTGCCGGAGCCGTACGTCCGCCCGTAAAGAGAACGCACGAGGTGGGCGGAAGGTGCCGCCCCACCCGAAAAGTGTTCGCTTCCGGTCCGCGGGGTCACCACAATCCCGGCATGGATCCCATCACCCTCACCACCGACCGGCTGCGCCTGCGGACCTTCGTCCCCGAGGACGTCGACACCGTGTACGCCATCTGTCAGGACCCCGCCATCCTCCGCTGGACGACCGTCCCCGACCCCTACAAGCGCGAGGACGCGGAGTTCTTCCTGAACCAGCTGGTCCCGGACGGTTGGCGGGAGGACAAGGAGTACGCCTTCGCCGTGGAGCCGCTCGGCGGGGGTCCGCTGATCGCCGCCGTCTCGCTGCACGACCGGGGTGCCGGCGTCTGGGAGGTCGGCTTCTGGCTCGCCGCCGAGGCCCGCGGCCGGGGCCACATGACGGAGGCCGTGCGCGCCCTGGCCCACTGGGCCTTCACCGGGCTCGGCTGTGTCCGCCTGGTCTGGCGCGCCGAGGTCGGCAACACCGGCTCGCGGGCCGTGGCCGAACGGGTCGGCTTCGTCGTCGAGGGCGTCCAGCGCGCCGGCATCCCCAACAAGGGCACCCTCCGGGACGCCTGGGTCGGCGCCCTGCTCCCCTCCGACTTCGGCCTGCCGAGCCCCCTGCCGTACCTCCCGGCCCCCGAGCGTCCGGCCGAGGCGGTGTGACTGTCAGTGCCGGGGCCTAGGGTGCGGACCATGACGACTGCGCCGCGCCCCGCCGCCGAACTGTCCGCCGACGAAGCCCGCAGGATCGCCCTGCGCGCCCAGGGGTTCCTGGGCGCGCCCGACCGCAGGGCCGGGGTGCGCGGGGTCCTCCGGTCGCTCGGCCAGGTCCAGCTCGACACCATCTCCGTCCTCGCCCGCTCCCACGAGCTCATCCCGTACGCGCGGCTGGGCGCCGTGGGCCGCACGGCCGTGGAGGAGGCGTACTGGACGGGCGCTCACGCCTTCGAGTACTGGTCGCACGCCGCCTGCGTCCTGCCCGTCGAGGAGTGGCCGCACTTCGCCTTCCGCCGGCGCGCCTACCGCAACCGCCCGCACTGGCACCACGAGCTGTCGGCCGGGGCGTACGAGAAGGTGATCGACCAGCTGCGGGACCAGGGCCCGCTGACGGCGACCGAACTGGGCGGCGCGAAGAACAAGGGCGAGTGGTGGGACTGGTCCGACAGCAAGATCGCCGTCGAGCGGGCCCTGATGTACGGCGAGGTCGTGGTCACGGAGCGGCGCGGCTGGAAGCGGGTCTACGACCTGGCCGAGCGGGCGATCCCGCAGGCGCTGCTCCACGACGAGCTGGACGACGCCGAGTGCGTGCGGCGCCTGGTGCGGCAGGCGGGCGAGGCCCTCGGCGTGGGCACGCGCGCGGACATCGCGGACTACCACCGGATCAAGGGCGAGCAGTTCGACGCGGTGGTCGAGGCGGCGGGTCTGGTGCCGGTGACGGTGGCGGGCTGGGGGAAGCCCGCCTGGGCGGATCCGGCGGCGCTCGCCGCCGAGCCGCGCGGCCGGCACCGCACGACGCTGCTCTCGCCCTTCGACTCGCTGATCTGGGAGCGGGCCCGCACGGAGCGGATCTTCGGCTTCACGCACCGCCTGGAGGCGTACGTGCCGAAGCAGAAGCGGATCCACGGCTACTTCGCGATGCCGGTGCTCGCCGGTGGCCGTCTTGTCGGCCGGGTGGACCCGGCGCGGGAGGGCCGGACGCTCGTCGCCCGGCAGGTGACGCTCGACGGCCCCAAGGCCGTGCCGGCGGTGGCGCGGGCCCTGCGCGAGGCGGCCGAGTGGGTGGGCTGCGACGCGGTGGCGGTGGAGCGGGTGGACCGCCCGGAGCTGGCGAAGGACCTGGTGACGGCCCTGGGTCAGCCGGGACTGGGCTAGCGGATCTCGAGGATCTTCTCCCGCATCGCGTAGACCACGGCCTCCATCCGGGAGTGCAGCTGCAGCTTCTCCAGGATGTTCCGGACGTGGTTCTTCACGGTGTTCTCGGAGATGAACAGCTCCTTGGCGATGTCCCGGTTGTTCATGCCGGTCGCGACCAGCTTGAGGACCTCCAGCTCGCGGTCGGTCAGCCGGGGCGCGGGCACGAGCCGACGCTCGTCGGTCCGCTGGATCATCGACTTGAACTCGGTGAGGAGCTTGGACGCCATCGACGGGCTGATCTGCGACTGCCCGTCGGCGACCGCGCGGATCGCGGTGGCGACCTCGTCGGTGGAGATCTCCTTGAGGAGGTAGCCCGTGGCCCCCGCCTTGATCGCCTCGTAGAGGTCGGCCTCCTCGTCGCTGATCGTCAGCATGATGATCTTCGCGCTGGGGGCCACCTCCTTGATGGAGGTGCACGCCTCGATGCCACCGCGCCGGGGCATCCGTACGTCCATCAGGACGATGTCGGGGAGCAGATCGGCGGCCTTGTCGACGGCCTCGGCGCCGTCACCGGCCTCGCCGACGACCTGGATGTCCTCTTCCTGGGCGAGGACGATCTCGAGTCCGCGGCGGAAGAGGGCATGGTCGTCCACGACAAGGACCCTGATCGGCTCCTTGCGGAATGCTCCGCTGTCCGATTCCGATCCCTCCGGGACCGCGCCACCGTGCTCGCGCTCGCTGAGCACCGGCCCGAAGCTGTCCGCCATCGTTCCTCCCCCTGAAGGCCGTGGCCTGAATTCGTTTCCGGTCCTCCAACCCGTACTCGACCGGCACCGGTTGGCGTGCACGCCATGATTTCATGCCCGGGCGACGACGGGGGTGCTCCACGGACGCACGGGGGCGCCCCTGGGGGCGCGAATTGCGCTCCAGGGGCACCGAGAGGGACACCTGTTCGGAGGCGGTGCGGTGCGGCGGGTCAGCCGCCGAGCGCACCGCCGACGCCGCCGCCCTCGGCGAGCGGGTCGCTCTCCAGGTGGATGACGCCGTAGTCGTAGGCGTGTCGCCGGTAGACGACGCTCGGCTGCTTGGTGTCGGAGTCGACGAAGAGGTAGAAGTCGTGCCCGACCAGCTCCATCTCGTAGAGCGCCTGGTCGAGCGTCATCGGTGCGGCCCGGTGGGTCTTCTCGCGGACCACGAGCGGGCCCTCGCCCTGGACCTCGATGGAGCCCATCATCGTGGTGGGCACCTTCTCGGTCTCGTCGACGGCCAGTTGGCCGTCTCCGTTGAGCTTGGCGGCGCCGGGCACCACGTCCCCGACCTCCGCCGCGGACAGCCGGCCGTTGCCACGCCGGGTGTATCGCTTGTCGTGCTGCTTGCGCAGTCGTGCCTCGAGCTTGTCGCTGGCGAGGTCGAGCGCTGCGTACGGGTCGCCTGCCGCCGCTTCCGCCCGGATCACCGGGCCTCGGGAGTGGAGGGTGATCTCCACGCGGTCGGACCGGTCGGCCTGCCGCGGGTTGTGCTCCTTGGACACCTCGACGTCGAGGCTGATCACCTTGCCGTCGAGCTTCTGGATCTTCTCCAGCTTCAGCTTCTCGGCCACGTGCTTGCGGAACCGCTCGGGCACCTCGGTCTTGCGGCCCTTGACGACGATGTCCACGCAGAACTCCGTTCCCGGATCGCCCTGGTCGGCTCCTTGGCCGCCGGGCATCTCCCTTTGCACCAGACTCCGGTGGTGTCACCGGAGTTCGGACTTGGCGACTTCGCCCTCCTCCTGCCCAGTCGACGAGATCCCCACCCCATCGACAAGAGGTTAATTCGCCCTGAACTCCTGTCCTGTAGGCGCAACCAGTATTCGGTGAGGCGATGGCGTTCTCCATTCCTCACAACCGAACATAGCCCCTTCGGACGGGTGTCGGCACCCGCTACCGCGACATACCTCCGGACGGGTGCTTTCACCTCTCACCACCTGCAACGATCCAAGTTTCCGGCGAGTTCCGGTTTATTTCGAACGAAGCGGGAGAGGATGCGATCACAGCCGCAGCGCGCTGTTCGATTTCACGCTGCGCCGAACCGGTCGGTAAGCCGTGCGGTATTCCAGGAATGAACGGAAGGTGTACGGCTCCGAGTGCGCGCGCCGCCTCCGCGAGCGAGGCGCCCGTGGTCATCAGGTCGTCCACGAGGATCACCCTCCCCGCCGTCAGAAGCCGCGCTCCGCCCGGCACGACCTCCAGCGCCCCCGACAGGTTGGCGAAGCGCCCGCGCGCCCCGAGCCCGGCCTGATCCGCCACGTACCGCCGCTGCCGGAGCACGGGCACGACCCGCGCCGGCCACCCCGACCGCCGCAGCCGGGCCGCCGCGGCCAGTGCGATCCGCCGCGTCGGATCGTGGCCACGCGCCCGTACGGAACGCCGCGAGGAGGGCACGGGCACGAGGAGTAGCGGTCCGTCCGCGGCCCCCGTCCCGGACCGGCCGGCGGCCGCCACGGCCCCGGCGAGGGCACCGCCCAAGGGCCCGGCGAGCGTGAGGGCCCCGCGCTCCTTGTGGGCGAGGAGCAGCTCCCGCACGGCGTCGGCGTACGGCGCGGCGGCGTGGACCACGGGCAGTCCGGCGGGCTCGGGCGCGGGCCTCACCCTGCGCGGCGGCGCCCCGGCGAGCGCGTGCGCGCAGGCCGCGCACAGCTCCGTCCGCGGTCTGCCGCAGCCTCCGCAGGCGACCGGCAGCACCAGCCCGGCGATCTCGCGCCACCACCCCCGCATGGCTCCACTGTGCACCTCCGGGCCCCTCCCTGCCACCCCTGTGGAAAACCGCCCGCGAAGCCCCGAGTACGTCAGGTACGGCCCTGCGAGGCCCCGCGAGCGGCCCCGGCAGGGCGAACCTCAGGCCCTGCGAGCCGGCCCCGGCAGCGCCTCGCGGAGCACGTCCTAGCCGGGGTAGACCGGCGAGAACCCCTTCTTCGCCACCGGCTGCCAGTTCGTCCCCGGCACCAACCGCACGATCCCGTCGTCGCCGGAGTCGGCCACCACCGGCACCGTGTCCTTGTGCGGGGCGGTCACCGAGGTCACCCCGTTCAGGCCGGGGAGCACCGAGGTCGTCGAGGTCGAGCCGTCGGTCTGGAGGTAGCGGATCTGCTGGACGCCTCCCGCCTCCTTGCCGACCACGACGAGCCGACTGGGGCCGGCCCAGGAGACGGCGGTGACCGACTCCATCCGGGGCGCGGCGGGCTGCAGGTCCAGGACGGAGACGGCCGGCTCCTCGCCCGTCGTCTGCCGCTGGATCCGGCCGATCTGCAGGGTCGTGTGCTCGCCCCGCGTGACCACCAGCGCGATCCGTACGCCGTCGGCGGAGACCCGCAGCGACTCGATGCGGGCGTCGTCCCCGAGCCACGGCGTGCGGACCTTGACCGGGTGCCCGGTGCCGTCCGGCACCATCCACAGCTGGGGCGCGGCGGGGTCCCGGTCGGCGACCCACAGATCGCCCCTGCCGTCCCAGCTGGGCGCGGACAGCCGGTCGGCCGGCCGGGCGGCCTTGCTGGTCAGGACGGGCGGCAGCGCGTCCTGCTCCGTGGTGATGGAGGAGACGAGCAGCTCGCGGCCGGTCTCCCCGACCCCGGCGGCCCGGGTCTCGCCCCGGTCGACGGCGACCGAGCGGAGCGGCGTCGTGCCCTTGCCGAACGGCCCCGGCACCTCGACCGGCGCGTTCGCCTCCTTGCCGCCGACCAGGAGCATCATCAGCTTGCCGTGCTCGTCGACGAAGTACGGGTGCTCCTCGCGGTCGGTGTTCCGCACCGCGGCGAACTCGAGCGCCTGTCCCTTGCCCAGCCGGCACAGCGACTGCCCGCTGGACCCCAGGAGCTCCACATGCTCGACCCGTACGGAGGTCAGGTCGCCCAGCGTGAACAGCAGCTGCGCCGCCATCCGCCGGCACGCCTCGCCGCCGGCCCGGTCCGCCTTGCGGTTGAGCGGCACCCTCAGCGTGGACTGGTCGTCCGTGGTCAGGGTGGTGACGCCGGTCTTCAGCTCCGTACCGGAGGGGAACTGCGAGTCGACGGCGGGCTTCAGCCAGTTCGTCGGGCCCTCCAACAGCGCCTTGACCGTCTGCGTCACCGGGTCCATCCGGGTGACGGGGTCCTGCCGCTGCCGGATGTAGACGGGGTCGGCGACGACCCAGTCCTCCCCGGAGGCGAAGTAGTACTTGTTGACCGAGCGGTAGTTGCGGAGGAAGTCGGCCTCGCCGAGGACCAGGCCGGGCGGGAGGCTGTCGATGCGCCACTCCTTGCCCTTGCCGTTCGCCGAAGGCTGCTGCACGACGTGGATCGACTGCAGGTACTCGGTGGGGCTGTTCGGCTGATAGGCGTGGCGCGCGTCCACGGTCGCGATCTTGCGGCCGGAGAGCGGGAAGGCGCGCCCCTGGTTCTCGGGGTCGGCGTTGCGGTCGGCCTGCTCGCGGTCGGGCGCGGTGGTGAGCACGGTGATGCTCTGCTCCGGCTTCCAGCCCTGCGCGGCCTTCTTCGTGAGGTACTTGCGGGCGGTGGCGAAGCCGGGGTCGTCACTCGTCATGGCTTCCAGGAAGCCGTCGACGATCTCGTCCGGGTCCGCGTTCTCCCGGGGGGCGACGGCATAGACCCGTACCTGCGAGTCGCCCGTGCCGGCGCCTTTCACCGCCTGCACGTCCCCGCTGTCGGGCATCGCCGCGCACCCGGTCACCAGAAGCCCGCCGCACGCGGCGAGGACCACCGCGCGTGTACTCCGTCCCCGCCCCGCGTGCTCCGCTCGGGAGTCAGCGCCCACGTGTCCCGTCCTCCCGCTCCAGATGCCCGTTCCCCCCGGCCGTCGCCGGGCCCGTCCCGCCGCCGTCGTCCGTCGCCGTCCGCGCCACGACCCGTGCGCCGCTGCCGGGCAGCGCCGTCGGATCGACGGTCGCCCGCGGCGGCCCGGGCAGCCTCGGCGGCACGGCGAGCGCCGACCGGTCACCGACGGGCTGCGCGGGCACGGTGGTGAGCCGGCCGCTCTCCTGGTCGCGTCCGGCGGCGGTCTGCTCGCGGTTGCGCCGGGAGTCCTCGGGCTCCAGCGGGATCGGCGATCCCCGCAGCGGCTCGTCCGCGGTGCGCGGCAGGGTGAGCCGGAACTGCGAGCCGCCGCCGGCCTCGCCCCAGGCCTGGAGCCAGCCGCCGTGCAGCCTCGCGTCCTCCACGGCGATCGACAGGCCGAGGCCCGTGCCGCCGGTGGTGCGCGCGCGTGCGGGGTCGGCGCGCCAGAAGCGGTTGAAGACCCGGGTGGCCTCGCCCGGCTTGAGCCCGACGCCGTAGTCGCGGACGGCGACGGCGACGGCCCCGCCGGCGGCGGCGAGCTTCACGACCACGTCCCGGCCCTCGCCGTGCTCGACGGCGTTGACGACGAGGTTGCGCAGCACCCGCTCGACGCGGCGGGCGTCCGCCTCGGCCACCACGGGCTGCTGGTCGCCGAGGACCACGATCCGGGTGCCCTTGCGCTCGGCGAGGGGTTCGGCGCCGCCGATGACACGGCGGACGACCTGGCGCAGGTCTATCGGCTCGGCTTCCAGGGCGGCCGCGCCCGCGTCGAAGCGGCTGATCTCCAGGAGGTCGGAGAGCAGCGACTCGAAGCGGTCGAGCTGGTCGCCGAGGAGTTCGGCGGAGCGGGCGGTGATCGGGTCGAAGTCGACGCGGGCCTCGTGGATGACGTCGGCGGCCATCCGAACCGTGGTCAGCGGGGTCCGCAGCTCGTGCGAGACGTCGGAGACGAACCGCCGCTGCATCCGCGACAGCTCCTCCAGCTGCTGGATCTTGAGCTGGAGGTTGGAGGCCATCTTGTTGAAGGCCTCGCCGAGGCGCGCGATGTCGTCCTCGCCGGTGACCTTCATGCGCTCCTGGAGGCGGCCGGCCGAGAGCCGTTCGGCGATCCCGGCGGCCATCCGCACGGGCGTGACGACCTGCCGCACCATGAGCCAGGCGATGGCGCCGAGCAGCACGACGACGAACAGCCCGGCGGTCGCCAGGGTCCCCTTGACCAGGGTGAGGGAGTCCTCCTCCTGGGTCAGCGGGAAGAGGTAGTACAGCTCGTACTGGTCGCCGTCGGCGTCGTTCAGCCGCTTGCCGATCACCAGGCCCGGCTCGGACGCCTTGCCGCTGGTGTAGTGGATCCGCGTGAACTTCTGGAAGGTGCCGGCGCCCTGCGCGACCGAGTGCCGCAGGTCGGCGGGGATGCTCGTGGTCGGGTCGACCTCGCCGGAGGCACGGGCGCCCCGGCTCGCGGTGTCGCCGGTGTCGAGGGAGAGCGCGACCACGTTGAACGCGCTCTGACCACCGCTGGCGAGCTGCTCGACCAGCGTGGAGCGCCAGTTCACGGAGGCACCGGCCCGCACGCCGTCCTGCTGACCGGGGGCGGAGGGAGTGGTCGCCGCCCGGTCCTGGGCGGCGGAGAACCCCCCGGCGGCCTGGCTCTGGGCGGCCCTCTCCTTGGCGTCGAGCAGGCCGTTGCGGACCTGCCCGATGACGACGATGCCGAGCAGCAGCACCACTCCGAGCGACATGAGCAGGGTGCCCGCGACGATCCTCAGCTGGATGTTCCGCCGCCACAGCCGCACCGCGGGCAGCAGCGGCCGGCGGACCCAGCGCGCGAAGAGCCGCAGAACCGGTCTGCTGCGGAGGAGTCCTCCGCCGCGCAGCAGACGGCCGAATCGCGAGCCCCCCCGCCCCGGTCCGGCAGTCCGCCCCGTACGGACTCCCGGGTCCCCGGGCTTCGGAGCAGTACTGCCCGCAGTCATGTCAGCTCGGTCCCGCCTTGTAGCCGACACCGCGGACGGTCACCACGATCTCCGGGCGCTCGGGGTCCTTCTCGACCTTCGAGCGGAGCCGCTGGACGTGCACGTTCACCAGCCGGGTGTCGGCCGCGTGCCGGTAGCCCCAGACCTGCTCGAGCAGGACCTCGCGGGTGAAGACCTGCCACGGCTTGCGCGCGAGCGCGACCAGGAGGTCGAACTCCAGCGGGGTCAGGGCGATGGACTGCCCGTCCCGCTTCACGGAGTGCCCGGCCACGTCGATGACCAGGTCGCCGATGGTGAGCTGCTCGGGAGCCGGCTCCTCGGACCTCCGCAGCCGCGCCCGGATACGGGCGACGAGCTCCTTCGGCTTGAACGGCTTCACGATGTAGTCGTCGGCGCCGGACTCCAGACCCACGACCACGTCGACGGTGTCGCTCTTGGCCGTGAGCATGACGATCGGCACACCGGACTCGGCGCGGATGAGCCGGCACACCTCGATGCCGTCCCTTCCGGGCAGCATCAGGTCCAGCAGCACCAGATCGGGCTTGGCCTCTCTGAAAGCGGCAAGCGCCTTGTCACCGTCCGCGACGAACGACGGCTCGAACCCTTCACCCCGCAGCACGATGCCGAGCATCTCGGCCAGTGCGGTGTCGTCGTCGACGACAAGAACGCGTCCCTTCATATCGACATCATCCCATTTCCGTATCAGTCCTAAGGCGGCTGGTGAGATACCTCACTGACCTGCGGCGACGTCCAAGATCAGTCACTGGTGACCGTCCGTGTCCATGGGTGTTGATGTCAGTCATGGATGTCACCCCCGTCTCCCCCGTGGTCGCGCAGAACCGTACCCTGCGCGGCCTTCCACGGCCCATGGGACGGATCAGGCTACTTCGCGAAAACGCCCTACGACCTTCCGAGCGAGCCGACAGTGACTGGTCCGCCGGAGCTACCGAAAAGGACGCGCTGTCCGCAGCCCCTGAGGTGTGCGCGCAGTACAAGACCGCCCCGGCCCCCGCCTTGGCAGCGCACAACCTGATCCTCAAGAACGGTGAGCACATAGGACCCGGCGGATGTACGCGATGGATGTACGCGATCGCGGCGTCGTCGTGCTGCTTGCTTCACCGCCCTCGGCTGAGGTCGGGGTCAGGGGCCGGGACCTGCCCCACGGCGCCTCCCCCCGCCCGGGCCGCGCTCCCGTGGAGGGCGGCCCGCTCGGCCCGTCCACGCGCGGTTCGCGCGACCTGATCGGGCATCCGCACGCTGTGCCGCCTGCCGCTCGCACAATGAAGGTCCGGACAAAGGTACGAAGGAGATGCGGGCTCCGGCCCATGGGCGGGCCCCGCGTGGCACGATGGCACCCGGCCCGCCGCCGTGTCAGGTGTCGGCCGCCGTGACCGAGCCGGTTCGCCGATCCGGCACCGCGACCATTCCTCCGAGGTGGACGACCGTGAACGACACTCCGGGCTGGACCTCGCCCGGATCCGCCCCCTCCGACGGCCAGGACGACTCGGGGGTCCCCGGACCTCCCTCCCCGGCCGAGGCGAACGGCTCCACCGTCCAGTGGTCCAAGGACCAGCCGCCCGCCGGCCAGTGGTCCCCGCCGACCGACCGGACACCGCCTCCCGCACCCGGCCAGAACTGGGGAGCCCCGCCGCCGAACGTCCACTGGGGCAGGCCTCCGGCCGCGAAGCCCGGAGTCATCCCGCTGCGCCCGCTGGGCATGGGCGAGATCCTCGACGGCGCGGTGAAGACCCTCCGCACCTACTGGCGCACGGTCCTCACCATCACCGTCACGGTCGCGGTGATCTCCCAGATCGCCGACATCCTGGCCCAGCGGTACCTCGTGCCGGCGCCCCCCGAGGTCAATGCCGACGCCACGCCCGCCGAGCAGCTGCAGCAGTCCGTCGACTCGGCCCAGGCCTCCCTGATCGCCCTGGGTCCGTCGCTCCTGGTGACGATGGTGGCGTCGCTCGTGAGCGCCGCCCTGCTGACCGTCGTCATCAGCCGCGCGATCCTCGGCCGCCCGGTCTCGCTGGGCTCCGCCTGGCAGGAGGCCCGCCCGCGCCTGCTCCAGCTCCTCGGTCTGACCCTGCTCCTCGCGGCGATGGCCGTCGCCATCATGACCGTCGGCCTGCTCCCCGGCCTCCTGATCGGCGGCGCCCCGGGCGTGGCCCTGGCCTTCCTCGGCGGTCTGGGTGCCATCGCGGCGGTCCTCTGGCTGATGATCCGCTTCAGCCTCTCCTCCCCCGCCCTCATGCTGGAGCGCCGAGGCGTCGTCCCGTCGCTGAAGCGCTCGGCGAAGCTGGTGCGGGGCTCGTGGTGGCGGATCTTCGGCATCACCCTGCTGACGCAGCTGCTGATCTTCCTCTTCGCCATGATCATCGCGATCCCGTTCACCATCATCGGCATCGCGGTCGACGGCGAGGGCTTCTCCGGCCTGATGTCCGGCACCACCACCACGTTCGGCTGGCCGTTCCTGATCATCACGGGCATCGGCGGCGTGATCACCAGCGCGATCACCTACCCGATCTCGGCCGGCGTGACCGTCCTCCTCTACGTGGACCAGCGCATCCGCCGCGAAGCCCTGGACCTCGAACTGGCCCGGGCCGCGGGTCTCCCCGGCTACGGCCCCACGCCGGGCACCGACACCGTCGGGGGCTGATGCGGTGACGTTCACGGGGGGAGCGGCCGCGGCACTGGCACGGCTGCGCGCCGACGGCGACACACCGGTGGACATCTCCCGCGTCCCCGCCCGCGAGGCGGCGGAGCGGGAGCTGTCCGATCCGAGGTACCACGAGAACGACCCGAACCTCCTCCAGCGCGGCCTCGACCGCTTCTGGGAGTGGCTGGACGACCTCTTCGGCACCGCTTCCGGGGCCACCCCGGGCGGCGTCCTCGGCCTCGTCGTCATCGTCCTGGTGGTGGCCGCCCTGGTCGCCGCCCTCTGGTGGCGCCTCGGCACCCCGCACCGGGCCCCCGGCACCACCGGCGACTCCCTCTTCGCCGACGGCCCCCGCACCGCCCGGGACCACCGGACGGCCGCCGCACGGCACGCCTCCGCCGGCCGCTGGAACGAAGCCGTCCAGGAACGGATGCGGGCCATCGTCCGCTCCCTGGAGGAGCGCACCCTCCTCGAACCCCGCCCCGGCCGCACCGCCGACGAGGCCGCCGCCGAAGCCGGCCGCTCCCTCCCCTCCCACGCGGACGACCTGCGCCTCGCGGCCCGCGCCTTCGACGACGTCACGTACGGCGGCCGCACCGCCGACGAGCCCGCGTACCGCCGCGTCGAGGCACTGGACACCGCCCTGGAACGGACCCGCCCGACCCTCGACACCGCCTCCCCGGGGACGCCCGCATGAGCCGCCCGGTCACCGGCACCACCTCGACGGCCCCCTCCGCCCGCCAGGTGTGGACCCGCGTCCGCGGCGCGGTCCTCGTCCTCGCCCTGATCCTGACCGGCGGCCTCGCCCTCGCGACCTTCCGGTCCACCGACGCCCACGGCGCCCTCGACCCGCGCTCCGCCGACCCGCAGGGCAGCCGCGCCGTCGCCGAACTCCTCAAGGCCCGCGGCGTCACCGTCACCCTCGTCACCACCCTGGCCGAGGCCACGGCGGCCACGGACGCCGGAACCACCCTCCTGGTCACCACCCCCGACCTGCTGACGGACGCCCAGCAGTCCACACTCCACTCGGCCATGACCGGCTCCGCCACCCGCACGGTCCTCGTCGGCGCGGGCCGCGCCTCCCTCGACACCCTGGCCCCGGGAGTCACCAGCGCCCCGAGCACCCCGGTGGAGGAACGCGCCCCCGGCTGCGCCCTGCCGGCCGCCACCCGCGCCGGCAGCGCCGACCTCGGCGGCGAACGCTACGAGACCTCCCCCGGCACCCCCGCCGAGGCCTGCTACCGCTCCGACGGCCTGCCCACCCTGCTCCTCCTCCCCGGCACCGGCACCGGCAGCGGCACGGGCACCACCGACACCGTCCTCCTCGGCTCGCCCGACATCCTCTACAACTCCCACCTCGACCAACGGGGCAACGCCTCGCTGGCCCTGCAACTCCTCGGCTCCCAGCCCCATCTCGTCTGGTACCTCCCCTCCCTCTCCGACACCTCGGCCACCACCGACACGCCCGCCGACGACACCACGGGCAACTTCCTCGCTCTCATCCCCTCCGGCTGGCTGTGGGGCACCCTCCAACTCGCCCTCGCGGCCCTGCTGGCCGCCCTCTGGCGCGGCCGCCGCCTCGGCCCCCTGGTCACCGAGCGCCTCCCCGTCGCCCTCCGCGCCTCCGAGGCCACCGAGGGCCGCGCCCGCCTCTACCGCAAGGCGAACGCCCGCGACCGCGCCGCCTCCGTCCTGCGCACCGCGACCCGCACCCGGCTCGCCCCGCTGCTCGGCGTCCCCGTCCAGGACGCCCACTCCCCCGACCGTCTCCTCCCCGCACTCTCCGCCCGTCTCCCCGAGACGACGGCGGACACCAGGAACCTCCTCTTCGGCCCGGCTCCCGCCGACGACGCCACCCTCATCCGCCTGGCGGACCAACTCGACGCCCTCGAAAGAGAGGTACGCACCTCATGAGCGCCCCGACCCCCGAGACCGCCACGGACTCGGACAGCGCCCGCGCCTCCCTGGAGGCCCTGCGCACCGAGATCGCGAAGGCCGTGGTCGGCCAGGACCCCGCCGTCACCGGTCTCGTCGTCGCCCTGCTCTGCCGGGGACACGTCCTCCTCGAAGGCGTCCCCGGAGTCGCCAAGACCCTCCTGGTCCGCTCACTGGCGGCCGCGCTCGAACTCGACACCAAGCGCGTCCAGTTCACCCCCGACCTGATGCCCAGCGACGTCACCGGCTCCCTGGTCTACGACGCCCGCACCGCCGAGTTCTCCTTCCAGCCCGGCCCGGTCTTCACCAACCTGCTGCTCGCCGACGAGATCAACCGCACGCCCCCGAAGACCCAGTCCTCCCTCCTGGAGGCGATGGAGGAGCGTCAGGTCACGGTCGACGGCACCCCGCGCCCCCTCCCGGAGCCGTTTCTGGTCGCCGCGACCCAGAACCCCGTCGAGTACGAGGGCACCTACCCGCTCCCCGAGGCCCAACTGGACCGCTTCCTGCTCAAGCTGACGGTTCCTCTGCCCTCACGCGCGGACGAGATCCATGTCCTCACCCGTCACGCCGAGGGCTTCGACCCCCGCGACCTGAAGGCCGCCGGCGTCCGCCCCGTGGCGGGCCCCGCCGAGCTCGAAGCGGCCCGGGCCGCCGTCGCCAAGGTCTCGGTCTCCACCGAGATCGCCGGCTATGTCGTCGATATCTGTCGTGCCACGCGTGAATCCCCCTCGCTCACGCTCGGGGTCTCCCCCCGAGGCGCCACCGCCCTGCTCTCCACCGCCCGCGCCTGGGCCTGGCTCACCGGCCGGGACTACGTCACCCCGGACGATGTGAAGGCCCTCGCTCTCCCCACCCTGCGTCATCGCATCCACCTGCGGCCCGAGGCCGAGATGGAGGGGGTCACCCCCGACTCCGTCATCAACTCGATCCTCGCCCACGTCCCCGTCCCCCGCTGAGAACGGCGCCCCATGGCCCTCACCGGACGAACCGCGCTGCTCGCCGCCCTCGGATCGCTCCCCGTCGGCCTCCTCGCCCCCAGCTGGGCAGGGATGCTCGCGGTGAACGCGCCCCTCTCCCTCGCAATTCTGTGCGACTACGCCCTGGCGGCGCCAGTACGAACGCTCCAATTCACCCGAAGTGGTGATACATCCGTTCGACTCGGTGACGGGGCCGAGGTCCAGCTCACCGTCACCAACCCGTCCCGCCGCCGCCTCCGCGCCCAGCTCCGCGACGCCTGGCCGCCCAGCAGCTGGCTCCCAGGCACCGAACAGGCCTCCTCACGCCGCCGGCTGACCGTCCCCGCCGGCGAGCGCCGCCGACTCACCACGAGCCTGCGTCCGACCCGCCGCGGCGACCGCCATGCCGAACGGATCACTGTCCGCTCGTTCGGCCCCCTGGGCCTCGCGGCCCGCCAGGGCCACCACGAGGTCCCCTGGACCGTCCGTGTCCTGCCGCCCTTCACCAGCCGCAAACACCTGCCATCACGCCTGGCCCGGCTCCGCGAGCTCGACGGCCGCACCAGCGTGCTCACCCGAGGCGAGGGGACAGAGTTCGACAGCCTCCGCGAGTACGTCCCCGGCGACGACACCCGCTCGATCGACTGGCGGGCCACGGCCCGCCAGACCACCGTGGCCGTCCGCACCTGGCGACCCGAACGCGACCGGCACATCCTGATCGTCCTCGACACCGGCCGCACTTCGGCGGGGCGCGTCGGCGACGTCCCCCGCCTGGACGCCTCCATGGACGCGGCCCTCCTCCTCACCGCGCTCGCCTCCCGAGCCGGTGACCGCGTGGACCTCCTGGCCTACGACCGCCGCCTCCGCGCCCAGGTCCAGGGCCGCTCCGCCGGCGACGTCCTGCCGGCCGTGGTCAACGCCCTCGCCCCGCTGGAGCCCGAGCTCGTGGAGACCGACGCACGCGGTCTCGCCGCGACGGCCCTGGCACGCGCTCCGCGCCGCTCGCTGATCGTCCTCCTGACCGGCCTCGACGCCGCCCCGATCGAGGAGGGCCTCCTCCCGGTCCTCCCCCAGCTCTCCCAGCGCCACACGGTCCTGGTGGCCTCCGTCGCCGATCCCCATGTGACGCGCATGGCCGGGGGACGCGGCACGATCGAAGCGGTCTACGAGGCCGCGGCCGCCACTCAGACCCAGTCCCAGCGCGCCCGTACCGCAGATCAGCTCCGGCGCCAGGGCGTCACGGTCGTCGACGCCACCCCCGAGACCCTCGCTCCCGCCCTGGCGGACGCCTATCTCGCTCTGAAAGCAGCCGGCCGCCTCTGAAAAACCGGTGACAGCGCCGTGTCCCGAAGGGAGATCCGGCCCGCCGGACCGTAAACGCAGAAAAGCCCCGCACCATGAGGTGCGGGGCTTTCCCACAATGATTGTTCGGCGGTGTCCTACTCTCCCACAGGGTCCCCCCTGCAGTACCATCGGCGCTGAAAGGCTTAGCTTCCGGGTTCGGAATGTAACCGGGCGTTTCCCTAACGCTATGACCACCGAAACTCTATGAAGTTCACGAACCGCCGCACCCCGCAGGGGGCGTGTTCGTTGCTTCAGAACTAACACAGTGGACGCGAGCAACTGAGGACAAGCCCTCGGCCTATTAGTACCGGTCAGCTCCACCCCTTACGGGGCTTCCACATCCGGCCTATCAACCCAGTCGTCTACTGGGAGCCTTACCCTCTCAAGGAGGTGGGAATACTCATCTCGAAGCAGGCTTCCCGCTTAGATGCTTTCAGCGGTTATCCCTCCCGAACGTAGCCAACCAGCCATGCCCTTGGCAGGACAACTGGCACACCAGAGGTTCGTCCGTCCCGGTCCTCTCGTACTAGGGACAGCCCTTCTCAATATTCCTACGCGCACAGCGGATAGGGACCGAACTGTCTCACGACGTTCTAAACCCAGCTCGCGTACCGCTTTAATGGGCGAACAGCCCAACCCTTGGGACCGACTCCAGCCCCAGGATGCGACGAGCCGACATCGAGGTGCCAAACCATCCCGTCGATATGGACTCTTGGGGAAGATCAGCCTGTTATCCCCGGGGTACCTTTTATCCGTTGAGCGACGGCGCTTCCACAAGCCACCGCCGGATCACTAGTCCCGACTTTCGTCCCTGCTCGACCCGTCGGTCTCACAGTCAAGCTCCCTTGTGCACTTACACTCAACACCTGATTGCCAACCAGGCTGAGGGAACCTTTGGGCGCCTCCGTTACCCTTTGGGAGGCAACCGCCCCAGTTAAACTACCCATCAGACACTGTCCCTGATCCGGATCACGGACCGAGGTTAGACATCCAGCACGACCAGAGTGGTATTTCAACGGCGACTCCACCATGACTGGCGTCACGGCTTCACAGTCTCCCACCTATCCTACACAAGCCGAACCGAACACCAATATCAAACTGTAGTAAAGGTCCCGGGGTCTTTCCGTCCTGCTGCGCGAAACGAGCATCTTTACTCGTAGTGCAATTTCACCGGGCCTATGGTTGAGACAGTCGAGAAGTCGTTACGCCATTCGTGCAGGTCGGAACTTACCCGACAAGGAATTTCGCTACCTTAGGATGGTTATAGTTACCACCGCCGTTTACTGGCGCTTAAGTTCTCAGCTTCGCCACACCGAAATGTGACTAACCGGTCCCCTTAACGTTCCAGCACCGGGCAGGCGTCAGTCCGTATACATCGCCTTACGGCTTCGCACGGACCTGTGTTTTTAGTAAACAGTCGCTTCTCGCTGGTCTCTGCGGCCACCCCCAGCTCACGGAGCAAGTCCGATCACCGGGCGTGGCCCCCCTTCTCCCGAAGTTACGGGGGCATTTTGCCGAGTTCCTTAACCATAGTTCACCCGAACGCCTCGGTATTCTCTACCTGACCACCTGAGTCGGTTTAGGGTACGGGCCGCCATGAAACTCGCTAGAGGCTTTTCTCGACAGCATAGGATCATCCACTTCACCACAATCGGCTCGGCATCAGGTCTCAGCCTTGGTGTGTGACGGATTTGCCTATCACACGGCCTACACCCTTACCCCGGGACTACCACCGCCCGGGCTGGACTACCTTCCTGCGTCACCCCATCGCTTACCTACTACCACCTCGGTTCGCCGGCTCCACCACTTTCCTTTCCCCGAAGGGTCCGGAACGGCTTCACGGGCTTAGCATCAGAGGATTCGGTATTGGGCGTTTCAAAGCGGGTACCGGAATATCAACCGGTTGTCCATCGACTACGCCTGTCGGCCTCGCCTTAGGTCCCGACTTACCCTGGGCAGATCAGCTTGACCCAGGAACCCTTAGTCAATCGGCGCACACGTTTCTCACGTGTGTATCGCTACTCATGCCTGCATTCTCACTCGTGAACCGTCCACAACTCGCTTCCGCGGCTGCTTCACCCGGCACACGACGCTCCCCTACCCATCACAACACCCGTTGGGGCTATACGCTGCAATGACACGACTTCGGCGGTACGCTTGAGCCCCGCTACATTGTCGGCGCGGAATCACTTGACCAGTGAGCTATTACGCACTCTTTCAAGGGTGGCTGCTTCTAAGCCAACCTCCTGGTTGTCTCTGCGACTCCACATCCTTTCCCACTTAGCGTACGCTTAGGGGCCTTAGTCGATGCTCTGGGCTGTTTCCCTCTCGACCATGGAGCTTATCCCCCACAGTCTCACTGCCGCGCTCTCACTTACCGGCATTCGGAGTTTGGCTAAGGTCAGTAACCCGGTAGGGCCCATCGCCTATCCAGTGCTCTACCTCCGGCAAGAAACACGCGACGCTGCACCTAAATGCATTTCGGGGAGAACCAGCTATCACGGAGTTTGATTGGCCTTTCACCCCTAACCACAGGTCATCCCCCAGGTTTTCAACCCTGGTGGGTTCGGTCCTCCACGAAGTCTTACCTCCGCTTCAACCTGCCCATGGCTAGATCACTCCGCTTCGGGTCTTGAGCGTGCTACTGAAGCGCCCTGTTCGGACTCGCTTTCGCTACGGCTTCCCCACACGGGTTAACCTCGCAACACACCGCAAACTCGCAGGCTCATTCTTCAAAAGGCACGCAGTCACGAGATGCAAGCAAGCTTGCATCCGACGCTCCCACGGCTTGTAGGCACACGGTTTCAGGTACTATTTCACTCCGCTCCCGCGGTACTTTTCACCATTCCCTCACGGTACTATCCGCTATCGGTCACCAGGGAATATTTAGGCTTAGCGGGTGGTCCCGCCGGATTCACACGGGATTTCTCGGGCCCCGTGCTACTTGGGTGTCTCTCCAACGAGCCGTACAGATTTCAGCTACGGGGGTCTTACCCTCTACGCCGGACCTTTCGCATGTCCTTCGCCTATCCATACGGTTTCTGACTCGTCTCACAGCCGGCAGACTGTGAAAGAGAGATCCCACAACCCCGCATGCGCAACCCCTGCCGGGTATCACACGCATACGGTTTGGCCTCATCCGGTTTCGCTCGCCACTACTCCCGGAATCACGGT